>CAZKAX010000027.1:0-35510 GCA_964550775.1 uncultured Novosphingobium sp. | reverse complement strand
CGGCACCGAAATCATCGTTACCGCACAGCGCACCAATCAGCGCCTGCAGGACGTGCCGATCGCCGTTTCGGCCTTCAACAGCGAAGCGCTGGAAAAGCAGCAGATCAAGAACACGTCGGACCTTCAGCTCACGCTGCCGAATGTCACTTTCACCAAGACCAACTTCACTTCGGCCAGCTTCACGATCCGCGGGATCGGTGACCTCTGCGTAGGCGTGACCTGCGACAGCGCGACCGCGATCCACCTGAACGACGCGCCGCTGTTCGGCACCCGCCTGTTCGAAGGTGAATTCTACGATCTTTCCCAGGTCGAAGTGCTGCGCGGGCCGCAGGGCACCCTGTTCGGCCGCAACGCCACCTCGGGCGTGGTCAACTTCCGCACCGCACGGCCTGACCTGTCGGGCATGGGCGCCAGCGCGGAAGCCGAATATGGCAACTACAACGGCATCAAGGTCAAGGGCATGGTCAATGCCCCGCTCAGCGATGCGATCGGCGTGCGCCTGTCGGGCTTCTATCTGAACCGCGACGGTTACACCAAGAACCTCTATGACAATTCACGGATCGATGACCGCGACATGTACGGCCTGCGCGGCTCGCTGCGGATCGAACCCGGCACTGGCACCACGATCGACGTGATGGCCCAGTACTTCCATGAACGCGACAGCCGCATGCGCATCCAGAAGCAGCTGTGCCAGCGCGACCCGACCGGCGTGATGGGCTGCCTCAACGGCGGTCGTCCGTTCGAAACCACCAATGCCAACACCACTTTCGTCGGCGTGCTGACCAGCCGCGAATTCTTCGCGACCCAGGGCCTGCCGACCGCGCTGGCGCTCGGCAGCGTTTATGGTCCGGATGTCTATTCGACCGTGGTCAATCCGACCGATTACCGCACGGTCGATACGGACACCAAACCCAGCTATTATACGCAGGAATGGATTGTTCAGGGCAGCATCGAACAGGAACTGGGTGAGAACTTCTCGCTCAAGCTTGGCGGCAACTGGCAGAAGGTCGATCTGGATTCGAGCCAGGACTACAACAATTCGGTCCAGAGCCGCACTGGTTACGCCCCTGCGCTGAACACCCTGGCCGTGTTTGCTGCCAACGGCATCCCGACGGGTCTTCTCGCTCCGGCCTTCGTGCCCGGGTCCTCGGCCTATTTCGCGCCGCTTGCCGCCGCGATCATGCCCAATGGCCCGAACGGCGCGCTCTGCACCTCGCTGCCGGAAGAAACCGGCACCGGTGCCTTTGGCGGACACAAGGTCTGCGCCAGCTCGCCGCTGGACTTTGACCGTTCGAACCAGAACCAGACCAGCTGGAGCACGGAAGCCATCCTGTCTTCCAAGCTTGATGGCCCGTTCAACTTCCTGATCGGCGGCATCTATGCCAAGCTGCACCTGACCGAGAACAGCTATTACATTGACTCGTTCGGGATTGACTACTTCACCGGCCTGGTCGGGGCGTTCACTTCGTTCTCGAACGGCCTCCCGCCGAGCTACCTGGCCACCCCGACCTATCGCAACAACTCTGACGACATGGTCGTGAAGAGCCACGGGATCTTCGGCGAAGCCTATTACCAGTTCAACGACAAGCTGAAGCTGACCCTTGGTCTGCGCTACAACCACGATGAAAAGGACATCACGGCTCGCACCACGCTGGCCAGCTTCCTGGCACCGTTCAGCTCGACCAATGCCTATGCTTCGCCGTTCATCGGTTCGTACGATGCCGATGCCGGTACTGCGGGCAACCAGCTGTTCCAGACCCGCAAGGTGAAGTTCAGCGAATGGACTGGCCGCGCCGTGCTTGATTACCAGATCACGCCGGACAACCTGCTCTACTTCTCGTATTCGCGGGGCTACAAGTCAGGCGGTATCAACCCGCCGCTGTCGCCGGTCTTCGCGGTTCCGGAAAGCTTCAAGCCGGAATTCGTCGATGCCTTCGAAATGGGATCGAAGAACAACTTCGGCCCGATGCAGCTGAACCTGACCGGCTTCTACTACAAGTACAAGGATCTCCAGCTGTCGCGCATCGTTGCCCGTACCTCGGTCAACGACAACGTCAGCGCGACGATCTATGGTCTGGAAGCCGAAGCGATCTTCCGTCCGTCCCGTGAGCTGTCGATCAACATGAACGCCAGCTACCTCAACGCCAAGGTTTCGCAGGACAAACTGCTTGCCAACCCGCGTGACTTCGGCGGTGGCCGTGCGGATTCGGTGATCATCAAGGATCTGACCAACGGTGCCAACTGCGCCGTCGCGCCGAACACGGCCGGCAACGCGGCGGGGGCCAACGGTTTCGTCAATCAGGTCAACACGATCATCAACGCCGGGCTTGCCGCACCGCTCAAGGCTGGTGCGGGTCTCAAGCCGACCACGGCCTTCCCGTCCGGCAGCGGTCTCGCTTCGACCGGTGCCTTCAGCGTCTGCGCGGTGCTTAATGCCCTCGCGCCGACGGTGGGTGCGGCGTTTGGCGGCGTTTCGGTGTTCTCCTCGGGGATCCCGGTCAACATCAAGAACAACAAGTTGCCCGGTGCGCCGGACTACAAGTTCTCGGCGGGTGTGCAGTACGCTGCTCCGCTGGGTGGTAACATGACGCTGACCCCGCGTGCGGACTTCATCTACACCGGCAAGTCGTTCGGCAACATCTTCAACGGCACGGTCAACGAGATCCCGAGCTTCACCCAGGTGAACGCTCAGCTGCAGCTCGATGGTCCGGACAAGAAGTGGTATGCCCGCGCCTGGGTGCAGAACCTGTTCGACAAGGACTCGATCACCGGTCTCTACGTGAACGACCAGTCCTCGGGTAACTACACCAACATCTTCACCCTCGAACCGCGCCGCTATGGCATCACGGCCGGGGTAAAGTTCTAAGCACTCCTGGGAGGGATGCTTATCGGAGGGTCCCGGGCCATTGGCCCGGGGCCCTCTTGCTTGTTGAAGGGGGGATCGGATCATGATCAGCCGCAGAGGTGTGCTGGGCGGCGCAGCCACATTGCCATTCCTGTCGGGGCCGTTCCTGCACGGCGGAGCGGCCAGCGCGGCCAGCTTCGATGAAGTGACGCTTTACGAAGCCGCGCGGATCATCACCATGGAGCCGGCGCGGCCTGCCTGCCGGTTTGTTGCCGTGGCCGGGGGGATCGTGCTGGGGCTGGGTGACAGCCTGGCCGAGCTGGAGCCCTGGACCCGGGGGCGCATGGTGCGGCACGATCGCAGCCTGGCCGGGAACGTCCTGCTGCCCGGCCTGATCGACCCGCATCTGCATCCGATGCAGGCCGCGGTCATGCTCAACATCCCGTTCATCGCACCCGATGAATGGCAGCTACCTTCGGGCATATCCCCTGCGGCGCTGACCCCGGCGGCCTACCGGGCGCGGCTGAAGGCGGCGCTGGCGGCGGCGCCGCCGGGCCCGTACCTGACCTGGGGATATCACGAACTGTTCCACGGCCCGCTGGGCCGCGCCGACCTCGACGCGATGGCGCCGGGCCGCCAGGTACTGGTCTGGCAGCGCAGTTTCCACGAAATCATCGTCAGCACGGCCATGCTGGAAAGTTGGGGCGTGACCGGCGCGGACCAGTTTGCCCAGCTGCTGCAAACGGCAAAGGCCGATCCCGCGCATGGCGATTACCAGCGCGGCATGTTCACCGAAACCGCGCTGCTGGCGGCCCTGGCCAAATTGCGCCCGCTGATCCTGGGGCCGGGCAAGGTTGCGGCGGGGATGCAGGCCTTGCAGCGGATGATGCTGACCAGCGGGGTCACCACCGCATCCGATATGGCGACCGGGATCTTTGCCGATTTCGATACCGAAGCCGGTCTGGTCCGGACCCAGTTCGAACGGTCCGGCAACCCTTCGCGGATGGGGCTGATGCCGCTCGCCAGCCAGCTGGATGGCGTGGCCGATCTTGATGGCTGGCTGGCTGCCACGCGCGCGCGGTTTTCCGGGGCGCATGTCGGGCTGCAACGCCGGGTCAAGCTGCTCGCCGACGGGGCCTTCTTTGCGCAGAACATGCGGATGAACCCGCCGGGCTATATCGATGGCCATGCCGGCCGCTGGATCACCCCGCCCGAAGACCTGCACCGCCAGATGCAGCGCTACTGGCAGGCGGGCTTTTCGCTGCACATCCACGTCAACGGCGATGAAGGGCTCGACGCCGTGCTGGACGGCGCGGCCCGGCTGGAGCGGCGCGCGGCGCAGGGGATCACGCTGGAACACCTGGGCTATTCGACCGAAGCGCAGAACCGCCGGATTGCCCAGCTGGGGCTGATGGTTTCCGCCCAGCCCAACTACATCCGCGTGCTGGGCGAAGCCTATAGCCGCGAAGGGCTGGGGCCGGGCCGGGCGGAACAGATCAACCGACTGGGATCGCTGGAGCGCAAGGGCGTGCCGCTGGGGCTGCACAGCGATTTCAACATGGCCCCGGTCGATCCGCTCTACCTCGCCTGGATCGCGGCCAACCGGATCGGGGTGGGCGGCACGGTGATGGCCCCGGCCGAACGGCTCTCGCTCGACAAGGCGCTGCGGGCGATCACGATCGAGGCGGCGCAGGTCATCGGCATGGACGCCCAGGTCGGATCGATCGCGCCGGGCAAGCGCGCCGACTTTGCCGTGCTGAACCGCAATCCCCACGCCCTGGGCGCGGCACGGCTGCGGGAAGTGAAAGTGGCCGGAGTGGTGTTTGAAGGGCGCTTCACGGCCGCGTGACCGGCGATTGTTCCGATATGGAGCAGGGCCCGCCGCAAGGCGATTGACTCGCCCTGCGCCGGTGCCGCAATCGCCGTGGACGGGTTCCAAGGACGTACAAGATGGGTGTGGTCGCAATATCAGCGCTGGGACAATGGCAGGACCGGATGGCCGAACTGGCATTCGCTTGCGCCAGCGCCGCTGCTGCCGAAGCGGACGAACAGATCCTGGCGGCGCGCGAACTGCTGGCCGGGGCTCCGGGTGAATGGGGCCGCCGCTTTGCCGGGCTGCCTGAACGCGCTGCGCTGCTCCGCCTGATCGGCGCGGGCGGAGCAAGCAGCGCGGCTCTGGCTCTGCTGGAAGGGCGCGCGGGGCTGCTGATCTCGCAGGCTCCAGCGGGCTGTCCGATGGCAACCGTTGTTTTCGAAGGGCTTACGGGCGAAGCCAGCGCCGAAGGGGACTGTCTGGCAACCGCCCTGATCGGGGCCATGGCGGCAGCACTGGCGGGTCCGGCGCTGAAGCTCGATGGCCATCAGGCGGCGGTCGCTCCGGCCCCAGGGGCGCGGCTCAACTGACCGGAAAAGGAGACGCCCCGGCCGGGACGGGACGGTGGCCGGGGCGTCTGCAATCGGGACAGTATGTTGGTACGTGCCTTCCTTCCAGGACTTGATTGGCGCGGGCTGCCCCGCGCAGGTCCTGAATAGTGCATCATGGTTAGCCCGGCGCTAGCACTGCACTAGGTGCGACTCCTTAGAGTCTGTTCCACTTGCGTGGAAGCACCACCGGCCCGCTCCCCCTCCCGGCCACCCACGAGAGTACCCTGAATGGGTGGCCGGGAGGGGGCGCGGGCCGGTGGTGCCTGAGCCCCCAGGCTCAGCTCCGCAGCCGGTGCTGCAAATCCTGCAAGCCGATCCGTTCCACCCCGCTCACGGCACAATCGGCCTGGAGCAGGGCGGCGATGGCGTGTTGCTGCTGGGCGATCAGATCGATCGATTGCAGCGCGGTCAGGTGGCGTTCGACGAAGGCCGGGTCCGCGCACAGCTCCGCGCCCAGCCGCTCGATCTCATGCCCCAGTTCGGCCAGGATCGCGGCGGCGCGCTGGATTGTGGCGGCATGGACCGCTTCGTCGCGCATCGCCTCAGGCCGCCTCGGCCAGTTCCTCGCCCGCGCTCAGTGCGGCAAGGCTGAGCACCTGGACCATGTGATCATCGATCGCGGCCAGCCCTTCCAGGAACTGGACCACGCTGTCGGCCCCGGTGCTGGGCGCAGGCTGCAGTGCGTCCTGCGGCAGGGTGACGATGTCGCTGACCGATTCGACGATCCAGCCGCTGATCTGCCCGCCCAGCTGGGTGACAATGATCGCATGGCGGCTGGTCGCCTCGGTCGCGGGCCAGCCCAGCCGCGCGGCCAGATCGACCACCGGCAGCACCGTGCCGCGCAGATTGACCACGCCCGCGACATGGGCGGGAACGCGGGGCAGCTTGGTCACCGGGGTCCAGGCGCGGATCTCGCGGATCGCCATGATGTCGAGCGCAAAGACCTGGCCGGCCACTTCGAAGGTGATGAGTTCGCGGGACATTGCTTGGTTCTCCTCGGGCAATCAGTGGGTAACGCGGCGCACGGCGGCGACCAGCTTTTCGGCGTCGAACGGCTTGACGATCCACCCGGTCGCTCCGGCAGCGCGGGCGCGGGCCTTTTTCTCGTCAGAGCTTTCGGTGGTCAGGACCAGGATCGGGCGGTCGCGGTGGCGGCTGCCGTTGCGCAGACGCTCGATCAGGCCAAAGCCATCAAGCCGCGGCATGTTGATATCGGTGATCACCAGATCCACCTCGTTAAGCGCGAGCCATTCGAGCGCGGAAATGCCGTCATCAGCCTGGGCCACATCGAACCCCTGGGTGCTGAGCGCATGGTTGAGCAGGGCGCGCATCGAGGCGCTGTCATCGACGGTAAGAATGCGGGTTGGCTTGGACATCGCTGGTCTCGCTCTCGGGTCAGAACAGTTCGACTTCGCCGCTTGCGGCGCTGGGTCGGTGGATCGGTTGGGGGGTGGGGGCCATGTGGTTTTCCACCGCGCGGCAGCGGACCTGCCCGCTGGCCGGGCGGAAATCGACCCGCCGGGCATTGGCCCCACCCAGGTCTTCCTTGATCAGCGGGATCCGCTCATGCTGCAGGAAGGTCCGGGCAAAATCGGCATTGGCGCTGCCGATTCGCGCCATGTTGGCATGCAGGTTCGCGCCGCCATACAGATGCGCGCGCATCCGGCTCTTGCTCGCGCCGTGGGCCAGCATCTGGTTGATCAGCACTTCCATCAGATAGACGCCGTAGTGTTCATCCACCGCCGCGTCCTTCTGGCTGGACAGGGGTTCGGCCAGCAGGAAGTGGTTCATTCCCCCCAGCTCGATCTCGGGATCGAACAGGCAGGTGGCCACGCAGCTGCCCAGCACAGTGGTCAGCTCCACCCGCGGGCCCGCGCTGACCAGCGCCTGGCCCTGCATCACGGTGATGCGGGTGATCGGTTTGCCAGACAGGATCGGCTGTTGCAGCATCGCTTCAGGCCGCCTTGCGGAATGCGTGGTAGGCGATCTTGTCGATCGGGGCGACGATGCCCGCCGCGCCGAGCGAGATCGCGGCGCGCGGCATGCCGAATACGGTGCAGGTCGCCTCGTCCTGGGCAATGGTCCAGGCGCCGGCGCGGGCCATGGCGAGCAGGCCCCGGGCTCCGTCGCTGCCCATGCCCGTAAGCAGCACCCCGACCGCGCGGGCTCCCACCGCATCGGCGACCGAATCGAACATCACGTCGACACTGGGGATATGGCCCGAAACCGGATCGCCCTGGCGCAGCTTGGCATAGTGTGCGCCCGATCCGCCCACCGTCAGGTGGCGGTCACCGCCGGGGGCCAGATAGACGTGGCCCGCGCGCAGCGGCATGTCGCTTTCCGCCAGCACGACCTTGGCTGGACAGGCGATGTCGAGCGTCTTGGCGATCGCCGGGGCGAAGCGGGCGTTGACATGCTGGACGATCAGGGTCGGCGGGCAATCCTCCGGGAAGCCGCGAAGCAGGATCTGCAGGGCTTCAACCCCGCCGGTTGATGCCCCGATTGCGATCATCCGCGTATCGCCCCCGATTGAGGCGCGTGCCTCATTGGTCACTTTGGGGGAAATCGGCCAGCGATCGGAAAAGCGCACCCGGGCAGCTTCGCGGATCAGGCTGGCCAGCTTGCCCTGATCGTTGAGCGGCAGGCCCCCGGTGCGGTCCGACTTGGCGTAGCAATCGACCGCCCCCAGCGCGAGCGCGCGGGCCGTCGCCTCGGTCCCTTCCTGGGTGGATCCGGACACCACGATCACCGGCGTGGGCCGCAGCTTCATGATCTTTTCCAGGAAATCGAGCCCGTTCATCCCCGGCATTTCGACATCCAGCGTGACCACATCGGGGTTCATCGCCCGCATCAGTTCGCGCCCTTCGGCGGCGTTGGCCGCCGTGCCGATCACGCGGATGTCCGGCTCTTCGGCCAGCCGCGACATCAGGATCGCGCGCATGGTGGCCGAATCGTCGATGATCAGAACCCGAATAGTCATCGCGCACTCCGCTGGTAGATGGTGGGACCGACCGGAGCGAGCAGGCGGGCGGCAGGCCCGGTCACGCGTTCGCTGTGGCCGATGTAAAGGTAGCCGCCCGGACGCAGCATTTCGGCAAAGCGTTCGACCAGCCGTTCCTTGGTTGGATTGTCGAAATAGATCATCACGTTGCGGCAGAAGATCACATCAAACCGGCCGCGCATCGGCCAGTCCTGCAACAGGTTGAGCTCGCGAAAGCGCACCAGATCGCGGACCAGATCGGCGATCACCGCTTCGCCGCCTTGCACCTGGGCCCAGGCCCGGCGCAGCGGTTCGGGGACCGGTTCGATCTCGCTCACGCCATAAGTCGCCGCGCGCGCCTTGGTCAGGGCGTGGGTCGCGAGGTCCGATGCCAGCACGCGCAGGTTGCGCTTGGCCAGCATGGCGCCCGCGGGGCGATCCGGCCCCAGCAGGGTCATCAGCAGCGACCAGGTCTCCTCGCCGCTGGAACAGCCCGCCGACCAGATCCGGACCTTCTCGCCGCGTTCCAGCGCGCTGACCAGTTCGGGACGGGCCACGGCGGCCAGATGCTCAAAATGGTGGGCTTCGCGGTAGAAGAAGGTGTGGTTGGTGGTCAGCGCCTTGATCGCGCGCATCCGCTGCGCCTCGTCCACCCGCATCTGTTCGACAAAGGCGGCGAAAGTGCCGACCCCGGCCTCGCGGACCAGCGGGGCCAGCCGCGAATAGACCAGCATCGCCTTGCCCTGCGGCAGGACGATCCCGGCATGGGCGTGAACGATATTGCTCACCGCCTTGAAATCGGCCGGGCCATAGACCTCGGGGCTGATCCCCGGCAGGCCGGAGGAAAAGGCACTGGCGATGCTCATGCCGCTTCGGCCAGGCTGGGTGCGGTCAGTGCGCGGGTGACCAGTCCGTCAACGTCGAGGATCAGCGCCACCTGGCCATCGCCAAGGATCGTAGCCCCGGCGACGCCCTCTACCGCGCGGTAATGGGTGTCGAGGCTCTTGATCACGAACTGGCGCTGGTCGCTGATCGTATCGACCAGCAGAGCGGCCTGGCCCGAGCTTTCGGTATCGACCACGATCAGCACGCCGTGATCGGGATCCTGCACCGCCTGGCCGCAGCCCAGCAGGTTGTGCAGCGGCAGCACCGGGATGAATTTGCCCCGCACGTTCAGCATGTGGCGGTTTGCCCCCAGGCCGCGCACTTCGCCCGGTCCGGGACGCAGGCTTTCGACCACATGGGCCAGCGGGACGACCAGCGTCTGTTCGCCCACCGACACGATCATCCCGTCGGAAATGGCCAGGGTCAGTGGCAGGGTCAGGGTAAAGGTGGTGCCTTTGCCGGGTTCGCTTTCGATCGTGATCCGGCCGCCCAGTTCCTTCACGTTCTGGCGCACCACATCCATGCCCACCCCGCGTCCGGAAATGCTGGAAACGGTGGCGGCGGTGGAAAAGCCGGGGGCGAAGATCAGGTGGTCGATCTCTTCCTTGGACAGCGGCGCATCGGCGGCGACCAGCCCCTTTTCGACGGCCTTGGCAAATACCCGGTCACGGTCGATCCCGCGTCCGTCGTCGGCGATCTTGATCAGGATCCGGCCCGATCGGTGTTCGGCGGACAGGGTCAGGGTGCCGTCGGCATTCTTGCCACTGGCCAGACGTTCCTCGGCCGGTTCGATCCCGTGATCGACCGCATTGCGGATCAGATGGGTCAGCGGTTCACCCAGCCGTTCGATCACGGTCTTGTCGAGTTCGGTGCCTTCGCCGACCAGGTCAAGCTTGACGTGCTTGCCGGTCGAACTGGCCAGTTCGCGCAGGATCCGGGGGACCCGGCTGAACACCGATCCGATCGGCTGGGCGCGGATCGCCATGGCACTTTCCTGGATGTCGCGGGTCAGCGATTCGAGCAGGGCCAGCTCCTCGATCCCGGACAGACCTTCGCTGGTCAGCCGCTGGGCCAGCATGGCCTGGGCAATCACCACTTCGCCCACCGTATCGATCAGCCGGTCAAGCTTGGCGAGGTCGATCCGGATCGAGGGACCCGGCGCGGCGGCGGCGACGGACTTTTCAGCCGGAGCAGCAGCAGTCGCAGGCGCGCCCGGTGCGGGCGCGGCGGCCGCCGGGGTGGCGGCGGCGGGCGCGGGGGCAGGGCGAGGGGCTTCGATCCGGACCGGCGGGATCGCGGCATCGCCGCTGGCCAGGCTGCAATCATCGCCGATAAAGTCAAAAATCTCGCGCGCAGCGGCTTCGTCCACCGTGGCGGGCAAGTCAAAGGTCCAGCCGAGATAGCCCTGGGTGGGATCGAGCGCATCGAGCATCGGCAGCTGAGACAGATCGCAGGCGGTGCATTCGCCGCCCAGCCCGGCAAGTTCGCGCAGCATCAGCAGCGGTTCACTGCCATTGCGCATCGCCCCGGCGTGGGGCCGGACATGCAGCTGCCAGGTGCCGATTCCGGCTTCGTCCGGGGTATCGCCGCCGATCTCGCCGGTGATGTCATCCAGCATCGAATCGAGATCGAAGTCGAGCGGATCGCTCTCGCTGGCCGCCGGTTCAGACGGAGCGGGTTCAGCCTCGGCAGGGGCGGCGGCCGCCGCAGCGGGTGCGGCAGCTCCGGCCCCGCCCTGCGCGGCGGTCAGTTCGGCCAGCAGCGCATGGTCATCGGGCGCGTCTCCGCCATCGCGGGCGGCGGTCACGTGGTCGCTCAGCGTATCGAGCGCGCGCAGCATCAGTTCGGTCAGCCCGTCGCTCAGCGGCAAAAGGCCTTCGCGCACTTCGCCCAGCAGCGATTCGAAGGTGTGGGTGAAGCCCTGCAAGGCGGCAAAGCCAAAGGCCCCAGCCCCGCCCTTGATCGAATGGACCGCGCGGAACACCGCGTTGACCGTATCGTCATCGTGGCTGCCATCGCGGCAAGCGGCAAGGCCCGCTTCGGCGGCGGCCAGCGATTCCTCGCATTCGACGAAGAAGATCGCCTGGATTTCCTCGGGCGTCATGCGGCCTCTCCTTCGTCAAACAGTTCGCGGGTCAGCCCGGTCAGCCCGGCGGCTTCGCGCAGCGCCGCCGATGGCGTGATCCGCAGCCCTTCACAGCTGCGCCGGGCGCTGGCGAGCAGCTGGAGCATGGCAAGCCCGGCATGGCTGACCGCACTGGCATCGATCTGGACCGGTCCGCTGGCACAGGCCGCCACGAATTCGGGCAGCAGCACCTCGGCGGCCCCGCGATCGCAGCGTTCGGGTAATGTGATGGTCTGCATGGCCAGTCCCCTTTGCTGGTTGCGCGTCTGGTTCAGAATTCCGACCAGTCATCGTCCGGCGCGCTGCTCTTGAGCGCGAGGTTGCCCGAGATCATCGGCGGCGGCGCCGATGCGGTGCGGCGGGCCGCAGGCTTGCGGCTGACCGGCGCGGCGATGACTTCGCCGCCGCCAACCCGGAACGAGGAGACGATCCGGTTGAGCTCGGCAGCCTCGTCGGCCAGACTGCGCGCGGCGGCGGTCGACTGTTCGACCATCGCGGCGTTCTGCTGGGTCATGCGGTCCATGTCGCCCACCGCAGAATTGACCTGCTGCAGGTTGACCGACTGGTTCTCGGTAGAGGTGGCGATCTCGCTCATCATGCCGGCAATTTCGCCCACCCGGACCACGATCTTTTCCAGCAGGGTTCCGGTTTCGCCAACCAGGGTCACCCCTTCGCCGACCTGCTGCGTGCTGGCGGTGATCAGGGACTTGATGTCCTTGGCCGCATCGGCGCTGCGCTGGGCCAGCGCGCGCACTTCGTTGGCGACCACGGCAAAGCCCTTGCCGGCATCCCCGGCGCGCGCGGCTTCCACCCCGGCGTTGAGCGCCAGCAGGTTGGTCTGGAACGCGATGCCATCGATCACGCTGATGATCTGGCTGATTTCCTGCGAGCTGCGCTCGATCCCGGCCATCGCCTCGATCGCCTGCTTGACCACCGCGCCGCCGTCGCTGGCTTCGTGGTGGGCTTCTTCGATCGTCTGGCGCACCCCGGCGGCATTGTCTGCCGTTTCCCTGAGCACCTGGGTGACCTGGTTCATTGCGGCGGCGGTTTCTTCCAGGCTGGCGGCCTGCTGTTCGTTGCGCAGGGCCAGGTCATCGGATGCCGCGCGGATTTCACCCGCGCCGGTGGACACGCCCTGGGCCGAAGCGGCGACATTGCGCATCAGTTCGGACAGACGGGTGACCGAACCGTTGAACGAATGGCGCAGCGGTTCGTATTCTTCGGCGAATTCGGTTTCGATCCGGTGGGTCAGGTTGCCCTCGGCCAGCTGATCGAGGCTGGAGGACAGCGTGTTGACGACCGATTGCTGCTTGGCGGCGCTTTCGACCTGCGCAATCGACGCGGCGCGGAACACTTCGATCGACCGGGTCATGTCGCCGATTTCGTCAGAGCGATGGACGCTGGTCACCCCGGCCTGCAAATCGCCGCCTGCCATGCGCGACATCGTCTGCGCGGTTTGGTCAAGCGGATCGAGCACCCGGCGCATGACAAAGCGCAGCGCAAATCCGGTAACGCCAACCAGACCCAGGCCAAGGGCGATCAGCATCGCGATGGTCCAGGTCACGGTGCTATCGCTTTGCGCCTTCAGGGACTCGCTGATCTTGAGCGCGCTGGCGACGATCTTCTCGTTCTCTTCGCGGTGCAGGTCGTACTGTTTGTCGAGGCGAGCAAAGCTCTCTTGCGCGGCGGCCATGTTGTCAGCCTTGACCGCCGGGATCAGCTTCTGGTCCAGTTCCTGCCAGAACTTGGCGCCATCGTCCGCGTTGCTCGCGCGGAGATGGTCCTTGAGTTCCTGATCCAGGTTGGACTTTGCCCAGTAATCGGCGCGTTCATGATACTGCTTTTCCAGCATCGCCAGCCGCTGGATATGGTTCGGAGCATCCGCCGGGTCTGCCATCATCCGCGAAGCTTCGAGGAAGGGCTCGACTAGGAATTGGGGGGGCGGCAGGATATCGGCGACGAAATCGTTGACGTCCTGGTTGTGGTTATGGATCGGGCCACCCAGGCGGATTTGGTTGATGTTGTATCCCGCAACCACGGTAGCCAAAGCCATCGTTGCCGCAATGGCCAGTCCGCCTTTCACGGAAGTCGTCTTGATGCTCATGGAATCATGCCCCTTGTCTTCACCGGAACGAACCGGCCTTGACAGGGTGATTAACCAAGCCGGGCAAACATGCCTTTTCCGTGGACCTAGGGACTTGTCCGGAGGTGCCGGAAGGGCATGGCCAGTCCGGTCAATCCTGCCCGGCAGCGGGGAATGAAAAGCTGGCGCGCAGGGTAAAGACCGCCGCATTGCGCGCGGCGGGATCGCGCAGCGCGGTGCGGATGAACTGGAAATCGGGCTGGAGCCGCAGCCAGGGCGCAACCTCGTCCGACCAGGTTAGTTCCAGTCCGGATTCAAGCCGCCGGGGCAAGGGGCCGCCATTGGCCAGGATCGGGCGGAACCGGTCGGACAGGGCGGCCTGGAACAGTCCGATGGAAAACTGCGCGGCCGGGCGCCGCGGCCAGAACCCTTCCGCCATGAGGCCCAGCTGCCAGCCGGCCTGATAGGGGTTGGAGCGTCCGTCCGACACACCGGCCCTTGCGAACAGAGTGGTGTGCTGATCCAGCGGCAGTTCGCCCAGCGCATAAAAACCAAAGGCGCGGCGCTTGGCCGGGCTGCCATCGGGTGCCAGATCGCGCAGGTCTGCCTGTCGCGCGGTATAGGTCCAGGCCCCGCCCGCCAGCTTGCTGCGCCCGTCCTTGAACCTGCGCCCTGCCTCGGCGATCAGCAGCGCGCCCTCGCCGAACAGCGGCCTGATGCCGCCGCGATCGCCCAGCACCCCGGCCTCGGCATTGAACACCGCTGCCTGGAGATAGGTATCCGCACTTGGGGTATACCGCAGCCGGGCGGTCAGCGCGGTAGAGGGAAACAGCGAAGGGCCATTGGGCCCGGTGGCGGACAGTTCCGATCCGATCCCGAATGCCGGCGCAATCAGCAGCGCCGAGGCATCGGTCACATAGAATTCGGCATTGAGATCGGAAAAGCCCAGCCGCAGCGAGCCCCGATCACCCCCCAGCGCCTGTTCCAGATAGAATTCGAACAGCTTGGCCCGGTTTTCCGGCACTTCGATGTTGTTCACCCCTTGCAGGGTTCCGGCCAGATCGTTGGGCCGCTGGCCGGTGCTGGCAATCCCGTGGGCAAACAGCCGCGCCCCGTCCCATCCGATCGCCTGTTCAAGCGACAGGTCGGCAAACAGGCGGCCAATCTCGGTGTGGCGCAATCCGGTCTGCGGCCCGGCGGCAACGGCGCTGAGATCGGCGGTATAGCTCGCCTCGATGCTCAGCGGGGATTCGGTGGTTTCGGCCAGCGCCGGGCTGGGCACCAGGGTAGCGGCCAGTGCGGCGGCCAGAGTGGCGGCGGCGGGAATGGGCCGGGCGTATTTCCTGTTCATCGCGGCAAGTCCTCTCGCAGCGGGACGCCGTTCGCGGCGCACCGGACAAATGCCGCATTTACCAAACAGTGCAAAAGACCCGCTTGTCCGATTCCTAGGGAAAAGTCCGGAGCGGCCGGTCGGCAAAGTTTCGCGATTGTCCGGTATCGCCGCGGCAGAGCCCGGTTTGGGCGATCCTGTCAGAAGGTCATGTCACAATGCACGACGCCCGGGTCCTAGTAGTCGACGATTCCGCCGCCATGCGCGCCCTGTTTACCGATATTCTTGACCAGGCGCGCAATGTCCGCGTGATCGGCGTGGCGGCCAATGCCGCCGAGGCGCGGGAACAGATCGCGGAGCTGAAGCCCAATGTGGTGACGCTCGATGTCGAAATGCCGGGGATGAGCGGGATCGACTTCCTGGAAGAGATCATGACCGAAAAGCCGATGCCGGTGGTGATGCTGTCCAGCCTGACGCAAAGCGGCACCGAAGTTTCGCTCAAGGCCTATGAACTGGGCGCGGTGGAATGCTTTCCCAAGCCGCTCAAGGCCACGCCCGAACAGTTCGCCAAGACCGTCGGCAAGCTGGGCCAGATCGTGCTGGCGGCGGCCAATTGCAACGTGCGCGAACGGGTGCGCCACCATCATGCCAAGGGCGCGGACACCCAGTTCACCTGGAACGGCCACTATGCCGCTTTCAGCGCTTCGATGGGCGGGATCGAGGCCCTGACCGCGATCCTTTCGGGCTATCCGGCGCAGTGCCCGCCCACGGTCATCACCCTGCAAAGCGAACCGGCGCTGGTCGATACCTTCATCGCCCGGCTTGATGGAGAGCTCAAATGCTCGGTCCGCGCGGCCAAGGATGGCGCGGTGCTGACCCCGGGGCATGTCTATATTGCCGCCGATCCTGAAAAGCATGTCGTGTTCGAGCCCGGCCAGCCGCCCAAGCTGCGGCTGGTGGCGCGCGATCCGGTGGAAGGTGCGCGGCCTTCGGCAACCTTGCTGTTCGGCACGATCGCCCGCGCCGGGGTTCCCGCCGTGGGGGCGGTGCTGACCGGGATGGGCGAGGACGGGGCCAAAGGTCTCAAACTGATGCGCGATGCCGGCTGCAAGACCTATGCTCAGGACCGCGCCACCGCGCTGGTCAGCGAAGCCCCTGCCGCCGCGATTGCAGTGGGCGGGGCAGAGCAGGAACTGCGGCTGGACAAGCTGCGCGATGCCGTGATCGCGGCCTGCAACCAGGGCTGATTGCCAGAACCGACCTCCCCCCAAAAATGCGGCCTCCCCGTGCGAATGCAGGGGAGGCCGTCAGGTACGATCGGCTGATCGTCGGGTCGCAGAAGGGGGATCAGCCGACCAGGGATGCCTCGATAGCGATGCGGATTGCCTCGCTGGTGTGGTTTGCACCCATCTTGTTGAGCATGTTGGCGCGGTGGATTTCAACGGTGCGCGGGCTGATCGCCAGCCGTTCGCCGATCAGGCGGTTGGACAGGCCGTCCGCCACCCCGGCCAGCACTTCGCGTTCGCGCCGGGTCAGCTTCTGGATCCGGCTGCGGGCCATCGCCTCACGCAGGCGGGCGCTGCCCTGGGTGCCGCGGCTTTCCTCGGCCACGGCCACCGCCTGGCGCACTTCACCGGCACCGAACGGCCAGTTGAGATAGTCAATCGCGCCGCACAGGATCGCCTGGACCACGCGGTGGGTATCGGGGTTTTCGGAATAGGCGACCACCGGCAGCCATTCCCCCACCTCGGTCATCAGGTCGATCGTCCGGCGGACCATCACCCCTTCGTCATGAACCAGGATCAGCCCGTCACGCGGCCAGCGGCGCGCCAGTTCGTCCAAGTCCTCAAACGGTTCGGCGTGGATTTCCGTTCCTGCCAGCGAATGCGAAATCGCAGCGCGGTGGCGAAAGTCGGCGTCGACGATGAAAAGGTTTGTGCGCTCTGTCATGGGATTAACCTTACCGGAATGTGCCTAGGTGATAAGCCTGAGTTGCATCCGTTTTCAGCTATAATTCCCTCCAAAATCGATATAACCATGATAAAGATAAGCAAAATTGCGCTACGTACCTCTACGTAACCGCCTATTTAAGCGACTGTTATCCATATTATATTGATATGATGCAGAAAGTGTTCGCAATGTCATTTAAATTGCGATGTTCATTATAAAGTAATGCGGGAGCTATCGAAACAATGCGCGCGAAATGTCGATGAAGTCCTGGCGTACAGTGCCAAGCGTGGCCCCATCGAAATTCAGCACACTGTCCAGCACGGCGCGCCGCGCCGCATCGTATAGCTGGATAAGCGCCGGGGCGATCGCGGCTCCCTGGGTTACGCCCATCTGCAAGGCAGTCAGCGCCGAAAGCGCACGGGTCAGGGATTGGCTTTTGAGCCGGTTGTCGTCGCTGTCATGGGCAAAGATCGCACTGCCCAGCGCGGCGATCAGCTGTTCATAGCACAGCGCGACCAGTTGCTGCGGATCGGCCCCGGCAACGCGTGCGTCGAAATCGACCTTGCGATAGGCTTCATGGGGGGAACGCAGCGCCAGCATCATTCAGCTCACTTGTTTGAATTGTTCCAGGCGTCGATCTGGTTCTGCAGGAACGACAGGGTAGAGCGCGACGCGCCGACCCGGCTGTCTACGGCGGAAAACTGCTTGGCCAGCCGCGCGCGCAGGGCTTCCTGCTGTTCGGCCAGTTTGGACTTGTCTTCGCTCAGCTGGGTTTTCTTGGCGGTATAGCGGCTGATCGAACCGGCCAGCGATCCGGGATCCGATGCAGCGGAAACCGTCCGGCCCAGTTTGTCGAGGCTGGCATAGACCCCGTAGAGCCCAGTGGTGAACATTGCCGAGACCCCGTCTGGCGAGCTTTTCAGCGTGGCGGCGAGCCGCGCGGTATCAAGCCGGAAGGTGCCGTCGCGGTTGGTCGCCAGTCCCAGGTCGGCCATGGTCGCGGGCGTGCCGCTGGCCGCGCCGGGCATGACGATCGAACCGGCCAGCCGGGTCAGCCCGCTGCGCAGCGCGCGCGCGCCCGAATCCCGCGCCAGATCGCCGGTCTTGGGATCGACATCCTGGTTGAGCTCGCTCACCAGCTCGTTCAGGGCGCTGGTCAGGTCCTGCATGAAGGTAGTCACCGCGCTGCCCGGATCGCTGAACCGGATCGCCGTTGGCGCGCCGACGTTGGTCCCGGTCAGCTTGAGGTTCAGTCCCGGCGCGACATCGTTGATGGTATTGGATGTGGTGCTCATGGCCAGGCCATCAAGCTTGAAATTGGCATTGCTGGCGGTGGACAGCAGCCGCGTGCCCGGGCTGGCCGGGGTCCAGGCAAGATTGGCCAGGCCCTCCTCGCCCACGGTTTCACTGGCTTCCAGGATAAAGCCGTTGGCGGCGCCTTCCTTGCCTTTCAGCATCAGGGTCGCGCCGTTCGCGCCATTGGCGACATAGGCGGTGACCCCGGAATTGGCCGCGTTGATCTGCCCGGCGACATCGGCCAGCGTTGCGCCGCTGGCGATCGTCAGGGTCACTGCGGCATGGCCTGCATCCTCGGTAAAGCTGGCGCCGCTGACCGTGCCGAACTTCAACGTCAGGGTGCCGGATCCGGTGCCGGAGGTGCTGGCGGCATAGGCCGGGCTGCTCAGCGTCTGGGCAGCGGCCAGGCTGGTCACTTCCAGCGTGTAGGAACCTGTCGCGCTCGCCGTGCCGCGGCTGACGCTGGCAACGGCGGCATTGGCAATGCTGGGCTGGGTCGAAAGATCGCCATTGCGCACCCGGTCCCCCACGGAGGAGGCGAGCTGCAGGATCTGGCTTTTCAGGGTCGATGCGGCGGAGATCTGCCGGTCGAGCGTGTCGGACTGGGTGGTCAGCCGGTCAATCCGTCCGGAAAACTGCGCCTCGGCCAGGCCCTTGGCCAGTCCGGCCATGTCGATCCCGCTGCCACCGCCAAGCGTGGAAACGATCGTGCTGGTGACGGAATTGGTTGCCATGGCTGCTAGAACGGCCGCGCGGCCGCCGGTTTAACGCCCCGCTGCCGGATCGAGCCGGCCATCGGCGTCAAACCGCAAGGCCACCGGCACTTCGATCGCCGGAGCGGCCGGCCGCTCCCCGCGTTTCAGTGAAAAGACGAAGGCCAGCACCCCGGCAATCGCGGCGTACAGTTCTTCGCGGATCACCTGATTTTCGCGCGTGGTGAAATAGACCGACCGCGCCAGCGCCGGATATTCCAGCGTGGGCACGTCCAGTTCGCGCGCCAGTTCACGCATCGCCAGCGCCTTTTCGCCGCGGCCCTTGGCCAGCACGATCGGGGCGTTGGCCTTGTCCGGATCATAGGCCATCGCGACCGAGAAATGGCTGGGGTTGGTCAGCACGAATTGCGCCTCGCGCATTGCCCTGGCGACCCCGCCCATTGCCAGCTGGCGCTGCTTGTTACGGATCGCGGCCTTCTTTTCGGGCGAACCTTCGCTTTCCTTGTGCTCGTCGCGGAGTTCCTGCTGGCTCATCCTGAGGCGCATGAAGCGGCGCAGCCATTGCACCGGAAAATCGACCAGCGCGATCACCACCAGCCCCATGGCCAGCGCAAACATCAGCCCGGTCAGCGCATCCCAGGCGAGCATCAGCTGCCCGCTGAGCGCGGCCCCGCGCCCCAGTGCCAGCATGCCCGCCAGGTGCGCGCTGCCCCAGTTCCAGGCGATCGCGCCCAGCAGCACGACCTTGACGAAGCCCTTGCCGACCTCGATCCAGCCTTGCACGCCGAACATCCGCTTCAGGCCGGACAGCGGGTTGATCCGGCTGCCCTTGGGCAGCAGGTTCGCGCCCACCCAGCGTCCGTCGGCCAGACCAACCTGCGAAACGGTCACCGCCAGCATCACCCCGACCGCCAGGACGAGCAGCGGCGGCAGCACGCCGAGGGCCAGATTGGCCAGCAGCTTGCCGGGTGAGAAGTCCTCCAGCGCAGCGCGGTCCCAGGTCAGCCCCTGGCGCGCGGCCTGCGCCATCGCTTCCAGCATCCACGGCCCGGCAAGTTTGAGCCAGGCCGCGCCGACCAGTACCGCAACGGCGGTAGCCAGTTCGCGGCTGCGCAGGATGTCGCCGTTTTTGGCGGCATCGCGCAACCGCTTCTCGGTTGGGGCAAAGGTCTTTTCACCGCTCATTCGCCGATCACCGCGGCGGCATTGGTCAGGGCTTCAGCCGAAAGGTCGGCCATCTGCTCGGCGGCGAGCGGGGCGGCGACGATCAGCGCGGCAAGCCCCGCGAGCACGCCCGCAGGCAGACCCAGTGCAAACAGGTTGAGCGAAGGTGCCGAACGGCTCAGCACCCCTGTCAGGAACTGCACCAGCAGCAGGATCAGCGTAACCGGCAGGGCTATCGCCACGGCGGCAACGAACATCGATCCGCCGAAGGAAACCACCAGGTGGAGCTGTTCGGGCGAAAGCCACGCCGCACCGGGGGGCAGCACCTGATAGCTTTCGATCACCAGCCGCAACCAGGTGAGATGCCCGCCCAGCGCCAGGAAGATCACGCTGAGCATGACGGTAAAGTATTGCCCCAGCGCCGGACTGTGCGCGCCGCTCAGCGGATCGGCGGTGCTGGCGATGCTCATCCCCATGGCCCCGCCGATCTGCTCGGCGGCCACGATCGGTGCGGCAAACGACAATTGCAGGACAAAGCCCAGCGCCAGCCCGACCAGCGCTTCCTGGGCGATTGCGATCATGCCTGGCAGGGCGAACAGCGCCGGGGGCACCTGCAGCGGGACCCAGGCGCAGACCAGCACGGAAATTGCCGCCGTCATCGCCACCCGCAGCTGCACTGGCACTGCCGCTGCGCCAAAGAACGGTGCGGCCAGCAATGCCGCACCGATCCGGGTCATCACGAAGACCAGCCGCCACAGCTCAGCCTCAACCGCGCCAAATCCGAACATCAACTGGATCACCGGCTGGTCTCGGCAATCTGGGCAAAGATCTCTTGCGTGAAATCGCCGATCAGCCCCAGCATCGATGCGCCGAACACCACCAGCACCAGCGCGATCACCGCCAGCTTGGGTACAAATGTCAGCGTCTGTTCGTTGACCGAAGTGGCAGCCTGGATCACGCCCACGACCAGCCCCACGGCAAGGCTGGCAAGCAGCACCGGCGCCGCGACCAGCGCGGTGACCCACAGCATGCGGTCAGCGAGGGCGAGGAGCGAGGCGGTGTCATCCATAGGGAAGATCCTCTCCATTTTTGGCGAAGGCCACAAATGGGGAGGGACTGGTGCTCAGCGGGCACCCCATCATCCGAAACTCGCCGCAAGGCTGCCCATCAGCAGCGCCCAGCCATCGACCAGTACGAACAGCAGCAGCTTGAACGGCAGCGACACGATAGTCGGGCTCATCATCATCATCCCCAGGCTCATCAGCACGGAAGAGACGACCAGGTCGATCACCAGAAATGGCAGGAACAGCATGAAGCCGATCTGGAACGCGGTCTTGAGCTCGCTGGTGACAAAGGCGGGCAGCAGGATCGAAAAGGGCACATCCTCGGCCCGCGCGAACTTGGGGGCCTTGGCCATCTGCGCGAACATGGCAAGGTCGCGCTCGCGGGTCTGGTGGATCATGAAGCCGTGGAATTGCTGGCCCCCGGCGGCAATCGCCTGTTCGGCATTGATCGTGCCGGCCGCATAAGGCGCGATCGCGGTCTGGTTCACTTTGTCGAGCGTGGGGGCCATGACGAACAGCGAAAGGAACAGGCTGAGCCCGATCAGCACCTGGTTGGGCGGGCTTTGTTGCAGCCCCAGCGCCTGGCGCAGGATCGACAGCACCACCAGGATCCGGGTGAAGCTGGTCATCATCAGGATCAGGCCGGGCAGGATCGTCAGCAGCCCCATGATCAGGAGCAGCTGGAGCGAAAGCGACATGCCGGAGCCCTGCCCGCCGTTCATGCTGCTGAACGCCCGGTCCAGCGCCCCTGGCACTGCGACCTGGGCATGGGCCACGGCTGGCAGGAGCAGGGCGGTGAGCGTGGGAACGACGCGGGTGAGCCTCATTCCCCCAGCTCCTGCGCGGGAGCTTCGGCCAGCCGGGTCAGTCCCTGGCGCGAGGCCGAGACAAGGATTTCGCGGCCGTGGAATTCGATCACCGCGAGCTTGAGCGTGGGTGACAGCATGGTGGTTTCGATCACCCGCACGCGTTTGGCCGTGCCGGGCGCGGCGCCCAGTTTGGCCTGCCATTTCTGTGCGAATTTCAGCGAATACCACGCCAGACCGCCGATCAGAGGCAGCAGCACCAGCAGTTTCAGCAGGTACCACAGCATTACTCGCCGCCCTCCGCCGGAGCGGACGCGCCGCCGGCCATTTCGACGATCCGCAGGCCAAAGCGGTTACCCTGGGCCACGATCTCTCCGCGCGCGATCAGCTTGCCGTTGACCATCACGTCGAGCAGTTCATCGGTCAGCCGGTCAAGCATCACCACGCTTTCCTCACCCAGCGAAAGGACGTCTTTCAGCTTCATTTCGGTTCGGCCCAGTTCGACCGAAAGGCGGACGTCGACTTCCCTCAGAAGGTCAAATCCGCGAGTGTGCATTGTCATGTGAATTCCCGTCCTGTTCAGGCAATCTTGGTGATCTTGATGGCGACGCAGTCATCCTGCGCGCCCACGGTGCCGCGGGCGACCACGGTGCCCGCGACCGAAATCGGCACTTGCCGGGCGACCGCGACCGGCAGGACCATACCCGGTTCCAGCGACGAGATCGCGTGGAGTGGCATGGCCATGTCGACCAGCACGGCCGAAAGCGGCAGCGGCATGTCGGCAAACGGCGCGGCGGCGGGATCGGCGCTGCGCGGTGTGGCTGGCCGCGCGGCCGGGGTCCGCTCGACGTGGCCGAACAGTTCGGCCAGCGTGGTGAACGGCAGAGCCAGGGTCACCAGCCAGGGTGCGCGCATGCCCTCCATCACTTCCAGATCGAGCACGGCGAGCCGGGTTTCGGGCGTGAAGGGGGCGAGCTCGACCAGGCTGCCTTCGCGCCGCAAGGGACGGATCGCGCCTTCGCTGCCCAGCGCCGTGCCGAGCCGCTGGACCAGCATGGCTTCCAGCCGTTCGATCAGCAGCCTGGCCGAAAGCGGAAAGCTCTCCGGCAGCACCGAAGGTGCCTCGCCCTTGCCACCAAAGGCCTTGTCGACCAGCCGCAGCACGGCTTCGGCCTGCAGGCTGGCGAGCAGCGGCATGGCCGACAGCCCCGCGCCGAGCAGCGAATTGGCAGCGAGCGGGGCGATTTTCGCGCCCAACTCGGCCATGTCGCATTCGCGCACCGGCTGACACCCGACCGTTGGCGCATCGCCCCCGGTGAGCGCGGCGAGGCCCTGTGCCAGCTGGCGGGCAAAGCGTTCGCCCGCCTTGGCGAACAGCGGTAGCAGTTCGCCCGGCTCGGGCCCGCGCCGCAGCAGTTCGGCGCAGTGCTGCGCCGCGGCCCGCTCGGCCACAAAGGCGCGTTCGGGCCTCACTGGACCAGGAAGCTCTTGAAATAGACCTTGTCGACCCCGCCGAACCCTTCGGCCTCGCTCAGCACCTTGTTGATCGCGTCGGTCAGGCGCTTTTGCAGGCGTTCCTTGCCCTCGGGGGTAAAGGCGTCTTCCTCGGGCGTGTCGGCCAGCACGACCAGGATCTGGCTGCGGATCGCCAGTTCATGCTTCTTGAGCCACATCAGCACGCGGCCATCGCGGCGGGTGGAACAGGCCAGGCTGATCTGCACCAGAGCGCTGGAATTGCGCAGGTTTGACGTGAAATCGTCAGTGAAGTTGTAATAGCTGGTCTTGAATTCGCTGCCGCCGTCACCTTCGACTTCGGCCCCGCCGCCTTCGCCTTCCTTGGCTTCGACCTTGGGGGCATAGGGGTCTTCCTCGCCCTTGCGGACCAGCTTGGGCTTGTTGTCTTCCTTGGCGTGTTCCCCGCCTTCACCGCCGCCGATCATGCCCGATTTGACGAGCGCGAACGTGCCGCCCCCGCCCGCGCCGACCAGCACCAGCCCGGCTACCAGTTTGACCAGCATACCCTTGCCCTTCTTGGGCTTGGCGTCCTTGGCTTTCTTGTCACTCATGCGAATTTACCCCCGAAGGTCTGGATGGGCGAATCAGGCGTAGATGCCTGGTTGTTCGTGATCGGATGCACCCGGCTTGCGGGCGGGATTGGCTTGCGGTGCAGGGTTGGCGCGGGTGCCGCGTTC
Organism: uncultured Novosphingobium sp.; assembly: GCA_964550775.1. Classification (GTDB taxonomy): domain Bacteria; phylum Pseudomonadota; class Alphaproteobacteria; order Sphingomonadales; family Sphingomonadaceae; genus Novosphingobium. Next base: position 11,653 of record CAZKAX010000027.1, on the reverse strand, counting down.
CTCGCGCTGGGCAGAGGACTGGCCGCGCTGCTGGCCGGAACTGTCAGCCGATGTGGCGGCCGACTGGTCCTGGCGCGGGGCCGATCCGAACGCGGCGCTGTCACTGGCGGCAGCGGCCTGAACCGGCGGCACAGCCATGCTGACCGCGCGGGCGAAGTCTGGATCGGCATTGGCCAGACTGACGCTGAGCCCGCCCTGATCGTGGCGGAAATGCAGCTGGACCGGACCGAATTCGGCATGCTGGACGGCAAGCGAAACCGGCTGGGGCTGCAAGGCATCGCGCGCGGCGACCAGCCGGTCGACCAGCGCGGCGAATTCGTGCGGGCGAGTGACGGGGGCGACCTGCGCCGGGCCGGTCGGCGCGGCAGCGGCGCTGGCGGGAGCGGCGGGCGTGAACGGGCCAGCGAGATCGGGCAGCACGGGCGGCGCAGGCTCGCTCTCGCCGGGTTCGGCACGGGCGACCACCCGCAGGCTCGCCGCAACGGGCGGAGCCACTTCGGATACTGCCAGTGCAAAGGGTGCTGCGGGCGCTGCGGTCACGATCAGGACCGGCTGGGGGGCTTGCGCGGGCGCTTGCGGTTCGGCCTTGGCGAGCTGCGGCAGGGGCGCGGCCTGCGGGGCAGGGGCGGTGCGCGCGGCGGTGGGGGCGGCAGCTTGCGGCGCATCCGGAGCGGCGGGCAGGGCCGGGGCGATCATGGCGAGCAGCGGCTGGGCTTCGGCAATGGGTGCGGCTTCGGGCACTTCGGCCTGGTCCGGTGCTTCGGAGGGCGCTGGCTTGGCCGCGGTGCGCTCTTCGGGCCGGGCCCGCGCGATCAGCACGCGGGCAAGGGCCAGCGGGAGCGGCGCGGCGGGAGAGGGCTGGGGCGTGGCGGGCTGGTCCGCCGCAGCTTCCGGCAAGACCGGCAAGACCGGCAGCGCCGATGGCAAGATCTTGCCGGTTTCCGGCAGGGTCATTGCCGCCAAACTTGCCGGGGCGGCGGGCAGGGCCAGGGCTGTTTCGGGCAGGGCCGGGGCAGCGGCTTCGCCGGTCTGGATCGACAGGATCGCCAGGAAATCCGCGCCCGCCGCCGCTTCGCCGCCTTGCGCGGCGGGCAGATCCGCACCGGCGGGAGTGCCGGGGGCGGGGGGCAGGGCAGAGATCGGCAGCATCGGCAGGGTCCTTTGGTCCAGGGTCTGCCGTTAACTATTCAAGACCCGTGCCAACTTGGCGGCGGGCTCCCAGAACTTGCGGCGCGGCGCGGGCGGCCATGGCCTTTTCCTGAGCCGTGGCGCGGTCCTGCACGGCGGCGCGGCTGCGTTCGGCCTGGGCCAGTTCCTGCTGCTTGCGGTCGGCCAGCGCCTTGGCCTGCATGGCATCGCCGGTGGTGGTGCGGGCGATCGCCTGAAGGCCCGAGACGAAGTGCCCGGTCTGGCGCAGTTCAAGCCCGTCGGAAAAGCGGGTGCGGGCGGCATATTCATCGCTCAGCGCGCGGGTCCGTTCAGCCAGCGCTTCCAGCTGCGCCAGCGTCCCTTCGGCGCGTGCGGATTCGGCTGCGGCGGTCTGCTTGGCAATCGCGCGGACCCGTTCGAGCCGTTGCAGCCGCTTCAGCCGGGCGCGTTCAGCCTGCATGGCCGATCAGCTGGGCTAGCTGCGCCTGACTGCTGGCCAGCGGCACGGTGCTGCGCGCGGGCTGGCAGAGGAATTCGACCAGATCGGTATGCATCGCAATCGCGCGGTCCAGCTGCGGATCGGCCCCGGCGCGGTAGGCGCCCATCAGCACCAGATCGCGGTTGGCCTCGTAACTGGCGGTTAGCGCGCGGAATTCGCGGGCCAGCGCCTGATGCTCCGGGGTGACGATATCGGCCATGACGCGGCTCAGCGAAGCGGCGATGTCGATTGCCGGATACTGTCCGCGCTGGGCCAGTTCGCGGCTGAGCACGACATGCCCGTCAAGGATCGAGCGGGCAGTATCGACCACCGGATCGTCCTGATTGTCGCCATCGGCGAGCACGGTATAGAGCCCGGTGATCGAGCCCCCGCTGGCGGCCGAATTGCCCGCGCGTTCGACTAGCTTGGTGATCGTCGCCAGCGCGCTCGGCGGATAGCCGCGCGCCGCGCCGGGTTCGCCCAGCAGCAGTGCGATTTCGCGGCCCGCGTGGGCCACGCGGGTCAGGCTGTCCATGATCAGCAGCACCTTGCGGCCCTGCGCGCGGAAATGTTCGGCCAGGCTGGTGGCGAGCATTGCCCCGCGCAGCCGCAGGTTGGGGGCGTGATCGGCCGGCACGGCGACCACGGCGGTGCGGGCACGCTTGTCCCCGGCCATGTGGCGTTCGACAAAATCCGACACTTCGCGCGCGCGCTCGCCAATCAGGCCGACCACGACCACTTCGGCTTCGGCCCCCGTGGCGATCATGTCGAGCAGGACCGATTTGCCGACCCCCGACCCCGCCATGATCCCGATCCGCTGGCCCACCCCGAAAGTGGTCAGTGCATTGAGCGCGCGCACCCCGGTATCAAAGCTTTCGCGCACCGGGCTGCGATCGAGCGCGGAAGTGCGCAGGCCGCCTGCGGGCCAGGAACCTTGCGGATGCAGCGGCCCCAGTCCATCGATCGGCAGCCCCTCGCCATCGACCGCGCGGCCCAGAAACGCCTCACCCACCGGAAGCATCCCGGGTCGCCCCTCGGTCCGCACCCGCGCGCCGGGGCGCAGCATCACGGTATCACCCAGCAGCATCATCAGGGTGCGGCCATTGCGGAACCCGATCACTTCGGCGGTCAGCGGCAGGGCGCGGCCATGCGCGACCTTGCACAAGGCCCCGACCGGCGCGGACAGGCCCGACACCTCCAGCAAGCCGCCGTCGCAGGCAGTCAGCAGGCCATAGCGGCCCGGGGTGAGATCGATATGGGCACCGGCCATTTCATCGAGCAGCGGATCGAACAGTTTCAGCATTGCCCCAGCGCCTCGGCAATGGCGCGGCGCCAGTGGCCGGGGCCGTCCTCGACCCCGCCGTTGACCGTTTCGACCCGCAATGCGCCGCGTTCGAGCGCGGGGTCGGCCTGGACGTCGAGCCCCTCGGGCAGGCGTTTGCCGACCAGCTTGAGATCTTCGGGGTGGAGCCGCAGCACGCGCTCGTCATCGGCCCGCGCGAGCATGCCCGCAGCGCGCTCGACCCGCGCGGCAAGCGCCGCCTTGTCCAGCATCAGCGGCTCGATCGCCGCTTCGCACAGCGCTTCGACCGTGACGTACAGCTTTTGCCGCAGGGCCTCGGCCAGTTCCGCATCAAGCTTTGTCAGCGACAGTTCGATCTGCGCGCGGGCGGCATCGGCCTGCGCGGCCAGCAGTTCGGCTTCACGGCGGGCTTCGCTGACGCCCGCCTGATAGCCTTCGGCCCAGGCCAGGGCGAGCGGGTCTTCCGGCTCGGCCTCGGGTGGGGGCGGCGCTGCGCTCACCGCCCCCGAGAAGCGCGGATCGCTGGCGAAACCCGAAGGCCCTGCCAGATCCGCCAGGGAGATGCGCAGCGGTTCAGACATATTCGTCGTCGCCGCCGCCCACGCCAAACACGATCACGCCTTCAGCTGACAGCCGCCGCGCGGCAGCGACGATCGCCTTCTGCGCTTCGATCACATCGGCCATTTTCAGGCGGCCCCGCGCGGCGATTTCGTCCTTCACCCCGTCGGCGGCGCGGCTCGACATGGCGCGGAAGAATACGTCGCGGTTGGCCTCGTCGGTGCCTTTCAGCGCGTCGATCAGCACGTCGCTTTCGACCTCGCGCAGCAGCGAGCCCATCGCCTGCGGATCGAGCGTGAAGAGGTGTTCGAACTTGAACATCTCGCTTTCGATTTCCTTGGCGAGGTTTTTGTCCATCCGGTTGATCTCCGGCATGATCCGCTTTTCGGCGCCCTTGCCGGCCTGATTGATGATGTCCGCCGCCTCGCGCGGGCCGCCCATGGTCAGCATGGCCTGGCCGTGGCGTTCGCCAATCCGTTCCTGAAGCAGCGCGTCAAGCATCTCGATCGCCTCGGTCGAAACCGGGCCCAGCGTGGCGACGCGGTGGACCACCTGGGTCTGCATGTCGGCGGGCAGGGCGTGGAGCACTTCGGCGGCGGTTTCGGCCTCCAGCTGGACCAGCAGCACGGCCAGGGCCTGGGGATGTTCATCCTTGACCAGCGGGATCAACGCCTCGGCGGTGAGCCAGCGGGCCAGCTCGATCGCGGGGGCGCGTTCCTCGCCCAGCGGCAGGATGCGCTGCATCAGGCTGTCGGCTTTCACTTCGCCCACCGCCCGGTTCATCAATGTGCGGACGTGATCGTTGCGGCCGCGTGCGCTGATGCCGCTGCGTTCGGTGTTCTTGACGAAGCCCTGGATCGCCTGTGCGATCAGGTCCGGGCCGATTTCACCCAGCGCGCACATCTTTTCGCCAAGCAGCTGCAACTCGGTCGGCTCCAGCTGACCCAGGATCGCGGCGGCCTGGTCTTCCTCCAGCAGCATGACCATCACGGCGGCGCGTTCGGCCAGGCTCAGGCTGGGGGCGGTGTGGGGCAGATCGGTGGGTTCGGCGCTCATTGTGCGGCCTCCGGATTGGGCTGTTCGGCCAGCATCTGGCGCAGGGCGTGGAGCGCATCGTCAGGCTTTTCCTCGACGATCCGCTGGGCCAGGCTGACCTGCCGGCCGAGCAGCGCGGCATCGACCGGCTGCGCAGCGGCATGGGGCTGGCTTTCGCCATCCTCGCCTTCGCCGTCCTCGCCGGGCTCGCCTTCGGCGGCCTTGGCGGCGGGTTCGGGCTCGCGCTTCAGGGCCTTGACCAGCGGACGCACGCCCAGCAGCAAGACCAGCAGCACGGCAAGCAGGGCAACCACGCTGCGCACCACCATGGCAAACCACGGGGCTTCGTAGAACGGCACGGCGCTGTCATCGACCGGTTCGAACGGGCGCTGCAACACGGTCACCTGATCGCCGCGCTGGGGATTGGCACCCACTGCGGCAGAAACGAGCTGCTTGATCTGTTCGATGTCGGCCGGTTTGGCCCCTTTGAGCGCCGCCTGGCTGAGCGCAACCGCTACCGAGACGCGCTTGATCTTGCCCGGTCCGGCATTGGCGACCGAAACTTCGCGGCCCAGTTCATAGGTGCGGGTCGCGCTGCTTTCGCCGTTGGCGGCTGCGGCAGCACCGGGGGCGGCGGGGGCAGTGCCCTGCGGCGCGCCCGGTTTGGCCACTGTGGCGGGCGGCGGAGTGTTGGAAACCACGCCGGGGATGCCCCCGGCCTGGCCCGGCCCGCTGGTTTGCGACGCGGCCTGGGTTTCGCTGCGCAGCACGCCTTCCTTGTCATAGCTTTCGCGTGCGCTGGTGACCTGGTCCATATCCAGATCGACCTGGATTTCGCTGGAAAAATTGCCCGCGCCAAGCATCGGGGTAAGCAGGGCATCCAGCTGATTGCGCAGCTTTTCTTCCATCCGGCCCTGCAGTTCGAGCCGGTCGGAGCTGGCACCGTCGCGCTCGCTCAGCAGGCGGCCGTGCTGGTCGATCACGCGGACCGCATCGGGGGTGAGCCCGGGGACCGAGCCCGCGACCAGATTGACCACCGCGCCGACCTGGCTGTCGGACAGCTGCCGCCCCTGCGCCATGCGGACCATGACCGAGGCGGTGGGGGGCGTATCCTCGCGCACGAAGACCGATTTGGCGGCTTCGGCGAGGTGGACACGGACGGCTTCGACGCCTTCGATCTCCTGGATCGTCAGCTGCAATTCGTGTTCGCGCGCGGCGCGCAGGCGCTCGCCTTCCAGCGTGCGGCTGGCGCCCAGCGGCAGGTTGTCGAGGTTGGACTGGGCATCGGGCTGGGCCAGCGCCCCGTCCGATGCAACCAGCATCCGCGCGCGGTAAAGCTGGTCTTCATCGACGGTGAGCGAACCGGTCTGGTTGTCGATCCGGTACCCGATCCCCGCCTTGTCGAGACTGGAGACGACCGAGGCGCGGGCGCTGTCGTCAAGCTGGGAATAGAGCACCCGCTGCGGCGGGGTGGCGATCATCGACCAGGTCAGCGCGGCGGCGCCCACGGCGGCGAGCCCGGCAAACCACGGCAGCGCCTTGCGCACCGCGGGCTGGGCGGCCAGGCCGCGCATCCGTTCCAGCGGGGTGCCGCTGTTCAGCACGGCAAGATCGAGCGCAGGTGCGGGTGCAGGCGGCGCTCCGGCAGCGGCGGGGACGAGGTCAGCCATCTATCACACTCCCATCCGCATGATGTCCTGATAGGCGGACAGCAGGCGGTTGCGGACTTGCAGGGTCGCTTCAAAGGCGATCCCGGCTTCCTGGCGGGCCAGCATGACCTTGGCGACATCGGTCACCTCGCCGCGCTGGTAGGCGTCGGTCAGCCCTTCGGACCTGGCCTGGGTCTGGTTGACCTGGTCGAGCGCGCTTTTGAGCGCGTCGGTGAACTGGGCGGGGCTTTCCGGCGCGGCCGGTTCCGCCGCCTGCACGCCCGGCGCGTGGAGCTGCTGGAGCAGCTGCGAGCGATCGAGGATCTGCTGCCGCATCGCCATGATCTGCTGCAGGCTGCCTGCGCCGCCGCCGCCGATTCCGCCGATCCCGCTCATCGCCGGGCTCCGGCGACCGCGCGGGTCATTTCAATCCCGGCTTCGCGGAACGAGGCGAGCCGGTAGCGCAAGGTACGCTCCGAAATCCCCAGCTCGCGCGCGGCTGCCACCCGGCTGCCACCGCAAGCGCTGAGCACTTCCATGATCGCCCGGGCTTCGCTGAGCTGGACGATGTTGGACAGCTTGCGCGGGGCTTCGGGTTCGGCGACAGGTGCCGTTTCGCCAACCAGCCGTGCGGCGCTGTCAAACACGATGTGCGCCGGGGTGATCTCGGCCTTGCCATCGGCCAGCAGGATCGCGCGGCGCATGACGTTTTCAAGCTCGCGGACATTGCCCGGCCAGCCGTGCATCCGCAGCATGGCCAGCGCGCCGTCTGAAATCCACGGCAGCGCGCGGCCTTGCGGGGCGTGGCGCAGCAGCATGGCGAAAGCCAGCGGGGCAATGTCCTCGCTGCGGTCGCGCAAGGGGCTGAGCGCGAGGGGGAAGACGTTGAGGCGGTAGTAGAGGTCCGGGCGGAACCGGCCCTCGGCCACTTCGGTCGGCAGGTCGCGGTTGGCGCAGGCGATCACGCGGACGTCGATCTTGATCGGCTGGGTCGCGCCGATCGGCACCACCTCGCCCTCTTGCAGGGCGCGCAGCAGCTTGGCCTGCAGCGAGAGCGGCATTTCCGCGATCTCGTCGAGCAGCAGGGTGCCGCCATCGGCCGCGCGGAAGAAGCCCTCGCTGGCTTCGGTTGCGCCGGTGAAAGCGCCCTTGCGGTGGCCGAACAGCATGGCTTCCAGCATGGTTTCGGGCATGGCCGCGCAGTTGACTGCCACGAACGGGCCGTCCTTGCGCGGGGAGCGGGCATGGATGAAGCGGCTGAGCACTTCCTTGCCGGTGCCGGTCGGGCCGTTGATCAAGACCGGGATCTCGCTCGCAGCAAGCCGTTCGGCGAGCGCCAGGATCGACAGGCTTTCCGGATCGGCCGCGATCGGCATCCCCGGCGCGGCCAGCGCGGCGAGCAGCGCGGCGAGCGGGGCATCGGCCCCGGCATCGCAGTAGGTCAGCTGGTAGCGACCGCGCGCCGCCTCACGCACCAGGCTGTTCGCGCTGCCGCGTTCCAGCGTCACGCAGGGGCCCGGGCCGAGCGGCGCGGCGTCCTTGGCCGTGCGCAACAGCAGTGCTCCCGCCGTGCCGAGCGTTGCCACCACGGCACTGGCGCGCTGCACCAGCGCTGCGTGAATTTTCGTCACCCCGTCGCTGCAAGCTAGAGATGTCATTGTTCGGTCCCCTGGTTAACCATGTCTCTCAGGGGTCTTTTGCGCGCAGAACGTCAAACGCTCCGGTAATTTAAGGCCTCGGGCGAATACCTAGGACAAGGGCCCGCAAACCGGACCTGATTCATGCCGGGATAGTGTGCGAATTGGCGGAAATCCGCGTTGAAATGCGGCAGGTCTTGATCGAGACGGCAACGGGACAAGCGCCGCTCGCCGGTTCAACCAGCAATTAATTGCGCGCGCGATGAATGTGCCGGCCAATCGTCAACGCGGGTTTGGCGCCGTCTTTTTACGCAGTGAAAGGACGGCAGGAATCCGCTGTCAGGGTCAGATCGAGTGGCACCAGGCCGCCTACCAGCGATTTATAGTCGTAACTCGCCTCGACCAGTTTGCCGCAAGTGGCGGAACTGGCGGTAAAGGCCGTGGAATCGATGTCGATTCCCGGCATCTGGGTCGCGGCGTAGGTCTGGGTTTTGTCATCGGTGCCGCAAGTGGTCGCATTCACCGAGGCACAGCGCGCGGCGGCGTCGACGGCGTCTTGCAGCGAATTCTGGACCCACAGCACCCGGCTGGCGTCGATCAGGCCCAGGCTGAGGGTCAGCAGGACAGGCAGCACAATCGCCGCTTCGATGACCGTTGAGCCGGTCTCGTCCCGGCCGAGCCGGGCAAGGAGCGAGCGGGGCGTCATTCGATCCGCACCGTCGAGGCGGCGACAATGATCCGGTCGGCACCAAGCCCGGGGACATCAAACAGTGGCTCGTAGGTCGATGTGGCGCTGGCCGTCACATAGGTTCCGGCGTTAAGGCCAGAGGTGCATTTCGAGCCGCAGGTTGCCGCAACCACACTGGTGCCGCTGTCCGGACAGCCACAGAACTTGCTGGGCGCAGGGTCTGCTGCAATGGCAGTCATGTATGCGCTGCGGGTGGTGGTGGAATCGGTTATCGCGGTCGATACCTTGGTGGAATCGTAGCCATTCATGATGGCATACTCTCCGCCCGCGCGCGCCGCGCGCTGCACCGCCAGGCTGGACGAGATGTACAGCGAAACGTCGATCACCCCAAGCAGCATCGCGCCGACAACCGGTGCAACGATCGCGAATTCGACCAGTGCAGCGCCGGTTTGATCTTTGCGAAGGCGGCGTAGCGGCAGCAGGAAGTTCATTTGCTCATTCCACCAGCTTGGATTTCTTGGAGGATCCACCAGCATTGCCAATCTTGGTTACGCCCGCATCGTCACATTCGGTGCCCATCGAGGCGTTGTTTTCAAACACCACCTGATCAGAGATCACCTGGGCGCACAGCGCGTTGTCGAAATCGGCATTGTTGTTGAAGTAGAACGTATCCCCCGGCGCATAGAGTGCACCCTGAACGTTTAGATAAACATTGTTGCTAAACTCTTGACGGGTGTTCTTCGTACCCTGGGCATAAAACGCGATGCCCTTGTAGGTGCCCGAGGTCGGCGCGGTAATGTTCAGCGTTACGTTGTTGCCGATCCCCTTTTCCTTCTTGCAGGTGCCGTCGCCCACGCAGGCATCATCAAGCATTACGATCGTGACCCCGGAGGTTGCCTCAAGTGTCGAATTGCCGCCGAAGTTGAACAGCTTCTTGATGTAATAGGTCCCGGCAGTCATTGTCAGGGTCTTGTTGGCAGCAACGTCAATGCCGGCGCAGTACACCCCTGGATTGATCGTCTGGTTCGAATTGACCGTCAGTTTTGTCGTCCGGGTGCAGGTCAGGGATGAGCTGTTGGGCACCGTGCGCGAGGCATAGGGGTCAGTCGCAGCCGCAACCCCGGTGCTGTTGGTCTTGCCCGACAGCGATCCGTTGTTGCTTACCGAATATCCGCCCACAGTGTAGGTATCGCTCGCCAGGTCGCAGTTGTTGACGCATTTCAGGGCCGACGTGCTGCTTGAATTGGTAAAGACTGCGCAGTTCTCGTCAATGATCTTGGCATTGTTGGAGAAGGATGTCGCGCCAGAGACAGACGAGTTGAGCGTGAGGATGCAGCCGCTGGTCGATGTGGAACCCTTTGTCGCCACTGCCCGGACCGCGGCGGTGGGCGCCTCGCTCAGGAACAATTGCGAGAAATAGAGGTTTTGCGGTGCCTCGGCGATGACTTCCCATGATGTTGAATCGGATGCGAAAGTGCCTGTTTTGGCGGGATTGTTGACGGTAATGGTCACCCCGTTGGTGCCATCCGCGAATCCGGCCATGGCCATGGTGGTCATGGCCTCGGTTGTCGCCTGGGCTTTTGTTGCGCTGTTGACGGCGGCGATCGCGGCGGAATAGGCCGCCCGGTCAGCAGCACCCTGCATCGCCCGCTTGTTCACTTGCCACAGGCCAACGTCCACGGCCAAGCCAATGAACCCGATCATGATCGGCAGCATCAGCGCCATCGAGGCGAGCGATACGCCGCGCTGGTCGGCCCGCAAGCGCAAGAAGGAACCGCGCACCGCATCGGCGCGGCGTCTGGTCAGTGCAAGTAATTGGCGAAACTGCAAAAATTCCAGATTCATCGAATTGCCCCGTGATCTTTCCGGAGAATTCTACTGTTTTGCCCTTAATTCAAGGTAAAACCGGTTGTAAGCTTCATGTAAGGTTGGGATTATACCCAAAGCATACAGTATAATTAGGAAGTGAAAGAACCAAATTGAACTTCTATTCGTAATAACACCTGAATTTATAGAAATGAACGAGCACGCATTGGCAAGCGTTGCAGATTGCCGAAACACGCAATCAGGATGTGTCGCAGCCGGGGCGGGATATTGGCAAAAGTTTGCCGGATCACCCTTAATTTCGGCAAGCGATTGCCGGTCTTGGTCCCGGCAGCCGCTCCGGATGGTCTGGTGAGGCTTGCTTTCGGGACAATCCACGGGAGTTACACATGGCCGTAATCAACACCAATATCAGCGCGATCAAGGCGTCCAACGCCTCGAACGCCGCGAACAAGGGCCTCAGCGTTGCGATGGAACGCCTGTCGACCGGCAAGCGCATCAACAGCGCCAAGGACGACGCGGCGGGCCTTGCCATTGCCACCACCATGACCTCGCAGGTGCGCGGCATGAGCCAGGGCATCCGCAACGCCAACGACGGCATTTCGCTGGCCCAGACGGCGGAAGGTGCGCTGTCGGAAGTCAGCAACATGCTGCAGCGCGTGCGCGAACTGGCCGTCCAGTCCAGCTCGGGCACCTATCAGGCCTCGGACCGCACCTACATGCAGTCGGAAGTCACCGCGCTGACCGAACAGATCGACGACGTGCTGACCGGCACGAAGTTCAACGGCAACGCGCTGTTTTCGACCACGGCCGGCACCGATGTCACCTTTGACATCCAGGTCGGTTCGGAATCGGGTGAAACCATCACCCTGACCTCCTCGGCGATCGACGGCGGCAACATCGATGCCACCGCGCTGGATGTGACCACCTCGGCGCTGGCCAGCACCACGATCGACAACGTCGACCTGGCCCTGGCAGACGTCAACGCGGCCCGCGCGGGCCTGGGTGCCGGTCAGAACCGTCTTGAATCGGCGGTCAACAACCTGACCAGCAACGTCACCAACCTGTCCGACGCACGCAGCCGGATCGAAGACGCGGACTATTCTTCGGAAACCACCGCGATGGCCAAGGCCCAGATCCTCAGCCAGGCTTCGACCGCGATGATCGCGCAGGCCAACCAGAGCCAGCAGAACGTCCTGTCGCTGCTGCGCTAAGGCCAAACTGTTGCCCTCTCCCCTTGAAGGGAGAGGGTTGGGAGAGGGGAATGCGCAGCCTTTCCCCTCTCAACTCCGGCTAGGCAGCAAGCTGCCAAGCCTGCGTATCTCTCCCCTG
>CAZKAX010000026.1:0-35721 GCA_964550775.1 uncultured Novosphingobium sp. | reverse complement strand
AGATGAACATGCTGCCGCGCCTGCGCCCGCGCTGCTTCTATGATCTGGTGATCGAAGTGGCGATCGTACGTCCCGGGCCGATCCAGGGCGACATGGTCCACCCCTATCTCAAGCGGCGGCGCGGGGCGGAGCGGGTGGAAATCCCCGCGCCGGGGCCGCAGCACGGGCCGCCGGACGAGCTGACCAGTATTCTCGGGCGCACGCTGGGCGTGCCGATCTTTCAGGAACAGGCGATGAAGATCGCGCTCGACGCCGCCAAGTTCACCGGGGCAGAGGCCAACCGCCTACGCAAGTCGATGGCCACTTTCCGCAGCCGGGGGATGGTGGCGGAACTGGAGGAAATGATGGTCGGGCGCATGATCGCGCGTGGCTATGACCCGGATTTCGCCGCGCGCTGTTTCAACCAGATCAAGGGGTTCGGCGAATACGGCTTCCCCGAAAGCCACGCCGCCAGCTTTGCGCATCTGGTCTATGTCTCGTCGTGGCTGAAATGCCACTTCCCGGCGGCCTTCGCCTGCGGCCTGCTCAATTCCCAGCCAATGGGGTTTTATGCCCCGGCGCAGATCGTCCGCGATGCGCGCGAGCACGGGGTGACGGTGCTGCCGGTGGATGTGAACTGCAGCGGATGGGACAACGGGCTGGAAATTCCTCCCCGGCATGGGGAGGAACTGGCCCTGCGCCTCGGCCTGCGCCAGGTCGATGGCTTTCCCGAGGCCGCCGCCGCGCGGATTGTGGCGGCGCGGGAGGCAGGGCCGTTTCGCGATGCGCGCGAGCTCAAGGAACGGGCGGGGCTGTCCCCCGCGCTGGTCGAGCGGCTGGCCTCGGCCGATTGCCTCGGCTCGCTGGGGCTGTCGCGGCGGCAGGCGCTGTGGGATGCGCGCAGCCTGATTGCCGCGCCCGACCTGCCCTTGTTCGCCGCCGCAGCAGCGCGCGATGAAGGTGCGGAGCGGGTGCAGACCCGGCTGCCGGTGATGCCGCTGTCAGAGGAAGTGGTGGCCGATTACCAGACCCAGCGGCTCAGCCTGAAAGCCCATCCGCTCGCCTTCCTGCGCGCGGACCTCGCCGAACGCGGCTTTATCCGCGCGGCGGATCTGCGCAGCCGCAAGTATCGCAGCGCGGTGCAGGTGGCCGGGGTGGTGCTGATCCGCCAGCGCCCCGGATCGGCCAAGGGGGTATGCTTCATCACGCTGGAGGATGAGACCGGGGTGGTCAATCTGGTGATCTGGCCGGACGTGATGGAGCGCCAGCGCAAGGTGATTATGGGGGCGCGGCTGATGGAAGTGAAGGGCCGGGTCGAGGCGGACGACGGGGTGATCCATGTGATCGTCACCCAGCTGACCGACGCCACTGCCAGCCTGCACGCCCTGTCCGAAGACCTTTTGCCCCAGCAGACCGACCGCGCCGATCATGTCACCCGCCCCGTACAGGGCAGCCGCAGTGCAGAGGCGCACCACCGCATGGGCCATCCCCGGCAGGTCCGGGTGATCCCCAAGTCTCGCGATTTTCATTGAGGGGCGGCGGCAGGGCCGGAATCAAAATGCCCACCGCGCTGCTGGATGGTGACCCCTACGGGCACCCGGCAATCGTGGCAAGGTACTGATTTTACGGCAGTATCTGCGTTAAGCGCCTTGTTGATACCATCGGAAGTGCCATCTGTCCATAGAGATATTATGAGCCGGAGTGGCACTGCCTGGTTTCGTCACGGCTGTCGGTTCTGCACCCTGATCGTGCATCGCACTGGCTGTTTGGCCACTGTGGCCTGCTGCTCGCAAGCATCGATGGCCTCACGGTTGTCCCGGCGTATATCGGCGGCATCGGATATGGCTTGCCATGCCTCCGGGCTATCGGCCCGCATCATCCGGGTTCCAGCTTCCCATAGCGTAGGCTCGCGCACGGTGCGCGCGGCGATGCGTTCGGGCAGATGCCAGCTTGCCGGGAGGATGCGCGCGATGAAGCCGGGAAGGACAGCCCATAGCAGGCATCCGGCGAGCAAGCCGCCGCCTGCCGCCCATTTGAGGCGGCGGCGTTGCTCGTTGAAGCTGGCAACGTCTCCGGCCAACGCCCGCAAGGCGCGGGATGACTCGATATGTTGCTGCTTTGCATCGGAAAGGGCGACGTGGTCATCGCGCCGCGCTTTTGCGGCGGCGGCCTGTATCCGTGCCGCCATATCCTCTGGGGTCATCTGCATGGCGGGATGCTCATCGATGGCGACCAGCCGCTTCGCCATCTCGCCAAGGGTGTTGCTGTAATCGGGAATGTCGATTTCCGCCTTCTCGGTCGCCAGATTCTGGACCGCGCGGCGGACCAGCGCCATTTCGCCTTCAAGCCGTGCGAACGCCTGTGTCGCCGGATCGGGTTCCTGTTCGGAATCCAAGGGCAGTGATCTGTCTTCCATATCTTTTTCCTATCTGCTCATGCCAAGGTTGCGCCCGTGATCGAACGGCACGGAATCCGCGAGATCGCGGACAAGGCTGCGGCCCATTTCCATGTCGATGCCGAGTTCACGGGTGCGCCCGCGCAGGACCGATTCCATCTGCGCATCGCGTTCGAGGCCTTTCGCCATGCCGTGCATTTCCTGCGCGACACGCTTCGCACCTCGGAAGTCGCCGTCGCGCTGCAAGTCCTCGCGGTGACGCTGGAGCTGCTGCCAGCCTTCGACGAACCTGTCGGCGCGCTGGAAGGGATCGGCACGGATTTCAGCTTCAAGCTGCATCGCGCGCATGGCGGCCTGGCCGCGCCCTTCGGCGGCTTCGTGGACAAGCTCGGGCTGGCGCTGGAACGCCGCGCCGAGATCGGCGGCGGCATGGGGCCGGATCGCCTCCACTCCCGCGCGCGCCTTGTCCAGCGCTTCGCGCTGGTGCGGAAGCACCGGGAGACCCTGGCCCTGCATCCGCGTTATGTCGGCGGCAGCGCGGGCGTAGCGCTCCACCGCGCGGCGCGGATCGGGCGCGCGGGCTTGGCGGACAAGCGCCTGTTCCTTCTCTCCTTCTGGCCCGTGGGGTTGCGGACGGAAGTTGGCGAACATGCCCGGTTCGCGCTCGGGGGCTTGCGCTTTGGGCCGGAACCCATCGAACATTCCGCGCGCGCGTTCGGGAATCTTCTGGATGATTTCCGCTATACGCTCGCGGAAGGTGATGCCGCGCCGTTCGGCGAACTGCTGCGCTGGGTCGCGGCGCTCGTAATCGCTCGCCATGTCCTTGGCCCGCTCGCGGGACAGGGTGCGGACAAGGCGGGATTCGTCCTTGAAGTCGTCGCGGCCATAGTGGAGCGCCATACCTTCACGGTGACGCGACATGCCGACATATGCGCCGTGGCGGTCCATGCCCGGCGTTGCCAGCACATGGGCGCGGTCAACGGTCATACCCTGCGCCTTGTGGATCGTGGCGGCATAGCCGTGATCGACATGGGCATAGTGCTTGGTGTCGAACGCGACGCTGCGCCCGTCATCGGTGCGGACGGCGATATGCTCTGGGCTGACCTTTTCGACCGTGCCCAGCGTGCCGTTCTTGACCTCAAGGCTGCGCTCGTTGCGCAGGAACATGATGCGGTCGCCACTGGCGAACATGCGGTTGCCGGGCTCTGCCTTCACCAGCACGTCATCGCCCAGCGCATTGCTCGTGTGCATCCGGTCGCGCGCCGCTTCATTGAGTTCGCGCACTTCGTCATTGGTGTGGGTAAGGATGATGCGGGTCTGATCCGGCGCGGCGATGCGTTCGCGATCCCACCGCTCGACAAGCTCGCTGCGCGCTGCCTCGCGCGTGTCGGCGGCATGGACCATGCCATGATCGGCATAGGCCCGGATCGCTTCTCCCGTGCGCCCTGTAGCAAGTTGCCGGGTGGCATCCTGCTGCCAGCCCTCATGCTGGCGGCGAACCTGGGTGATCTCGACGCCGCCATGCCGCTCATGGATCGCGCGGAACGCCGCGCCCGCCTCGATGGCCTGCAACTGCTGCGGGTCGCCGACCAGCACGACCTTTGCGCCCGCGTCGACGGCATGGGAGAGAACGCGCTCCATCTGGCGCGTGCCGACCATGCCCGCCTCGTCGATCACCAGCACGTCACGCGAAGTCAAAAGGTCGCGCCCCTGCGCCCAGCCATGTTCCATGCTGGCGATAGTGCGCGAGGCGATGCGGGAACCATTCTCCAACCCCTCCGCCGCGATGCCGGACAGCGCCGCGCCGCGCACTTCGAATCCGGCGCGCTCCCATGCCTCGCGCGCAACGCCCAGCATCGCGCTCTTGCCCGTTCCGGCGTATCCCACAACCACGCTGAGGCCGCGCCCGTCCGCTACATGCTCGAACGCCGCGCGTTGCTCGCCGGTCAGCGCCAGCCCGCACCCTTTCACCTGCGCCAATGCGGCGGCTCGGTCCTTCCCGTCCACGTGATGCCGTTCCCGCTCGGCCATCAACTCGCTGGCGCGCTGTAACCGCTGCTCGGTCTCGATCATCTCGCGGCTGGTGAACCGATCTTCGCCGCGTCCGTCCTTGCCAAGCTCGACAAGATCGGGGGACGCACGGACGGCGCTCAATGCCCGGTCGAACTGCTCTTTCCCGTCCGTGTGGCTATGCACGAACATTGCCATGTCACGGTGCGTGAATGTCGCCTGCTGGTGGGTGATTGCGTCCAGGGCGACACACGGTTCCGCGATGATCCGTTCGCCGTTCCGCTGCGCGATGGCGCGGTGATCCTCGATGCGCTCGGACTCAAGTCCACGCTCGCCCATGCGTGATGCAGCGGGACCAATCTTGTCCTGCGGTTCAAGCCCGATGCCCTGTGCTTGCAAACTGCGGTGATCGACGCGCGCGTCAATGTCGAGTTCGGCAAGCCGTCCATTGACATGATCGGCCCAGCGTTCGCGCCATTGCTCGACAAGCTCGGTCCTGTTCCAGTCGCGGACCTTCGCGCCGAAACCCTCCTCGTCCACTTCGCGCATCGTCAACATGACATGGGCGTGCGGCTTCGCCATGCCGTCCGCGCCAATATCCCAGTGAACATTGAGGTCGGCGATCATGCCGCGATTGACGAACTCCTGACCTGCAAAATCGCGCGCCAGTTCGATGCCCTGTGCCTGTGTCATCTCGCGCGGAATGGCGAACTCGACTTCGCGGGCAAGCTGGGCGTCCTTGCGAACCTCCGCCGCCTCGACCGCGTTCCACAGCTTCTCGCGGTCGGCGAATTCCTCGGGCGCATTGTCCGGCAGGAGAATTTCGGAATGAACGACGCCCGACTTGTTGGTGAAGTCGTGATCGCGGTCGAGCCGGTCATCGTGCAGCCGTTCGCCTGCGCGATAGGCAGCGGCGGCAACGGCGCTGCGTCCGCTCGCCCGCCCGATGACCTTTGCGCTGAAATGGAAGATTGCCATGATGGCAATCCATCTACACTACAACGGGCACGTCGGAACGACGTATAAGCGCGCCCTCCCATGATAAAATCCTGCTCGGGACTATCTGGTTCCAGAACGTCCCGACGACTCTACAGCATTACGCGCGGCACACTATTATCATGGGCGCATCAACTCTCAACGGAGACTTGCGATGCGTAAACCCAGGGACTTCGATTCGGAACTGAAGGCGCTGGCCGACAAGGCACGTCAACTCAAAGAACGCCGCGTCCAGCAACTCGGCGAACTGGTGATTGCTTGCCGAGCCGATGCCACTGACGCGGAAACACTGGCGGGTGCGTTGCTGGTCATTGCCGAAACCGACGATGCCGCACGAAAGGAGAGCTGGCGCAAGCGCGGGGCTACCTTCTTTCAAGGCAACGCGCGTGGTCGAACTGCGGGAACTGATCGCGACAAAGGCAGCACTACGCCGAATGACAGCGGCGCGGTATCGGCTTGAAGCACAGAAGGCGCGAACCGACATGCGCGAATGGGCCGTGCAACGCCGCGAACGCACGCGTCAACTGATCGAACTGGGCGGCCTCGTCGTGAAAGCCGGACTGGTCGATCTCACCGATGACGATCGCGCCGCGCTCTACGGCGCGTTCCTCACCGTTGCGGCCAAGCTGCGCAGTGAGGACCGTGAACAGGCGCTCGTGTTGTGGAAACGGAAAGGGAAACGGGCATTCGAGAGCGAGAGATAACGAAAATCCTCTCGCATTTCCTGCCATCTCAAAAAATATTTTCAAATCGGTGAACCGAAATTCGCGCCGATGTCGCCTTAGCATAACAAAGACCGAAATTTGCTTCGCGTTCCTGTGCATGGAGACCGGCATGACAATTCATTCAAAGCTACGGCTGAGTGCGGCTGTGATAGCGTTGATGGTGCCGGGAACGGCATGGGCGAATTGCGATCTGACACAGCCCGACGTAATCTGCGACGGCGCGACAGGGGCGAATACGACCGCGACGATTACCGGCAAGCGCTCTGTGCGGTTCCAAAATAGCGAGACGCAGGCAGCCACTACCGGGCTGACTGTCAACGGTGATGCCACCAACGGCGCGAACGTGACGATTGATGCGGGATCGTCGATCAACGCCAGCCAAGCGGCGTCGCTGGGGCCGGGCCAGGCGCTGATTGCCTATACCGCGCTGACCTTGCGTGGCGGCGGTAACGGAGCCACTGCGCGGATCAACGGCGACCTGATCTCGGCCAGTTCTTACGGACTCGACGCATCCACTACGACATCGACCGGGCTGATTGATGTCGCACAAGGCGCGACCTCGACGATCCGGGGTGCTTCCTACTCACTGGGCGGATTGAATTACGGCTTTAACGCAATCCGCACCCAAGCCATCGGTGGTGCAGACACGCGGATAACAACCAACGGGACATTGGTTGGCGGTATCAACGCATCCAGCGGCAATCCTAATACCATCGACGATACCAGTGCGGGAGCTTCCGCGTTTCAGATCACCAACAACGGATCGATCCTCGACCTTTCCAACGGACTGGGCGGCATCGCCATCACGCAGCGCGGCACCGGCGATGTCAGCGTGGTCAACAACGGCAGCATCCTGACGACCAGCTTCGGTATCAACGCGAATGTCTACACCCCGACAGGCGTCACTCGTAACGCGGCGACCACGATAACGGTCAATGGCAATATTGGGAGTGCCGCAAGTCGGCCACGCATCGCCGCGATAGTTCAGGTTTCGGGAGGAACCAACACCGGCGATATCCGGATCGGCCTGAACAGCGCCAGCATCTTCGGTGGACTGATTGCTACAGGAGACACGCGCGGGAACGTATCGATCATCGGCACCGGGACCGGCTTGATCTCCGACAATTCGTTCGGTCCGAACCTTACTGCGGCAACCGTCATTGCTGCGAACACGCTCAAGAAAGGACCAGGCAACGTCACGATCGATCTCACCCAGACCATCGGAGTTGATCTGAGGAACTATAATACTGCAACATTGGGGACAGCATCGATTGACGCTGCTACCAGCGGAAGCGGCGCGGTCTCGGTCAACCGGACATCGGGCGGCGGCAACATCACCGTCGCCAATGGCAACGCCATCGATCTGCTCATCAACAGTGGCGTGGGCATTTCCACCGCAGTAGGGTCGTTTGTCCCCCTGTCTGCTGCGGAGCAGGCAACCCGGCTTGACAACAACACCGCCACCCTTGCGGTAACAGTCGGGGCAGGCAAAACAGTCAGTGCGGCTCAGGGCACCGGTATCCGGCTGTTCAGCGGCTATTCGACCGGCGCGGCGACCGCAGACATTAATGGCACGATCAGCGCGGGTAACGCCGGAGTGTGGGGACGCGGCACGCGCAACGATTTCACGGTCACCGTTGCGACCACCGGCAGCATTGCTGGTGCCACCGGAATCGATCTCACCACCGCCGCAGACTATTCCGATCCCAATTCCGACTTCAGCACCGGCGCGATTGTCCAGCTCAATATCACCCCAACTGTGGCGGGCCTGCAACTGGCCGGTGTATTGACGGCGAACAATGCGGGCACGGTTTCGGGCACCACGACCGGAATAAGGCTGATCGCGGGTGGAACGGGAACTGCCGTCGTCACCAACACCGGCACCCTCACTGGCGGCACCAACGCCGTCGCCGGATCGACCGCAGGCACTGCATTCCGCATCACCAATGGCGCAACCGGCACGATGACCGGCGGGATCAACGTCACCGGATCGTCGGTCAGCGCCTCGCTGTTCACCAACTCAGGCCGTTGGAATGTAGGCAGTGGAAACTCGTCGTTTTCGGGCGCATTGGCCAACACCGGCATCATCAACGCGGCGGACGGGGTCGCCGGGAACAATTCCATCACAATCACCGGAAACTACACCGGCGGCGGGCAGATATTCCTTGATGCCAGCACAGCAACCGCCCGTGCCGATACGCTGACCATCACGGGCACGGCGACCGGCACCACCGCCGTCACCGTCAACCGGCTGGCGCAGGGGCGGATCGCGGGCGGATTCCTGCCGCTGATTACTGTCACCGGCGGTGCGGCGGCGGGGGCGTTCACCTCCACTTCCTTTGCCGACGCGGGCGTGTTCCGTGAGAGCTTCGGGGTGAGCAAGACCAACGCTAACCAGTTCGGTATTTTGCAGGCGTTCAATCCGCTGCTCACCGGGCTGGGCGGACTACATGTAACGGCGGCAACAGCGGCGGCGGCACTTGATGACTCCGTGCTACCCTATGTCACTGGCCGCGAGGGTGCTGCTTCAGGCAAGCCGCACCTCGGTCTATGGATACGCGGCACCTCGGGTAGTCTCGGCCAGACGCTGGCGACCGTCATCTCCGACAGCACGACGCAGCTTGCCAGCGCGACCAACCGGCTCGAACTCGATCATCGTTCGATCCAGGGTGGAGCCGATCTCGGTTGGAGCGATCTTGGCGGTAGGGGCTGGTCCGTGCATCTGGGCATCATGGGTGGCACCTATAGTGCCGACGCCACCCAGCCCGCGACACGGATCAAGGTGAATGTGCCGTTTCTGGGAGCCTATGCTGCGTTGACAGGCGACAGGCTGACCATCGAAGCCAATGTGCGGCGCGAATGGCGGCGGTTCGATGTGACCAATGCTGTGCTGTTTGGCACTGCCGCAGCGACCAGAACCAAAGGTCGTGCATGGGCGGGCGCGGTAGCGGCGTCATACCGCCTGCCGCTTGGACACGGCTTTGCACTTACCCCGCGTGCGGCGTTGAGCTGGAGCAACAGCCGCATCGATACCTTTGCCATCGATAATTTCACACGGCTGGCTCCCGGTAGCGACAATAATAGCGTCGCCCGGCTCGGCGCGCGATTGTCATGGGCGGGCAAGGTCGGCTCAGGACTGTTCGCCGAACCCTATGCCGGGGCATATTGGGTAAAGAATATGTCGAACAGCGAGACTGCTACGATCCTCTCAGCGGACGCGGCGGGCACCGTCATCGGCTACAACCTCAATGCCACCGGCTACCGTTCAACTGGCCAATATGTCGCGGGGCTGAGCTTGCGCGATGAGCGTGGCCATCTTTCGGGCTTTATTGAAGGGCGGCTTGACCGGGGGAATAGCGTGCGCGGGCACGCCATTTCGGGCGGTGTGCGGGTCCAATTCTAGTCTCAAGGGAACCAACCCATGTCTTTTGAAGATTTCATGGCCGGAACGGTCGATGCACGGGTTTCCCGAGGGAGTTTTGATCACTCCACCAAGACTTTAGCCCCACTCCCGCTCGATGCCACCGATGCAGCTAAGACGGGCCGTGAAGCGGAGCTGAAAGTGGTTCAGTCCGAAATTGCGGCAAAATTTGACGCGGACTATTTGCCCTGCGCTGCGCAAATGGGGGGCTTGTTCGCGCAGGCGCAATCCTGCCGCACGCTGGGTCAGATGCTGCCACTCAGACTTTTTCAAGCGCAAGGTTACATGATTGGCCATCTGGTTACGCTCTGCCAAGCCTACCAAGCCGATGCTGACGTTCTGGCAAAGCTCGGTTTACCAGGCTTTCAGGCTTATCTCAAACGCTTCGCGGACGACGCGGTACAGGCGCAAGCGGCAATCAAGAACACCGTCGCCGCCGGTATGCCGGGGCCAGGCTTGGAACCGGAAGCATTCTTCGCCGCCTTGAACGCGGGCCTGCCTGTAATCCCTGACCTTCCCCAGCAGGGCGGAGACGTGGGTACGCCCGGTCCTATGACGGGTTGGCCCGGCCTAGCATCACAATCGACGACGATGCCGCCTTCTGGTGGGCTGCCGTTCCTCCCAAGCCCGCCCTTTGGGGGCGATAGAGAACCGAGGCATTCAAGCAACGCGAGGCAAACAGATAATGCGTAGCGCACGATTAACCAAGAAAAAGGAGATAATCAGATGGCAAGCGTATATGTTTCATGGACTGGCGGAATTGACGGATCGGTCTATATCGATGTTGCTTCCGAGACTGTTGGGCCTTTCAACAGTAACTCATACTATACCGTCACTCTGCCCGATGCCGACGGAACCTATCCCGTGCGACCATGGTGCGGAAGCATTGAAAGCTCAAATCAAGTTTCGGTGTCAGGTGGTTATGCCTCGCCCGATCGGATCAACTGCGATCTCGGTTAAACGGGTCGGTCGAGCCGTGGCGGCGTGAACGCATTTACCAATTTGGTGTCTCTGCCGCCATCGTTCGCAGCGAGGAATCTCGAAAGGGAAAGCAATGTGGAAAGCTATGCATGAAAAGTTCGAGGACAGTCAGATGATTGCCCCGAACAGCTACAGGTTCGCTGAGGCGAGAAAAAATCAGATCCCGGAAACCGCAGGATATGGAGCCTGTACATGTTGCGGGTGCGGAAGCTTCTTCAACGACGGTACTGGCGATTGTCGATGTGGCCACTCCTTTGGCCAGCATTACAGCTGACCCATGCTATCGTCGCGGGATCAGTCGATGGCCGAAGTAGCAACCTTCCCGCCGTTCTTTGACTTCCAAGGCCCTATAGGTCGGTGACGGAACTCGTCACCACCTTGTCATCGACACCGATGTGGATCTTGGCTCTGGCCGTGCTCGCCTATGTTGGCCGGAATTGGTTTGAAAGCATGCTGAAAAGCCGGTTCGCTGTTGCCGAGCAACGCATCGCTGCCTCGCTCGCCATCAGGGCGGGACTGCGCTCGCATGAACAGAACGAACTGGTCGCGTTTCGCATCGCGGTCGAGAAGTGGGAATATTTCCTGCAAAGCGGCATCGGCGATCTGACGATGCAGGCCGAATCGAAGGACTTCGAGCCAGCCGATTTTCACAAATCCGATCTCAAACTGTTCGGCAATGTGCGGCTTGCCGCAGTCAAGGCGTCGATCTTCCTGTGCGATCCCAACCTCGAAATCGAACTGCTCAAAACCATCGCTACGATAAGAGCGCTATATTATCCGCTTCTCGAAACGACAATGCACGATCTGCTCGAAACTCAGGAACAAATGCTGCCCTATCTCAATCGTTTGCGGCTGTTCGAGGCCAGTGGTCAGAAGGACACCGTTATCGCGTTGACCGCCGATGAAGCGCAGGTCCTGATCAGCCTGCGGCATCAAATGACGGCAGTTTTGCAGGGCTTTGCCGAGAACCTGTCTAGCCAATATCGCTCCATCGCCGAACAGCTTTACGAACTCAAGGACAAGATCAACGTTCGCACCTATCGCCCTCTGACGAATTCAGAGGTTGATCCCGGGAATGGATAGTCCGGGAGCAATGACGCCGACGCAATCGGCTTTCGATGTCATTCGTGGTATTTGGTAGAAAAATCAATTCAGGATGCCTGTGTGTCAGTCGATTCATTAGCACTCAAGGTTGTTGAAGCCGCACTGGGCATTGATAACGCCGAGGCAAGGCGCGCATTTGTAATAGGTCGTTGTGGCAAGGATGCAGGCTTACGCGCGCGCGTCGAAGAACTGCTTGCACATGAGCATACAAATTTCCGACTGCTTCCCACCGAAAGCCTCATCAAGCCGTTGGGCGTGATTGAGGCGATTCCCAAACGGATCGGGCCATACAAAATCACCGCCGAGATCGCGCGCGGCGGGATGGGGGCGGTGGTCAAGGCCGAGCGTGATGACGGTGTGTTCCAGCAGCAGGTGGCGATCAAGCTGATCCGGGGCGATCTGGCAAGTGACCGCGCCAAAGCCCGATTTGCCGAGGAGCGCCGGATTCTCGCCAGGCTGCGTCATCCGGGCATCGTGCGTATCCTCGATGGCGGCGATGCCGACGGCCGTCCGTGGCTGGCGATGGACTATGTCGATGGCCTCCCAATCACCGAAGCGCTGTGCAAGGCCGGGGTGGACCGGACCGCACGGCTCGATGCGTTCGAGGCGGTGTGTGAGGCGGTGGCCTTTGCCCATCGCAGTCTGGTGATCCATGCCGACATCAAACCATCGAACGTGCTGATGAGCGCGGACGGCGCGGTGCATCTGCTTGATTTCGGTATCGCCCGTTTGATTTCGGTGATTGACACCGACGAGACAGGCGATCCCTATCCGCTGACCAAGGGCTATGCCGCACCGGAACGCGCGGTGGGTGTGGCACCGACGATTACCAGTGACGTGTTTAGCTTGGGCGTGTTGCTGCTGGGGATGCTCGGTTGCAAGGTGCCGGGAGAGGACGGTGATTTCATTCCCGGCACACGCCTGCCGGTAGGGCAGCTTGACGGCGATCTGGGCGCGATTGCCGCCCGCACACTGGCTGAAAAGCCCGAGGATCGTTACCCCGACGTTGCCGCTTTGCTCTCTGACATCCGTCGTATGCGCGCCTTTGTGCCGCTGGCGGCGCGACACGATGCGGGATGGCGTTATGTCGTGGGCCGTTTCATCCAGCGGCACCGGAAGGGTCTGACGCTGACCGGGCTGGCCGCACTTGCGCTGGTTGCGGCGACAGCAATCAGCACGGTCCAGTATGTCCGGGCCGAACGTGCCCGCGCCGAAGCGGACGCAAGGTTTGTCGAGGTACGCCACCTTGCCAAATTCATGCTCACCGAGCTCAGTGATGATCTGAGCGATGCACCGGGAACGGTTGTCGCCCGTGCGCGGCTTGCGGAGGTTTCGGGGCAGTATCTCGAACGGCTGGGCAGCGTTAGGGATGCGCCAGCCGACCTTCGGCTCGATACCGCGCAGGGCTATCGGCGACTGGCCAGTTTGCAAGGATTGTCTGGCACATCGAACCTCGGCCATCCCGATCAGGCCGCGAAATCACTCGATCAAGCTGAAGCTTTGCTAGCGGTTCTGGCAAAGGAGCAGCCGGGCAATCCAGAAGTGCTTGAGGAACTAGGGTGGGTCACTGCCGGTCGATGGGCGATGGCGGCTGACAACGGCAAATCGCGTCAACTGAATAACCGTGCGGCTGGCTATTTCCGGCAAGCCCTTGCCATCGACCCGGCCAGACAGAGCGCGCTGATCGGCTTTCTGGTCACTGAAAAGAGCCGCGCCTATGATATGATCTGGAGCGAAAATCGCCCGGCCGCCGCAGTCCCCGTGCTGTTCTCTGCGCTTTCCCGACTGCGGGCCGTTAGGTTTGAGCGTGTAAACCGGCGCGATGCCCGCCTGCTAGAAGTGAACCTGCTGGGTCGTCTCGGCGATGCTATCTACTACGCAGGCGACAAGCCTGGATCACTTGTTCCCTATCGCGAGGCGGAGGCCATCATCCGCGCCGAGCTTGCCAAGGGAACATCGCTGGTATGGACCGACAAGTTCGGCGAAGCCAAATTCAACATCAGCGGGACGCTTGGCGATATTAACGGGCAGAATGAAGCCGCCCTGCGTGAAGCACGCGAAGGGATTGTGGCCCTTCAACGCGTGCTGGCATTCGGCCCAGATGCTAACATCGAAAAGCGCTTGCTGATCCTCTACGGTCAAGAAGCAAACGTGCTTTCGGATATGGGGCGCATGGCCGAAGCGGTCGCAGCCTCCAACGCCAGTATCGCGCTGCGACGCGAACGACTAGCGCGCGTACCCCACGATCCGCAACGAAATCGCGACCTCGCAGTCGCACTGCCTAACCATGCCGAAGTGCTAGCCCGTGCAGGAAGCCATCGTGCAGCGTGCAATGCGGCCCAGGAGGCTGTTCGGCAATGGACTGCGATCCGGGCCGCTGGAAACCTCGGCGCGCGCGATGCCGCCAAGGACGTTCCCGAAGCTGCGAAAGTAGCGACCCGGCTCTGCGGTTAATTATCAGCCAATTCGTCGGCCAACCATAGCCGCGCCGTCTGCCAGCGCCGTTTGATTGTCGATTCTGAACTTTCCAGCACAACAGCGATTTCGTCAGGTTTAAGACCAACGAAAAACCGCATCTCAACGATTCTTGCAAGTTCGGGTGAGATCGTTTCCAGCTTTGAGAGTGCCGCGTCCAGCATCTCGACATCGACCCCGCTATTCCCGGGGTCGTCTTCAAAAAAGATACTCGGTGCCTGGCGTTTGGCTCGCTTGCGGCTTTTGATTGCATCCATCATGGCTTGCCGCATGATCCGTGCGCCGGTGGCGAAGAAATGCTGGCGGTCGTTCCAACTCATCTGCTCAAGCCTGATGATCCGCAGTGCAGCTTCGTTCACCAGTTCAGTGGGTTGCAAGGTAAGCATGGGTGCGTCACGGTGCAGCATACGTGAGGCCGCCGCGCGCAGTTCATCATACACTTCGCTGAGCAATTGATCGCGTTCGGCCAGCATCGGCACCCCCATTTGCCCAATAGCAAAGAAGGGGCGAGCCGGAAGCAGGATTTTCGCCTCTCAAAAGGTTTGCGGGATGCGGATGTCAAGGGGCAATAAAGTCTGCAACTGCCAGTAATATACCGAAACCGGCACTGACATGGCCTGCGGCTTGCGCCTTTGGCATGGCGCGGGGCAAACTGACATTCAGCGGGCAGACCATCGGAAGGTAGGTCTGCAATGGTGCGCGAGTCGGGCGCGCAATCTGATCAGCAGCAGCGCAACTTTGCGTCGATAGTGTCGAACAACGTGACGTGCGCGTCACAGTTGCGACGGAAATGTGAAATTGCGCTCCGCCAAGCGCTACCCGGCGTCGCCGTGCACCGCCAGCCGCATCCGTTTACAGCCGTCTGCCGCCGTCCGCCTGTATTTACTGCCGTGGCTGCGATTGGCACCGGATGTCCTCGCAAAGGCACTTGAGCGGAAAATTGTAATCACCAAAACTCGGCTCAGGGGGAGCCATTGATAGCCAAGGAATGGAAGAAAGTCCCCATGAACTGCCCTGATCGTATCATCCGCCTGAAAACTGTTCTCGCCCGCACCGGCTTGTCCCGCTCCACCATGTATCGCAAGATCAAAGAGGGCACGTTCCCCCGGCGGGTGCCGATCAGCACGCACGGAACCGGCTGGTACGAATCCGCCGTCAATCGCTGGATAGCCGATCCCCTGCGTTACCGCGAAGATCGCGCCGAATGAGGGAAAGCCGGGTTACTCCCCGGCTTTTGCCTTCTTGAAATCGCCCTTTATGACTTTCGCGCCATCACGCAGGAAGTCGAGATGGTCGGACCAGTGCTGCATCATCCGCACGCGCTCGTCCCAATATTCGCCCCGCGTGTAGGCACGGCGCACGGCGTTGTTGTCGCAATGGGCAAGTTGCCGTTCGATCGCGTCAGGATGCCATAGGCCCATTTCGTTCAGGAGCGTCGCCGCCATCGCCCGGAAGCCGTGGCCGGTCATCTCGTCCTGGGCGAAGCCCATGCGCCGCAGCGCCGCGTTGATGGTGTTCTCCGACATGGGCCGATCCACAGAACGTAACGACGGAAACAGATAGGAGCTGTAGCCCGCGTCATGCTCGATGGTCTTGAGGATGGCGAGCGCCTGGGCGGACAGTGGGATACTGTGGGCGCGGCGCATCTTAGTCTTGTGCTTCGGGATGGTCCAAAGCGCCTCGTCGAAATCGAAGTCGGCCCATTCAGCATAGCGCAGTTCGCCCGGACGCACGAACACATGCGGGAGCAAGCGCAACGCTGCTTTGGTGTTGGCAAAACCCTCGAACGCCTCGATGGCGCGCAGTAGGCCGCCCGCCTCGTTAGCGTTCGTGATCGCGGCGCGATGGACGGGCTGGGGCGCGATGAGCGCGCCGCGAAGATCGGCGGCGACATCGCGCTCGGCCCGAGCCGTGGCGATGGCGTAGCGGAATATCTGGCTGCATGTGCTGCGTAGGCGCTTGGCCGTCTCGTAGCGGCCCTTACCCTCCATCTTGCGGAGCATCACCAACAGTTCCTGCGCGGAGATGGAGGCGACGGGGCGCTTGCCGATGGATTCGTTGATGAAGTCCAGCAGCCAGCGGAGCTTCTTCATGGTGACGCCGGAGCGACCCTCACGCTCGACCTTCACAAGCCATTCGTCGGCTACCGCCTTGAAGCTGTTGGACGCCGCGACAGCCGCCGCAACCTTTTCCAGCTTGATCTGTTCGGCGGGATCATCGCCGCGCGCCAGAACCTTGCGGGCCGCGTCGCGCTGCTCGCGGGCTTCGGCAAGGCCGGTGTCGGGATAGACCCCGAACGCCAGCGTCTTCTGCTTGCCAAGGTAGCGATAGTTCATCCGCCAGTAGCGACCGCCATTGGGGGTGACATAGAGGAACAGCCCGTCACTATCGGTGAGTTTGTAGGGCTTTTCGCGGCCCTTGGCATTTTTGATCGCGACAGCGGTAAGCGCCATGATGGTATCTCCGGCAAGGGGAGGACCGCGCTACCATCAGATATACCATCAGGATGGTGGTATCCGGTGGCACGAAGCCGCTCCGCATGGGATACCTATACCACAAGAAAACCGCAGAAATCAGCCAGTTATGGCATCATCTGGAACCCTCTGGGAGAGGATTTTGGTGACCCCTACGGGAATCGAACCCGTGTTTCAGCCGTGAAAGGGCCGCGTCCTAACCGCTAGACGAAGGGGCCGCACCGCTGCGTGGTGGGCAGGGGTGCGCCATTAAGGGAGGGCGCACTGGGGGTCAAGCCCTCACCTGCAAGAATGTTTCAATCGATCCAGGCGGCATCGTCCAGATGCAGTTCGGCTTGCGGACGGCTGGCCCAATCATCGATCTTCGCACGCCCTGCCAGCCACAGCCGGCGGCCTTGCGATCCGTGGAGCAAGGCCTGGCCCAGATCGGTGCTGGCAGCGCGAAAGGCGATGGCCTTGAAGCTGCCGCCATCCTCGCCCCGCGCGATCAGGCGAACGTGATCGGTGCCGACCAGATCGGCCTTGACCAGCCGCACCGGCCCCACCGCCACGCGCGGGCCGGGCCAGCCCATGCCATAGGGACCGGCGCTCTCCATTGCCTCGACCAGCGATGGCGTCAGCCCGCCGGGCGCAAGCGCGAGATCGAGCAGCATCGATTGTCCGGCCATTGCCGCCGCCACATCTGCGCCCAGCCGCGCATCCAGCCAGTCGGCCAGCGCATCGAGCTGGCCCGGCGCAACGGTCAGCCCCGCCGCCATGGCATGCCCGCCGCCTGCAATCAGCAAACCGGCCTCTCGCGCGGCGATGATCGCGGCGCCCAGATCCACGCCGCTGATCGAGCGGCCCGAACCTTTGCCATTGCCATGATCATCCGCATCGAGCGCGATCACCAGGGCCGGTTTTCCGGTCTTTTCCTTGATCCGCCCGGCCACGATCCCGATCACGCCCGGGTGCCAGCCCGCGCCAGCCAGCGTCACCACCGCGCGGTTGTGCTGGCTGGCCAGCTGGGCCTCAGCCTCTTCCTGCACCGCAGTTTCGATCGCGCGGCGTTCTTCGTTGAGCCCGGAAAGCTGCGCGGCGATGTCGCGCGCTTCGTCCGGATCCTCGGTGGTCAGCAGCCGCACCCCCAGGGTCGATTCGCCCACGCGCCCCCCGGCGTTGATTCGCGGGCCCAGGGCAAAGCCCAGGTCGCTGCAGCTGGGCGCGCGTGACAGGCGGCTGGCATCGATCAGCGCGGCCATGCCAATGCCGTCGCGCCTCGCCATCACTTTCAGCCCCTGCGCCACAAAGGCGCGGTTGAGCCCGTGAAGCTGGGCGACATCCGCCACGGTGCCCAGTGCAACCAGATCGAGCAGGGCGAACAGGTCGGGCTCGCGCTTGCCTTCGAAAAAGCCGCGCTGGCGCAGAACGCGGACGGTTGCGACGGCCAGCAGGAAAGCGACGCCGACTGCGGCGAGGTGGCCAAATTCGGCGGCCGTGTCGCTCTCGTCCAACCGGTTCGGGTTGACCAGCGCCATCGCCCTGGGCAGCTCTGCCGCGCACTTGTGGTGATCGACCACCACCACGTCCACGCCCGCCGCGTGCGCCATGTCGAGCGCTTCGAACGCCATGGCCCCGCAATCGACCGTGACGATCAGGCTGGAGCCTTCCTCTGCCAGCCTGACCAGCGCCTCGCCCGAGGGCCCATATCCTTCGAGCAGGCGATCGGGGATGTAATAGCGCGCATCGTGCCCAAGCCCGCGCAGCAGGCGGATCAGCAACGCGGCGCTGGTCGCGCCGTCGACGTCGTAATCGCCATAGATGGTGACCTGTTCCTGCGTCAGCACCGCCTGCGCCAGCCGCTCTGCCGCGGCGTCCATGTCGCGGAATTCCGACGGATCGGGCAGGAAGGCGCGCAGCGAGGGGTTGCGGTGGCGCTCCAGATCGTCATGCGGCACCCCGCGCGCCAGCAGCAGCTGGGTGACCAGATCATGCTCCAGCGTGGCCCCGTTGCCGCCGCCACCCCCGGCACTGGCCAGATCCATGTTCCCGCCGCGCCAGCGCCAGGTCTTGCCCGAAAGCGAGCGGTCTATGCCAAGGATCGAAGCGGGAAGGGATGCCATCGCGCCGGGCTAGCCGATTGTCGCCGCGCGGGAAAGTTTTCGCAATTTGATGTCGACAATTGACAACTATCCCCCGGGGGCCTTCGCTAGGGTCCAGTCCGTTGTAAAGGGAGTCGTGTCATGCACCGTCGTACCGTCATCGCACTTGCACTGGGCGCCAGCGCGCTGGTTGCCTTGCCCTCCCTGGCCCAGCGCGCGCCGACCAGCGGGCCGATCGCCCGTTATGATATGCGCGCGGGCACCGTTTCGGGCTTTGGCGCAATGGGCGGCGGCATGGGCGCGGCCATGGGCATGATGTTCGGCGGCGGCGGCAACAAGCAGCAGCACGAATTGTACCTGCGGCTGGGATCAGGCCGCGCGCCGGACAAGGGCGGGCCCAAGGCCGATCACTTCATGCCGCCCAGCGCCAAGCTGGGCAAATCGGTTGCGCTGGTCACCCCGGTGCAGGAAAAGGCCCCGGTCGATGGCTTTCCCAATGAACGCCCCCGCGGGCGGCTGCTGATCTTCTGGGGTTGCGGCGAACACGCGCCCAAGGGACAACCGGTGGTGATCGATTTTGCCAAGATTGCCGCCGGGCAGATGCCGGCCGGGATCTGGAGCACCACGATCATCCGCGATTGGGGCCCCAACCAGACCAACAGCAAGACCTTCGGACGCTGGCCTGCCGAAGACGGCAAGTATGCCAAGGCCGATACCGCGCTGCCCGGCCTGCACCGCGTGGCGGGCAACTATTCGCCCGAAATGTCCTTTACCCTGACCAAGGACTTCATGGCCCCGCTCAAAACCACCAACACCGCGCAGGCGAGCGGGGCGGGGCTGCTTGCGTGGGGCGGGATCGCGGACGCGACCGGCTATCTCGCCACGCTGTTCGGCGGCAAGATGGCCCCCGATGGCAAGATGGGCGACATGGTGATGTGGACCAGCAGCGCCGGACGCCAGTTTGGCGGCGGTTTGACCGACTGGCTCTCGCCCGGACAAGTCGCGGGGCTGGTCAAGGACCGCACGGTGATGCCGCCCAGCCAGACCAGCTGCATGATCCCGGCAGAAGTCCGCACCGCCGCAGCCGATTTCAAGATGGGTATGCTGACCGCCTATGGCCCGCAGGAAGATTTCGCCTTCCCGCCGCGCCCGGCCGATCCCAAGGCCGCCTGGAACCTGCAATGGACCGCGCGGATCCGGCACCGGTCGATGACCAGCTGGATGGACATGCCCGGCATGGGCGGAATGGGCGCGCGCGAGGATTCCGGCCCCCAGCCGCAGCAGCAGAACTGCAAGCCCAAGGGCGGTCTGGGCGGGCTGCTCGGCGGCGTGCTCAAGCCGGGCTGCTGACCGCTCGGCCATGACGCTCCTCATCGTCTGGCACAGCCGCACCGGCGCGGCGCGGGCGATGGCGGAGGCGGCGCATGCGGCATCGCAGGGGCGCTCCACGCTGATCTCGGCGCACGTGGCCGGGCCCGAACACCTGCTTGCCGCCAGCGGTTACCTGTTCGCCTGCCCTGAAAACCTTGGCACGATGAGCGGCATGATGAAGGAGCTGTTTGACCGCTGCTATTACCCGCTGCTGGGGAAGGTAGAGGGGCGGCCCTATGCCACGCTGATCGCCGCGGGCAGCGACGGGCATGGGGCCCAGGCGCAGCTGGACCGGATCGTCACCGGCTGGCGGCTGAAGCGGGTGGCCGATCCGCTGATCGCCAACCTGGGCGCGCAAAGCCCCGAGGCGATTCTGGCCCCCAAACGGGTGCCGCCCGCTCAGCTGGAGCAATGCGCGGCGCTGGGCGCGGCGCTGGCCGAAGGGCTGGCGCTGGGGGTTTTCTGATCCGATCCCGGCAATTGTATCCGAAACAGAGCTTTCGCCGTGATCGGGACTCGACGAGCAAGCCCCAATGGTGCCAGATGCGCCCAGGAAATTCCAAGCGCCATGGGGGGAACCATCGCCGCGGATAAGAACGCTGTGCCACAAGCCGGAGCCATGCTTTCGCTGATTTTCGCGAAAGGCCAGCGCCCGGACTGTGCCGCCGTGTCCGCATTGGCGGAAGGGGCAGAGGCGCGCTTTGCGATCAGCCACGCCCCTCCGCCGGATCAGGGCTGGCTGGAACTGCTGGCCATGGGGATGACCGCCGATTGCCGGGGTCTCGCCCCTGCCATGGCTGCTCCCATGCCGGATCAGGGAACAATGTTGGGGCTGGGTGATTTCCCGGTGGGAGAGGCGATTTCGTTGCACCCCGGCCCCCACCTGGCAGAAGCGGCGGCGCTGTTGCCGGTGGTCCGCGCCATGACCCAGCTGGCGCTGGAACTGGCGGCGCTGCCGGGCCTGCTGGCGCTGTGCTGGAACCCGGCGGGCAGCTGGATGGCCCCGGCCTATTTCCGCAAGATTGCGAACGATTGGCTGGCGGGCGGGCCGTTTCCGGCGCTGGGGCTGACCAGCCTGCACCGCGGCGAAAAGGGCGCGATGCACAGCCGCGGTCTGGCCTTTTTCACCGGGCAGGAACTGATGATCCCCGCAGCAGATGGGATCGCCCCGGCCGATCAGGCCCGCATTGCGGTGCGGCTGATCAATGAACTGGTCGCGCTCGATCCGCTGACCCAGCCGGTAGAGCTGACCGGCCCGGGGGGAGAGGTGGTGGTGATCGCCCCGATCCTGGCCGAAGCCGTGCTGCGGGTCATGGTCCGGCGGGAATAGCGCGGCGATGCGTCTGCTCCACCTCGGCAGCCTCGGGCCCGTCAATGCGCCGCGCCAGCGCCTGTCGTTCCGCGCGGTCAACCGCCGCGACGAACCCGGGTATGACCCCGGCCTGCAACGCCACCACCTGCTGCCGCGCCAGCTGCTGTCACGCCGCTGTTTCGGCACGCTGTTCGGCGCGCTGGGGCTGGACCGGGTGGGGTTTGACGATTTCCGCCGCAACGGCCTGCTGCTCCCCGCCAATGACGAGGCGACGGTCCGGATCGGCCTCCCCCTCCACCGCGGCCCGCACCGCAGCTACAACGAACTGGTGCTCGAACGCGTCGGCCAGATCGAAGCCACCTGGTCCACCACCCACCCCCGCGCGCCCGAAGTAGCGCTGATGGAAGCCTACGAACGGCTGGAACTCCTCCAACGCGCACTGCGGCGGCGGCTGCTGGCGCAAAGCAAACGCATGAAGCTGAACCGCCACGACCCGCTGGGGCGGGGCTTCGACTTCAGCGAGCTGGACGCGATGGCGGACGCGCTGTGGGGGGAGACGGGGTAGGGGGCTTTGTTGGGCGAACCAGTAGGTCCGATTACATGGACGATATTGCGGAAAGCCTAGATTCCCTCGAGTCCGCGATGACAGCAGCAGCTCGGCGTCATTTCAGTCAGTCGAGGCGAGACACGTGGCGTGGCGTGGCAAAGTGAACGTTGCCTTTGTTGTTCTACCGTTTTACGCGAAGGTGCAGCTCCCTATTCAGTAACCTCAGCTAGAGGCATCCGTGCGAGATATCTACCGGAAGAAGCTGAATCGCTACTTGGCACAGGCCCCTGATGAGGCTTTCATTCAACTGGTTTGGGCTGCCAATGCAATTCAGACAGACCAGCCTGACGCGGCACAACGATACCTCAAAAACGTTCCGCCTGAGGCTCTGACGGCGGAAATGACAACAAAGTTGGCTCTTTACAAATGGGAGCTGGAGACGTTGGTCAACGAACTGCTCATCGTGCCGAAACGTCAGAAACAAATCAGGGGGCAATGGCGCGAACTCGACTGCTCTCGGTACGATGTGTTGCAAGACATTACGCGCACATTGCGGCGGCTCGAGAATGCCGAAGCCAGACTGCGCTTGAAACGGATGAATGTGCTGGATGAGTTGCCGCGTATCTCGGCCCGGCAATTCGATTGGCAGCGCGGTTGGTTCAACGTCCCTCAGTTTTACCGGTCGGCTTTCATCTACGGACAAGGCTCAAGTGCCAATTATTTCGAGGCTACGCACGGCCTGACCATCAACGAGTTCTCCTTAATCGGCTTCGCACTGCACACAAATTTCTGGGAATTCCCAACTATTATGCGCAATTTCGATTGGGGGCCGATACCGGTGACCCGCGAGAAATTCGAGAACGCCCTGCGTCTGTTGTGCCTGCCCATAGCGGACGCACGCACGAAGGCTTCCGGCACCAACCGGCGCTTTCAGACTGTTGCCCATCAACCGAGCGTCTTACGCCAGTTCCCCTGCATTAGTTTTGGGGAGTATAATGAGCGCATCCATTCCCCACTGCCGCAGCTGGTCCTCGAACGGGTCACAGGCGGCGTGTTCTACGACGTTGTAGGCGCTGGCTGGGAAGCTCGAGAGGAATACGGACGGAGGTTCGAGAATTATTCCCTGCGCTACCTAAAGGCGTCGTTGCCGGACATCGACTGGCGGTCGGAACAGACCTATCGGGTGCGCAAGGATGAGTTCAAAAGCCCCGATATCCTATGGATGGACGGTCAGGATCTGAGGCTGGCGATTGAATGCAAGGCCACACGGCTTTCGGTCGAGGCCCGCTACGCCGATGACCCGCTTTCTGCTCGGGGCTACAACGACCTAATTAAAGCAGTGTTCCAGCTGTGGCGGTATTTCTCGCATTGCCGTCGCGGTTTGAACGGCGTGATGCTCGCCACCAACGCGACGGGGCTGGTCTTGACCCTCGACAGCTGGCTGGTGATGGCCAACAGGCTCATTCAGGATATCTTCGAGGCGGCAATTCAGATGGCTGCCGAAAGAGACCCTGAAATTTTAGAAGTGGATCGCCGACCGATCCTGTTCTGTGCCAGCACCGACCTCGAAAGTATCTTGGCTACTGCAACAGAGGATTCATTTGACGCTGCAATTTCCAAGGCGGTTGATGAGAACCGCCAGGGCTGGTTACTCTCTAGCAGTCATCAAGAAGTCAGGCCCGGAAACCCCGATCAGAAGCCGTTTCCGTTCCGCAAAGATATGGCGCGGCTTCTGCCTTGGTGGAACTGGATCGATGAAGAGCGCGGCGCGTTGGCAACAGGCAACAGATCATGATTTTGCGAGCGTCGACGGGGATTTGTTGCTCGTGGCCGAAGCGCCTGTTCTCTGCTTGAGGTCATCAAGAACGTGTTTTAGTTGTCAGATGGCTGCGTGATTGATGACAGCTTCCAAGTAGTTTTACCGCAGTTCGTCGGTTGGCAATGCCAACGAACTCCACCCCCATCCCCCACCCAAACCATTTTCCTACACGCCCCGAATCTGAGACAATCCCCACCGCTCTTTCGCATTGTTGAGACTCACCCCGTGTGCGGGCAGGCTTGGTGCTTGGTCCGGGGCTGGGCGGTGCCTGCGGGATCGGGGCCGGGGGCTGCTCGATTGGCGGAAATGGAAGTTCACACTTTCCGGCGAAGAATGCTGCCGAAAGCATGTGATTTACGCCGCTTTATCAGTTTTTTGTGCGCAATTCCTCACACCAGATCGCGCAAAATTTCACCCCCTGTTCTGTGTCCACTCCGCGCCCCGCCGCGCCTGTCAGCGGGGGCGGCGGGGGAGGGGGATCAGGCCAGGGTCAGCCGGGCCTTTTCGGCCAGTTCCTGGCGGGCCTGGTTGTATTCGGCCTCCAGCCGGTCGACCCGCTGGGCCACGGTTTCGACCGCCTTGACCGCGCCGATGCCCTGGCCGGAGCCCCAGATGTCCTTCCACGCCTTGGCTTCGGTATTGCCGCCCGAGCCAAAGTTCATCGCGCTGGGATCGCTGACCGGCAGGTTGTCCGGATCGAGGCCCGCGGCGACGATCGAGGGGCGCAGGTAGTTGCCGTGGACGCCGGTGAACAGGTTGGAATAGACGATGTCCGAGGCGGTGCCGGCGACGATCGCGTCCTTGTAACCCTGCTGGGCATTGGCTTCCTGCGTGGCGATCCAGGCCGAGCCGATGTAGCCGAAATCGGCCCCCATCGCCTGCGCCGCCAGCACCGAACGCCCGCAGGCAATCGATCCGGACAGCGCGACCAGCCCGGTGAACCATTCGCGGATTTCCTGCATCAGGGCAAAGGGGCTCAGCGTCCCGGCATGCCCGCCCGCGCCCGCGGCGACCGGGATCAGGCCATCGGCGCCCTTTTCCACGGCCTTGCGGGCAAAGCGATCATTGATCACATCGTGCAGCACGATCCCGCCCCACTTGTGGACCGCCTGATTGACGTCCTCACGCGCGCCGAGTGAGGTGATGACCATCGGCACCTGCCACTTGGCGCAGACCTCCATGTCCTCGTCGAGCCGGTTGTTGCTCTTGTGGACGATCTGGTTGACCGCGAAAGGCGCGGCGGGGCGGTCCGGGTTGTCGCGGTTGTGCGCGGCCAGTTCCTCGGTGATGCGGTGCAGCCATTCGTCGAGCACGCCCGAGGGCCGCGCGTTGAGCGCCGGAAAACTGCCGATGATCCCCGCCTTGCACTGCGCGATGACCAGTTCCGGCCCGGAAATGATGAACAGCGGCGAAGCGATGACGGGCAGGCGCAGGCGATCGAACGGGGCGGGAAGGGGCATACAGGATCCTTGGCTTAAGCGGTCGGTTAAGCTGTTCATATGAAGGAGCGGCGGGCTTGTCGAGTAGCGAAATGAAACTGATTTGCGGGTGGGCCCCGCACTGCTAGGCTTGCCCTATGACCGCCACCATCACAGCCCTGTCGCGCTACGCCGAGCATGCCTTTTCCAAGGATCTGTGCGGGGAATTGCGGCTGATCGCGGGGCACGGGGTTGAGGGGGACGCGCATTTCGGGCGGCTGGTGCAGCATCTCCACCGGATGAAGCAGGACCCTTCGCTGCCCAACCTGCGGCAGGTGCATCTGATCCACGCCGAACTGCTGGAGGAGCTGGCGGGCAAGGGCTTTGCCGTCAGCCCCGGACAGCTGGGGGAGAACGTGACCACCCGGGGGATCGATCTGCTCGGCCTGTCGCGCGGCACGCGGCTCAGGCTGGGGCCGCAGGCGCTGATCGAGATCACCGGGCTGCGCAACCCGTGCAAGCAGATCGACGGCCTCGCCCCCGGCCTGATGGCCGCCACGCTGGACCATGGTCCGGACGGCGAACTGATCCGCAAGTGCGGGGTGATGGCCGTGGTGATCGAGGACGGCACGGTGCGGGTGGGCGATCCGATCGCGCTGGAATCGATGCCGCTTGGCTTTGAGGCGCTGGAGCCGGTCTAGCTCCAGGCCTGCGCATAAAGCGCTTCGATCTCCGCCTGATCGGGCACGCGCGGGTTGTTGGCGGGGGAGCCCGAGGCGAGCGCCTGCTGCGCCATCACCGGCACCAGCCGGTCCCAGCGCGCGCGGTCGATCCCGTAGGCGGCGGGGGTGGGGACTGCCAGGTCGGCGTTGATCCGCTGCAAGGCCTCTACCAGCCGCCCGACCGCGCCCTGATCGCTCTCCCCGTCTTGCGCCACGCCCATCGCCCGCGCGCACTGGGCATAGCGGGGCAGCGCGGCGGGGGCGGACCACTGGGTTACCAGCGGCATCAGCATGGCGTTGGACAGGCCGTGTGCCACGTGGAAGTGCGCGCCGATCGGGCGGCTCATCCCGTGGACCAGTGCGACCGAGCTGTTGGAAAAGGCGATCCCGCCTTGCAGCGCGCCCAGCATCAGCGCCTCACGCGCCGTGCGGTTGCCGGGATCGGCGCAGGCCAGCGGCAGGTTGGGCCAGATCAGCCGCATCGCGCTGAGCGCGGCAGCGTCGGAAAACGGGTTGGCGCGGCGCGAGACATAGGCTTCGACCGCGTGGACCAGGCTGTCGATCCCGGTATCGGCGGTCAGCCGCGCGGGCTTGGTCAGGGTCAGTTCGTAGTCGACCAGCGCCAGCGTGGGGAGATAGGCGAGCCCCGCGCAAAGCATCTTCTCGTCACTGTCAGCATCGGTGATGATCGTGAAGCGCGTCGCCTCGCTGCCGGTGCCCGCGGTGGTGGGGATCGCGACGATTGGCAGGCCGGGCGCATCCTCCTGATGCGGGGCCTTGAGATCGCGCACCGCCACATCGCGCAGGCCCTTGACCGCGACGATCTTGGCCGTGTCGATCGGGCTGCCGCCGCCCAGCCCGATCACGCAATCATGCTGGCCTTCGCGCAGGAAGGCGCAGGCCGCCTCTACGCAGGTGACGGTCGGATCGGGCACGGCGTCGGTGAAGCACCGCGCCGCGATCCCTGCGCCCGCCAGCACGTCAAGCACCCGTTGGAGAATGCCCGATCCGGCTATCCACCCGTCAGTGATGATCAGCGGGCGCGACAGGCCGAACTGGCCGAGTGCTTCGGGCAGTTCGTTGAGCACGCCCCCGCCGATGCGGATCGCGCGGGGCAAGTGGATTGCGGCCATGGTCTGTGCTCTGCTCCCGCTCAGCCCTTTGGCCGGTACCAGATCGGCGAGGTATAGGCGCGTTCCTGATCCTTCAGCCGCGCGCCTGCCGGGGCCTTCAGCTTGAAGCGCGCCATGTCATAGGCGACCCAGCGCGGGGTCGGGATTTCCAGCACCCGGGCGTAGTAGAACGCGCGCTCTCCCGGGCGGAAATTGGGATCGCGCCACACGGTGTGCAGCTCTGCCGCGCCGATGGTGTTGCGATAGGTTGCGGTGGCAAGGTCTACCGTGTCGCCCACCGCCGGCAGCTTGCCCTTGGTCAGCTTGCGCCGCGCGGGCTCGCTCCAGCTCACGTCATAGACCGTTTCGTGGCTTTCGCCCTTGGCATCGACCCAGCCCTTGACGATCTGCACCCGGTCCAGATTGGCCCCTGTCGGATCCTTCATCGCGGAGACCAGAAAAGTCGGTACGCCTTTGCCCTGGGGCAGGGTGCCGCCCATCGGCACACCGCGGGCATAGCCGGACTTGACCCAGTCGCCCTTGAAATCGCGCGGCGAAAAGCCCCAGCCGCCAAACAGCCGCACGGTCATGCGCGGGCCGGTGGTGGCATAGACTTCGCGCCGCTGCAGCGCATCGAAGATCGCCTCGCGGGTGTTGGCGCTGGCCCAGACCGCGGCGAGGCCGCCCGCCTGGTATTGCCAGCCGATCCGCCCTTCCTTGACCCCCGGATTGACCTCTGCCGCCGCGCGATCAGAACCAGGGCCTTCGTTGGAAAACTTGCCGAACCAGTTGTCTTCTTCGGCCGATGCCAGAGCAGTGTGGCTGTCGGTCGATCCGATCATGCCCAGCTGATAGGGGTTCGCGCCGGTCTGCGCCTCGATCTGCAGGCCGCGCTTCAGCACTTCGCGGACATATTCACCGGCAAACATGCCGGGCTGCTTGCGGGTGTTGAGCGGGGCATTGCCGTTTTCCCACCCGGCATCGCCGAAATCGGCGAATTCGTCATTGCGGGACAGATAGGGGTGGCTTTCGCTGTCGCCCTTGTACTGCGTCACTTCAACCAGCGGCTCATGCGCAGCACGGCGGCGGGCCAGCGCGGCGGTCAGCGGGCCGCCGTCCCAGTTGGTCATCATGAAGGCCAGCCCGTTCGAAAGGTTCGAATTGTGCGGGATCGCCAGGGTCTGCCCGCCGGTGGCCTTGGCATAGGCATCCATATAGTCCCACAGCGGTTCCGGGCTTTTGTGCCCATCGGCGGGCAGCGGCAGCACGGTGCGCGCCTTGTCCGCGCCGTCGCGGAATATCACGTTGCGGTGCAGGGTGTTGCCCTTGGGCTGCAACGAATATTCGAACCCGATCAGCGCGGTGAATCTGCCCGGCTGGTTGTAGTGTTCAACCGCATCAAGCTGGCTGTCCCACACCCGCCGCGCGGTGGCTGCCATGCGTTTGGGGTCTGAGAAATCCGCCGGGACCGTGCCTGTGGCGACTGACATGACCATCTCGCGAAACGCTTTGTACGCTGTGTTGCCGCCTTCGTGCATCATCGCCCGCCAGCGCTTGAGCGTGGGATCCTTGATCTGGTCTTCGGGGGTGTTGTAAAGATCGGCCGTCACCCCGATCGCGTCGGAATGGTCGGTCACCACCAGAAAGTCGAGCGGGCGTTGCAGCCGGGCTTCGTCCCCGGCCGCAGTCTTGACCGCATCGCCGCGGGCAAAGCGCAGCGCGTCTTCCGGGGTCAGCCGCAGCCCGGCGGCAAAGGCATCGAACGAATTGGCGGTGTGCAGGTGCGTATCGCCCCACAAGGGGCGCTGCGGGTGGGCGGACGTGGCGGGGGCGGCGGTGGTGCTGGCCGTTGCGGTTGGCGCGGCCTGGCCGGGCGCGGTTCCGCCCCCGGCCAGAGTGACCGCACCGATCGCGGCAACCACGCCGATCGCGCTGCTGGCATAGAGTTTCATGTATCCGGCCCCCCAGTTGTCGTTGTTCAGCCGAGCAGATGTTCGATGCCATAAAACCGCGCGGCGGTTCCGGCATAGAGCGCGGCTTTCTCATCCGCGCTGGCCCCCAGCGTCAGCCGTTTGAACGTGTTCCACAGTACGGCATAGCTCGCGCCCCATTTGTCCACGGGGTAATTGCTTTCAAACATCGCGCGCGTCGGCCCGAAGGCATCGATGCAGGTTTCGATATAGGGCCGCCACATCGCTGCCAGCACTTCGGACGAAAGCCCGGCTTCGGGACCGTGATCGGGCATCCCGGCAAAGGACATGGCGAGGCCGCCCAGCTTGACCGAGACGTTGGAGCAGCGCGCGATCTCCTGCATCATGCTGCGCCAGCCATCAAAGCGTTCGTGCAGCTTGCCGTGATAGGCCCCCATGCCCAGCGGGGTACCGCAGTGGTCAAGCACGATCGGCTGGTCCGGAAAGGCGCGGGCCAGGTCCAGCACGTCCCCCAGTTGCGGTTCGAGCAGCCAGGCGTCAAAGGTCAGCCCCAGTTCGCCCAGATGGCGGAACCCTTCGCGGAATTTGGCATCGCGGTAGAGCCCTTCGGGGTGGTGGAACGGAGGGCCCAGCACATCGGGATCGGCGTTCCAGGCGGCGGCATGGCGGATCCCCTTGAAGCGCGCAGTGGTGGCCATCAGCGCCTCCAGCACCGGCCTTGCGCCATCGCCCAGCGTCAGGTCGGCGTGGCCGATGATCGCATCGCACAGCCTGATCGCGCCATAGAGCCCGCTGGCGCTCTGCGCCGCGACGCCGTTCACATATTCAACCTCGCCCAGCACCTTGCGCGCATCGCCGTAGCTGCCGTTGTAGAACGCGCCGCATTCCATGAACACGGTGCCGATCACGTTGTGCCCGCTGGTGGCATCGGCATGCAGCTCATTGAAAGTGTAATAGGGCGAACGCGCAACCGAAGCGACGAAAGGGTGGAGTGGTTCGGCAAAGGCCGCCATCATCGGGCGCAGATCCCACAGGTGGTGGTGCGGATCGATGATCGGCAGATCGGGTTCCAGGATCGCTTCGCTCACGGGGGCCTCTCCTTTGTGCTTTGACGTGCAGCTTATGGAGCCTTGGGCGTTTGACAAGCGGTGATCGCGCTTTCATTAATCGCCCGATTAAATAATTCATGGGACAGGAGCACGGCGATGCA
Source organism: uncultured Novosphingobium sp. (assembly GCA_964550775.1). Lineage (GTDB taxonomy): Bacteria > Pseudomonadota > Alphaproteobacteria > Sphingomonadales > Sphingomonadaceae > Novosphingobium. Next base: position 5,638 of record CAZKAX010000026.1, on the reverse strand, counting down.
ATTTGAACACACCGACAAGGTCAAGGACCTGATCGCCAGGGTCGAAGCGTTCATGGATGAGCATATCTATCCCAACGAGGAGGCCTATCACGCCTTCGTGACCGATCCCGCCAACCTGTGGCAGGAATGGCCGGGGATGGAACCGCTCAAGGAAAAGGCGCGTGCCCAGGGCCTGTGGAACCTGTTCCTGCCGCACGAATACGGGGAATTCTCGCCGGGCCTGACCAATCTGGAATATGCCCCGATTGCCGAAATTCTGGGCCGGGTGCCGTGGTCCAGCCAGGTGCTCAACTGTTCGGCCCCCGATACCGGCAACATGGAAGTGCTGGCCAAGTTCGGCAGCCCGGAGCAGCAGGACAAGTGGCTGAAGCCGCTGCTCGATGGCACGATCCGCTCGGCCTATGTGATGACCGAACCGCAGGTCGCTTCGTCCGACGCAACCCAGCTGGAACTGTCGATCACGCCCGATGGCGATGACTATGTGCTCAACGGGCGCAAGTGGTGGATTTCCAACGCGATGCACCCGCGCTGTGACATCTGGATCGTGATGGGCAAGACCGATTTCAACGCCCCGCGCCACGCCCAGCATTCGCAGATTCTGGTTGAACCCAACACGCCGGGGATCACCATCGTCCGCCACCTGACCGTGTTCGGATCGCACAATTCGCCCGGCGGCGAATGCGAACTGCGGTTTGACAATGTCCGCGTGCCCAAGGGCAACCTGATCCTGGGCGAAGGCCGCGGATTCGAAATCGCGCAGGGGCGGCTTGGGCCGGGGCGGATCCATCACTGCATGCGCTCGATCGGGCAAGCCCAGCGCGCGCTGGAGATCATGGCGCGACGGGCAGACAGCCGCTCTGCCTTTGGCAAGAAGCTGGCCGACCAGTCGAGCATCCGTCAGGACGTGGCCAAGAGCTTCTGCGAGATCGAAATGGCCCGCCTGCTGACGCTGAAGGCGGCCGACGCGATGGACCGCTATGGCAACAAGGTCGCCAAGGACCTGATTGCCGCGATCAAGATCGTCGCCCCGCAAATGGCCCAGACCGTCTGCGACCGCGCAATCCAGGTTCACGGCGGGATGGGCGTTTCGGACGATACCCCGATCGCCCGGTTCTTCACGCTCAACCGCTTCGTCCGCATCGCCGACGGCCCGGACGAGGTGCACATGAGCCAGCTCGGCAAGCAGAAGATCAAGGAATACGTGTCGATGAACGAGCGGTAAGCCGATGAAGGCCCTGCGTTATTACGGCGCCCGCGATGTGCGGCACGAGGATATGGACGATCCCGTCCCGCAGTCAGACCGCGATGCCATCATCAAGGTTGATGCCTGTTCGATCTGCGGATCGGACCTGCACATCTACCATGGCCACGGTTTCAGCGAGGACGTCGGTTTCTGCGTCGGGCACGAGGCGGTGGGTGAGGTGGTCGAGGTCGGCCGCGCCGTCCACCGGCTGAAGGTGGGTGACAAGGTGATGATCCCGGCGGCGGTGGGCTGCGGGAGCTGCCGCTCGTGCCTCGCGGGGAACGTCGCCTGCTGCGAATACAACCTGGGGTCATGCTATGGCCTGTCCGCCAAGCTGCAAGGCTCACAGGCCGAGGCGGTGCGCGTGCCGGCGGCGGATTTCAACGCGGTGCCGGTGCCCGAAGGCGTCTCAATGGATCAGGCATTGATGTTGACCGACGCGATGGCAACCGCGTGGTATGGCGCGCGGCAGGCGGACATCAGGCCCGGCTCCAGCGTTGCAATCATCGGTTTGGGGCCAATCGGGCTGATGGCAGTGGAAAGCGCCTTCGTGCTCGGCGCACATGTGGTCTATGCGATCGATCCGATCCCGGAACGCCGCGCGCTGGCCGAAGCGAACGGCGCGATCGCGCTGCACCCGGACGAGGCGCTTGAACGGATCAAGCAGGACACACGCGGGCAGAAACTGGACAGCGTGGTCGAAGTGGTCGGCAGCGACGCCACGGTCGATTTCGCGCTGCGGCTGGTGCGGCGGCGCGGGACCGTGTCGGTGATCGGCGTCCAGCAAAGCCGCCGCTTCCCGTTCCCGCTGGAACGCGCCTTCGCCGCCGGGCTGACCTTCCGCGCCGGGACTTGCTCCGTGCCCGAGGAATTGCCTGCGTTGTTCCCGCTCATCCAGAGCGGACGGCTCAAGCCCGAACGCTACATCAGCCACCGCCTGCCGCTGAGTGAAGGTGCCGAGGCTTACCGCCTGTTCGAGGCGCGCGAGGCCGGGGCGCTGAAGATGGTGTTGACGCCCTGACTCCCCGCCATGGCGGAGAGGAGCCAGGGCGGCAGGATTACCCCGAAACCGCCACGGCACGCAGCTGCGGCACAGAGCCGCCCGGTGCGGTGGGGGCGAGGCGGATCGAGAGCGGGGCGCTCTTGGTCGATTCGGTCATCTTGAACAGCGCCGCCCGCTGCGGCAGCGGCACGGCGAACCTAGCCAGATGTTCCATCCCCTCGTGGCCGGGATGGGTCATCGCCGGACCGAAGAAGGCGATGGTTCCGGCATAGTAGGGGCTGTCCGGCTCAACCTGGGTGACGCCTTCGGGGGCGTTGATCAGCACGTCGAATTCGCGCCCATCGCCGTCGCGGGCAACGGTGATTTCGGCGATCAACGGCTGGGTCTGCGTGGCGGCAAGGTGCTTGGTGACCGCCCCTGCGGGCACCGCAGCAGACCAGTCCGCGCCGGACTGGTTGGCCATGATCCGCGTCACCGGCTGCGGCTTGGCCGGACCGAACGGCATCAGCCCGCTGCCCGGCTGATAGTCATAGTCGAACCGTGCGGAGGACAGATACTGCCCCGCCGTCGCCGGGCCGACATGGCCGCCTTCGCCATTGGCATAGAACAGGAACGGTTCGTCCGACAGCGCCTTCAGATCGTCACCGGCGGGCAGGATCGGCAGCCCCAGGCGGCGCTGCTTGGCTTCCCACACGGTCCACAGCCGGTCGATATTGGCGTGGTGCAGGAAGAAGATCGGATCGACCGGGGACAGGAAGTTGGTCATGTTGCCATAGGGCCCCGGATCGAGCGGCCCGACCCCGCCGATGTAGTTGTGGATCTTGTTGTGCGGCTGGCCTTCAATGATCGAAAACTGCGTCGCCCCGCTGGGTGCGGTGTTGTGAGACGGCGTGCGGCCGCTGGCGAAGCTTTGCTTGATGTCCGGATCCCAGAACTTCTGCGGCAGCAGCCCGGTGCTGATCACGAACGGGGTGCAGGTAGCGGCGGTGCGGGCATCGAACTTCGGATTGGCGCGCGTGGGATAGCGGGCCGAACCGGTCGGCGCGAAAGCGATGTTCCCGGCGATCGCGTATTTCTGCGCCGGGACATAGCCGGTCACATCGTTCCACATCGTATCCAGATCGGGATAGCCACGCAGCACCAGCTGGGCCTTTTGCGCTGCGCTCAGGCTATTCCAGTAGGTCTGCATCGCCGGGCGCATCAGGCGGGTGAACACCGACAGGTCGCGGGTATAGGGCTTGAACGCATCGTCGGTGGGATCGAGCGGGCCGTTGAACATGCCATCGGGCAGCTGCGGCAGCTGGGTCCAGTCCCAATAGGGCAGGGCAAAGCCGGGATCGCCGCTCAGCTTGCGGATGGTCTGTTCGAAATAGCCGATATAGCCGCGATGCCAGACATAGAACCACCAGTTGCCGTGGGGGCAATCCATCAGGTGAATGAAGGCATTGCGGAACCAGTTCTGCGGGTGATCGGGCGGCAGGGCCAGCATCGCCGCAACCCCGCGGGCATAGCTTGCCAGCATCCGCTGCCCTTCCGGGCTGGTCACGTTGTAGCGGCGGTACCGCGCAGCAGGCGCGGCCGGGGCGGGTGCGCCGAGTGCACTGCTGGCCAGGCTGGCCGCGCCCGCTGCGGCGGACAGCTCCATGAATCGCCGACGCGTGGTCGGCAGGCTTGAACCGGTCATTATGTTTTCTCCCCTCGTTACGGGAGGGTGAGGCTAGGCCGGTTGCGGGCGCGTGGCTGTGTGCAATATCACAGCCGGACAATTGCGGCTCTCTCCCCCCGAACAGAGGGAGAGAGCCGGAACCTTACTGTGCGCCGACCGCATTCGCCGCGCTCAGCACCGCGCGGACGCTGGCGGTGGCGACGTCGGCATCGATGCCCACGCCCCAGATGGTCTTGCCGTCCGGCCCGACGCATTCGACATAGGCCGCGGCGTTGGCATCCGAACCGGCGGTCATCGCGTGTTCGGCATAGTCCTTGACCTCCAGCTCCACTCCGAATGCTTCGCGCAGGGTGGTGACGACCGAGCTGATCAGGCCATTGCCCCGGCCGGAAACCGACTGTTCCTTGCCGTCGAGCTCGATCTTGCCGGCGAAAATCCGGGTGCCGTCGGGCGCGCGGGTTTCGTCATAGTCGATCAGCTGGAAATGCTGCGGCGTGCTGAGCTTGTAGGCCTTCTGGAACACCGCCCAGATGTCGTCGGCAAACAGCTCGCGCCCAACCTCGTCGGCCAATTCCTGTACGTGCTTGGAGAAGTGCGCCTGCATCTTCTTGGGCAGTTTCAGGCCCTGGTCCTGTTCCAGCACCCAGGCGAAGCCGCCCTTGCCGCTCTGCGAATTGACCCGGATCACCGCTTCGTAATCGCGGCCGAGGTCCGCCGGGTCGATCGGCAGATAGGGCATTTCCCAGAGCTCGTCGTTCTGGGTCTCGCGCGCGGCAAAGCCCTTCTTGATCGCGTCCTGGTGGCTGCCCGAAAACGAGGTGTAGACCAGTTCGCCGACATAGGGATGGCGCGGGTGGATCGGCAGCTGGTTGCAGTATTCCACGGTCTGCGCGATCTCATCGATGTTGGAGAAATCGAGCAGCGGATCAATACCTTGGGTGTACATGTTGAGGGCAACTGTGACGATATCGCAGTTGCCGGTCCGCTCGCCATTGCCGAACAGGCAGCCTTCCACGCGGTCACCCCCGGCCATCAGGCCAAGCTCTGCCGCAGCAATGCCGGTGCCGCGATCGTTATGGGTGTGGAGCGAAATCACCACCGCATCGCGGTTGGGGATCATGCGCCCGAACAGCTCAACCTGATCGGCATAGATGTTGGGCGTGGCGCATTCGACCGTGGCGGGCAGGTTGAAGATGATCGGGTGATCCGGCGTCGGTTGAAGCACGTCCATCACCGCCGCGCAGACTTCCACCGAATATTCGACTTCGGCGGTGGAGAAGGTTTCGGGGCTGTATTCGAAGGTCCATTTGGTGTCGTGGTACTTGGCCGCCTGATCGCGCAGCACCATGGCTCCCTCGATCGCGATTTGCTTGATCTGCTCCTTGCTCATCCCGAACACGACCTTGCGCCAGACCGGCGAAACCGCGTTGTAGAGGTGGACGATCGCGTGGCGCGAACCTTCGAGGCTGGCAAAGCTCGTCTCGATCAGGTCGCGGCGTGACTGGGTGAGCACCTGGACCACCACGTCCTCGGGAATCTTGTCCTGCTTGACCAGCCCGGAGATGAAATCGAAATCGGTCGCGCCCGAAGCGGGAAAACCGACCTCGATCTCCTTGCAGCCGACCTTCAGCAGCAGATCGAAGAACCGCATCTTCTTTTCCGCGCCCATCGGATCGATCAGCGCCTGGTTGCCATCGCGCAGGTCGGTGGAAAGCCAGCGCGGGGC
>CAZKAX010000025.1:22422-36388 GCA_964550775.1 uncultured Novosphingobium sp. | reverse complement strand
TGGTGGAACAGCGACAAGTTCCTGGGCCCGGCGATCCTGCTGCAGGCCTATCGCTGGCTGGCTGACAGCCGCGACGAAATGACCGGTGAGCGCCTGGATGAACTGGAAGATCCCTTCCGCCTGTACCGCTGCCACACGATCATGAACTGCGCCAACGTCTGCCCCAAGGGCCTGTCCCCGGCCCGCGCGATTGCCGAAATCAAGAAGATGCAGGCAGAACGGCACATCTAAGTGAGCGACGACAAGCCGCGCATTCATCATGTGCCCGACCCGGACAACCCGGGCTGGCACACCTGGAACCTGGCCGACGACACCCGCTTCAACGCCCAGACCATGGGCCACATGCTGGTGCGCAAGGACGGCGACAGGCTGTGCCGGGTGCGGATGTTCCCCGAACGCCGCCACACCAACCTGCTCGACATGGTCCATGGCGCGATCACCCTCGCCCTGATGGACGTGGCGCTGTTCGCCTCGATGCGGATCCTGCTGGAAGGCGATGCCGCCGGGTCGGTGACGCTGGAACTGTCCAGCCAGTTCATCGGTGCTGGCCGCCCTGGTGTGCCGCTTGATGCACTGGTCGAGGTAATGCGCGAAACCAAGCGGCTGGTGTTCATGCGCGGCACGGTCGTGCAGGGCGAAGGCGACGACCACATGGTCGCCTCATTCTCCGGGATCGTGCGCAAGCCGTCGGGTAAATGACCCGGATCATTGCCCGTTACGACGAACTGGTCGCGGCGGGCGAACTGCGCCCCGATCCCGAACAGCGCGCGGCAGCAGCCAAGCTCGATCACTTGCAGCAACAGCTGGAGGCCACACCTGCGAACGGTTTGCTTGGCAGGTTGTTCGGCAAGAAGCCTGCCGCAGCCCCGCGCGGGCTTTACCTGTGGGGCGGGGTCGGGCGCGGCAAGTCAATGTTGATGGACTTGTTCCATGATTGCCTCGCGATCCCGGAAAAGCGCCGTGCCCACTTCCACGCCTTCATGCTGGAGGTTCACGCCCGGCTGCGCGAGGCGCGCAAGAGTGAAAGCGGTGATCCGATCCCGCCCGTCGCGGCGGCGATCGCCGAGGGCCTGCGGGTGCTGGCCTTTGACGAGATGGTGGTCAACAACAGCGCCGACGCGATGATCATGAGCCGGTTGTTCACGGCCCTGATCGAGCGCCACGGGGTGGTGATCGTCACCACCAGCAACCGCGCGCCATCAGAACTTTACAAGGACGGGCTCAACCGTGAGCACTTCCTGCCCTTCATTGCTCTGATCGAACGTGAACTGGATGTACTCGCGCTCAATGGACCGGTTGACTACCGGCTTGAGCGGCTGGCGGGGATGGACACCTGGCATACCCCGCTGGGCGATGCCGCCACCGCGCAAGTACGTGAGGCCTTTTTCCGCTTGACCGACTATCCCCCCGAAGACAGCGCGCACGTTCCCTCAGCCGAACTCGATCTGGGCGGTGGCCGTATGCTGCACGTACCGAAAAGCCTGAAGGGCGTGGCCGTGTTCAGCTTCAAGAAGCTGTGCGGCGAGGCGCGAGGCGCGCCCGATTACCTCGCCGTGGCGCAGACCTATCACACCGTGATCCTGGTCGGCATTCCACGCATGGGGCCGGAAAACCGCAACGAGGCCGCGCGCTTCGTGACGCTGATCGACGCGCTGTACGAACACAAGGTCAAGCTGCTGGCGACCGCCGATGCCGAGCCGGAACAGCTCTATGCCGCAGGTGACGGCCGGTTCGAATTCGACCGCACAATCAGCCGTCTGATGGAAATGCAGAGCGAAGACTATCTCGCCGCCGGACATGGCGAGGAATAGCTAGATCTCCAGTCGCGCGGTCAGGCGGATGTCGCGCCCGGCCAGCGGGGCATAGTCCTTGAGAAACGAGGCATGGCGCCGCGCGTTCACGTCGAACAGGTTGTTCGCGCTCAGGGTCAGGCTGAGCGGTCGTTCCTTGCCCCAGGGACGGAACACCAGTTCGGCATTGACCATGGTATAGCCTGGCGTGGCGGTTTCGAACGGCGCGACACGGCTTTGCCCGGTAACCCGTTCCACTTCTGCGCGCAGGTCGAACATCCGCGAGGATGCGGACAGCCCGCCGAGTACCCGCAGCGCCGGAATGCGCGGCGCAGGGCCATATCCCGTGATGGTCGAATGGACAAAGTCAGCCAGGGCATCGGCCTTGATCGTCCAGATTCCGGGGCGCAGCAGCACTGCATCGCCCTGCACTTCAAACCCGTAGAGCCGCGCATCGGCCTGACTGATCTGATATTCCGGCAAGCCATCAACGATCGCCCCGGTCCGCGCTTCATAGATGAAGTTACGGAACCAGGTGTAATAGGCCGAAGCCTCAAGGTTATAATCCGACCCGCTGCCACGCAGGATCAGTTCGGCACTGCGGGCGCGTTCCTTGTGCAGGCCCGGATCGCCCACTTCGAACGCCTCGGTCCCGGCGTGTGGGCCATTGGCGAACAGTTCCTCGGCTGCCGGTGCGCGCTCGGCACTCGACAGGTTGACGCCCAGCATCCAGCCCGGCGTCAGGGTATAGGCCGCGCCCAGCGAGCCGGAGAGCGAATTGAACAGCCGCCCCCCATCGAGGAACTGCGGCTGCCCCGGCAGCGGCTTGGACGTGGCGCGGGTCCGTTCATAGCGGGCGCCGGCTTCAAGCTTGAGCGGCCCCGCGGTGTAGCTTTGCACCGTGAACAGCCCCAGTTGCTGGGTATCGTTGCGCGGCAGGAAGGCTTCATCACCAACCACGTTGAAGTCCCGCATCACGAACTGAGCGCCGCTCGCTCCTTGCCAGCCGCCATGGTCGGCCTGGGTCAGCTCCAGCCGGGCTTCAATCCCCTTGCTATAGAACGAGGTGCCAACCGCACCATCGGGTTCCAGCTCAAAGTGGCTGTAATTGCCATAGCCAAACCGGAACGCGATCTGCTGAAGGATCGGCCCGCCGGTTTCCACTTCGGCACGGGCATCGAACCGGTCCTGCCGCAGTTTCAGTCGGGGCGCTTCCTGCCCCTGCCCTGGCTGGGTGGCGAGCCGCAGGGGGATGCCATAGGTGCTGTCATAGCGACTGTACGCCACGCCGATATTCCCGCCTTCGCCAATGTAGGCCAACCCTGCCCCGGCGGTCCAGGTGCGGCTTGCGCTGTTAGGCAGCGTGCCTTTGACCGCAGCATTGGCGGCAAAATCGATTTCCGGATCGGCATCGGGATCAAATGGCAACAGGCTGGATGCCAGCGCATCAGCCCGCAGCGCCGGGGTCAGCGCATAGCCGCCAATCCGCAGATCATCGGTCTTGAGGTAACTTGCATCAGCGTGCCCAACCCAGCCGCCGCCCAGCGGCACTTCAGCCGAAAGCCCGCTCGACCGCTCGTTGGCCGCAGAAGCATAGGTCGCCATCCCGCCCAGATGCAGCGCCTCGTCGGGTACTTGCTCGGGAATGCGGCGGTCAATCACGTTGACCACGCCGCCAATCGCGGAAGAGCCATATTGCAGCGATTGCGGACCACGCAACACTTCAACCCGCTGCGCCAGCAGGGGATTGATCGCGCTGGCATGGTCAGCCGATGTGTTCGACACGTCGATCGCGCCGATCCCGTTGCTCAGCACCCGCACCCGCTCACCCTGCATCCCGCGCAGCACTGGGCGCGAGGCGCTGGGGCCAAACGAGCTGGCCGAAACGCCTGCGGTATGAGCCAGGGTATCGCCAAGCGAAGGACGGATCGCGGCGGTCAGGTTCTCTCCCCGCAACACCGCTACACCTGAAAGCGCATCCTGCCGCGATACCTGAAGCGCGCCGGTCACCACAATCTCTTGATCGGCGGCGTCGTGATAATCGGCATCCTGGGCCAGAGCAGGCTGGGAAAGCAAGGCAAGCAGGGCAGTCGACGTGAGCAGGAGGGGACGCATTGGGGCTCCGGTGCATGGCAAGCAGGGCTTCATTGCCCTGACGAGAGAGGGGCGCTTAGCAGCAGATATATAATGTTACAACATTACGTTTCAATGAACGATGCAGTTCCCCGCAAGCCTTGAACCGTGCGTCGCAGGCCCCATCTGTGGTTCATTCCGGCGGCAACACCCCGCCGAGGTGGAACATCCCATGATTGAAGTCAGACCCTTTGCCACGCTTGGCCATGCACAGCATGGCTGGCTGGATGCCACGCACCATTTCAGCTTTGCCGATTATCATGACCCCGCCCGGATGGGCTGGGGCCGCCTGCGCGTTTGGAATGACGATGTGATCGCCCCGCAAACTGGTTTTCCTCCGCACCCGCACCGCGACATGGAGATCATTACCTTTGTGCGTACCGGCGCGATTTCTCACCGCGACAGCCTGGGCAACCAGGGGCGGACGGCAGCCGGTGACGTGCAGGTAATGAGCGCGGGAAGCGGGATCCAGCACAGCGAATTCAATCATGAGGCCGAGGCCACCACTCTGTTCCAGATCTGGATCCTGCCAGATGTCCCGGACGGCGCTCCGCATTGGGGCCAGCGCGAATTCCCGCGTGCGGACCGTTCCGGTCAGTGGACCGTGGTCGCCAGTGGTTCGCCGGATGCGGACAAATCCCTGCCGATCCGGGCCGATGCTAAAGTGCTGGCTGCAACAATCCCCGCAGGTGCACAAGTTTCGCTCTCACCCGACCCCGCGCGCCACCAGTACCTTGTCGCCGCGACCGGACGAATCCGCGTCAACGGTGTCGAAGCGCAGGCCCGCGATGGCATCGCGGTCACCGGAGAGGCAGAGCTGGTGGTGGAAGCGGTGGAAGATGCGGAAGTGGTGCTGGTAGATACGGTCTGACAACCGCGCCACGACTAGCCCGGATGCGCGAAGGGCTCGCAAACCCTGCGAGCCCTTCTAGCACTACGCAATCACACTTACGGATTGTAAACCAACCCGATTCGGATCGTGCGGAGATTTCAACGAGCGAACTACGAAACCGCAGTCAACTCGTTGAAATCAGTTCATAATATAGTCCCAAAGACGAGAAAACATGTCAGACTCCTGCGAGTGCGTGGAGCCCTTTATGTAATTCAAACGCTTATGGTTAACAAGTCCTAAAGATTCACCGCCAGGCGTCCGGATGTGCCAGCCTGGGACGTATCGAGCAGGTCAAGCAGATCTTCGGGCCGCACGGGTCGACCGATGTGATAGCCCTGCGCAAGGTCGCAGTGCAGATCGCGCAGCACGCCAAGCGTTACAATATCCTCGATTCCCTCGGCTACTACTTCCTGTCCCAAGGCATGGGCCAGCTTGATCACGCTATCGACAATCAGCCGTTCACGCTCGTCGGTAGTGATCGCCTGGATAAACCGGCGATCCAGCTTGACCTCGTCACTGGGAATTTCGGCAAGGTAGGCCAGACTGGCCTGCCCGGTGCCAAAATCATCGATCGACAAACGAAAGCCCATGGCCCGCAGCGAGGCCAGGTTGCGCTTGGCTTGCTCGCGATTGGTCATACTGAAGGTCTCGGTCACTTCAAAAGTGATCAAGCCGCAGTCCTCAAGCCTGGTGTCACGCACAATGTCGGCGACGCGGTGAACCAGAGCGGGGTGATCGACCATCCGGGCCGAGAGGTTGACGCTGATCTGGAACGGCCCCGCCACAGCGTTGAAATCAGCCAGCATGCCAATCGACTTTTCGAGCACCCAATAAGTGATGGCCTCGATCCGCCCTGCACGTTCTGCCTGCAGGATGAAGGCATCGGGTGGGATTACCCCGCGTTTCGGGTCATTCCAGCGGATCAGGGCTTCTGCACCGGAAAGCCGGTTGGTGCGGAAATCGTATTGCGGCTGCAGGGCCAGCCAGATGTCCCCGTTGCGCAGACCTTCGTCGATCCGCGCATGCAGCGATAGCTCCCACGAGCTTTCCGCCAAGCGCTGTTCGCCGAACTCTTCATAGAGCTTGCCCTTGCCTTGGGCTTCTTGGGCACTGGCAATCGCCGACTTGATCCGGCTCATCGGCTTGGCCTGGGTGTTGCGATCGATCCCGAAATGAACATTGGTATCGAGCACATGCCCGCTGATCACCAGGGGCGATGAAAACAGTGCACGCAGGCCTTCAAGATGTTCGACCAGACTGTCGAGTGTCTGCGAATCCTCCAGCCAGACAAACAATCCGTTATCGTTGTCAAAGACCGCTCGGTCCCCGCCGCCGAATGACAGGCGCCGGGCAATCTGCCGCGCACAATCGCCGTGCAGCTCACGCGGCAGGCTGGCCAGTATCTGTTCGTACTGGTTGATCGAAACCGCAATGACATCCTTCGATACCGGCACGCCCGCATCGGTCATTGCCGAGATGTTGGGCAGGCCTGAAGCGCTGCTGGTCTGCTGGACCCGGTTGCGCCATTTCTGCGAACTGCGCAGCGGTGCATAGGCCAGGAACGCGCAGTAAGCCGGGCCGACCGACAGGATGATGCTGGATTCGCGCAATATGCCAGGGGCGACCAGCGCAACCAGGCCAAGCCCGGTATAAAGTGCTGTTCTGATCCGCCAGTTGCGGATTCGCCGCGAAGCAATGATTGTCCCGATGACCAGCGCAAGCAAGGGTGCCCAGCCAATGTCGATCGGACGGCCAAGCTTCAAACCATGATAACCTGCAATATCGACGAGGGCGGCCGGCACCTTGCGGTGTCCGAAGTAACCCAGGACAGTCTCTTGCTGCAGACTGGTATTGGTCATGAATACGCGCTTGCCAGCAAAGGCACCCGGCTTGATCTTTCCGGCTAGTACGTCACTGGCCGCAATCACCGGGACCGATTCAGGGTCAAACCGGAAATCGGGATAGATCAGGGTGTTGCCTGGCAATTCCAGGCCTGACGATGAAACAGCCTCGTAATCACCGTCATTCCCGGGCACGTAAGCCCGAGCGTGCTCGGCAAACCCCAAAAAATTTATCGACCAGTTGGAAACGACGACTGATGTCCCTGCTGGCGGCACGAATTTGTCTGAGATCAGCGACGATTCGTTCAGGCCGGGATTCGGACGACTGCGGCGCACAAGCAGGACTTGATCGCCAGCATTCTTCAATACACCAGCCAGGGCGGCATCGCCTTCCGGATCAAGGTCCGCGCTGCGCGGGCTATCCAGATAGATCTGCTTCACACCGTCGGCGCGCACCACTTCAACCAGCCTTGCCTGCAAGGCGGTCGATGAAGTTGCTGAATTTGCGCCGGAAATATTGCCGTTATCAAGCGACAGAATGACCGAGCTGGTCGGGGCCGCCTGCACGCGGTTTTTGAACCACACGTTCCAGTAGCCGTGATCGAACGCCTGGAGCGACTGCGTCAGCACGCCCAGCAGCACGATGATCAAGGTCATCACCAGAGGAGATTTCAAATAGCTGCGCATTTACCCGTCGATGCTGTCGTTACCGATCAGCCCTAGCATCGCGATGGTTAAGGATGACTAAAGTAAGATACCTGCCCCGGGCGGAGAGCGGCGGACTTGCGCGAGTCACGCTGAGTCAAGTGGGTCTGGCGGATTCCCTCAGGAAATTCCAAGCTGCGCCAGCGACTTATCCAGCATCAGCAATTGCCACAGCATGCGCGAATGATCGGCACGACCGGCGATGTGGTCTTCGGCCATTTGGCCCAGCACACGCGGGTCGAACCAGCCGGTGCGGGCCAGCGCAGTACTGGCTCCGATCCGGCGCGCAGCCCCGGCAAGCGGACCGCGGAACCACTGTGCGATCGGAGTGACGAAGCCCTGTTTCTGGCGATAGAGGATCTCGTCCGGCAAATAGCGCTGCATGGTCTTCTTGAGCAGCCACTTACCCTCGCCCCGCTTCAACCGCAGCGCTTCGGGCAAGGCGGCGGCAAATTCGACCAGGCGGTGATCGAGCAGCGGCTCGCGCGCTTCGAGGCTGACCGCCATGCTGGTGCGATCAACCTTGGTCAGGATGTCACCCGGCAGCCAGAACTTGATGTCGGCATATTGCGCCCGGTCCAGCCCTGACCGGGCCGGTGCCCGGCGCATGAGCTCTTCGAACGGCTGTTCGGCGCGGTAATCGCCGCGCAGGCGCAGGAATTCGGACGAGTAGAGCGTCTGGCGCAGTTCAGGTGGCAGCACTCCGATCGCGCGGGCATAGCCCTGCTCGCTGGTTCCGGCGAGCGCCAGCAGGGTGGCCTTGGCGCGCAGCGGGCGCGGGGCCCAATCGGCCTTGGGATAGATCGCCCCCAACCCGCCCAGCAGCGGTCCGCGCAGTGCCTGTGGCATCAGACCTCGCACCCGGTCTTCACCATGTTGGAACTTGTGGCGGCGATAGCCGGCAAAGGCTTCGTCTGCACCGTCGCCGGATAGCGCCACGGTCACCGTCTCGCGTGCCAGCTGGCACACCCGCCAGGTCGGCAGGGCCGAAGCGTCGGCGAAGGGTTCGTCGAACATCGCCGCCAGCGTCTCGACATGCTCGAAATCGTCTGGCGAAACGGTGCGTGCGCGGTGATCGGTGGCGAACCGCCGCGCGATCTGTTCGGCATAACTGATCTCATCCAGCGCACCGACATCGAACCCGATCGAGCAGGTCTTGACCGGCGAGCCGCTCGCCTCGGCCATCAGCGCGACCACGCTGGAGCTGTCGACCCCGCCCGAAAGGAACGCCCCCAGCGGCACGTCCGAGACCATCCGCGAAGTGACCGCCTGGCGCAGCAGGTGGAGCAATTCCGCCTCAAGATCTGCCGCGCGCCCCTGTCGCCGTTCGGCGAAGGACACGTCCCACCACTGCACCGGCGCGGGCAGCGGCGCGTCATGGCGCAGCAATAGCGAATGACCAGCGGGCAGTTTGTGGACGCCCTGCAGGATCGAACGGTGATCTGGAACATAGCCCCAGGCGAGGTAATCCTCCACCGCCAGCGGATCGACCTCACGCCGCAGCAGCGGGTGTGCCAGCAGGCCCTTGAGCTCGCTCGCAAAAGCCATGCTGCCATCGCTGAGCGGGGCATAGAACAGCGGCTTCACCCCCATCCGGTCGCGCGCCAGAAACAGCGTGCGCTGGCTGAGGTCATAGATCGCGAACGCGAACATGCCGTGGAGACGCGGCAGGCAATCGGGGCCCCAGCGCTGCCACGCGGCCAGGATGACCTCGCTGTCGCCATCGGTGTGGAATTCGGCCCCGCCGCCGCGCAGTTCTTCGCGCAGTTCGCGGAAATTGTAGATCTCGCCGTTGAACACCAGCATCGCCCGACCATCGGTGCTGGCCATCGGCTGTGGCGATCCGGCGACGTCGATGATCGAGAGGCGCAAGTGACCCAGTCCGACCCCGGGAGCCGTCCAGGCTCCCTGCCCATCCGGTCCGCGGTGCGCCATCGCAGCGCACATCCGCTCCAGCCGCGCCGGATCGACCGGCTTGGGGGTGGACAGATGAAAGATCCCGGCAATCCCGCACATGGGCTCAGCGCCTAGCGAAGCCGGGCCATGCGGTCCATCCACGGCGCAAGTTCGCCGGTGGACAGCCGGAAGGCTTCGAGCGCGCGGGCCGGATCATGCCCGGGGCGGGCCTCGGCGGACAGGATCAGCATGGTCGTCGGCCGGGCGCGCAGCAGCAGCCGGTCGGCAATGTTGGCGAGCTTGAGCCGGGCGTTGCTGCCGCCCAGCATATCGCCGCTGCGGTACCAGGTCTGGGCAATCCGCACGACCTTGCCTTGCGCCAGAAGCCGTTCAGAGCGGGCCAGCGGCGCAGGCGGTCCATCGCCCTGCCACGCCCAGTCGCTGTCGGGCCGCAAGGCGCCTTCGCCAAAGCCGCCGGCTTCCTTGCCTTCGTCCTGCGCGGAATAGAGCGCGACAAACACGTCCACCTCGTTCCCTGCGGCATCGGCATAGCGGCCCAGCAGGCGGTGATCGGCTCCGCTGGCGCGCGGTTCCCACCAGACTTGCGGCTTGTAATCGACCCGCTGCCAGCCTGGCACTTCGGGCAGATAGATCTGCTGAGGCAACGGGGAGGAAAGGGCATCGGCGGCGCGGGCCCAGGCCTGTCCGCCCAGCACCAGCGCAAAAGTGCCCAGCAGCGCAGCCAGCGCCGGAATGCCCATCCGGGCCAGCCGGGCAAGGCGCAGATCAGCCTCGATTGCGGCGGCATCGATCATCGGATCATCGATCGCGCGGTCAAAAAAGCGCCATGACAGGCCCAACACCGCCGCGATCACCACTGCGAAGAAGATCCAGCCATAGATGATGTGATCGATCCCGGCGGCCTTTTCCACGCCGACGTATTGCGCGGCAAAGATCGTTCCCCAGGCACGCACACCGTTGGCCAGGATCGGCGCAGCCACGCACAGCGCCATGAAGGCGATCCGCCGCCGCCATGCCTTGAAGCAGACGTTGCAGACCAGCACCCCCAGCGCGACCATCGCGATCAGGAACTTCACCCCGGAACAGGCCTCTGCCACTTCGAACAGACCTGCAGGCGTATCGATGAACACCCCGTCGATCCGGGCGGGAGTTCCGCTAAGGTGAACCAGGGCAATCGTGATCTTGGCCGTGACCATCTGCAACAGAGGTACCAGTTCGTCCCCGAACGGCACCAGAAAGGCGCTGTAGCACAGCGGAAACCAAAGCCCCGCGCCGACACGCGGTCCCAGCATCAGCAGCGCCGTCGCAGGCAGCAGCGCCACAGCACCGGTCTGGCGGAACAGGTCGAATCCGGCAAAGGCGCCCAGCACCCAGATCAGCACGGCCCCGGTGACCAGCAGCAGCCCCGGCCACCAGCCGCGCGGGGTAAGCTTGCGCAGTTCGGGCAAGCGCAGCCAGACCAGCCAGCCAAGGATCGCTGGCACCAGCAGCACATGGTTATAGGTCGAACTGTCCCACCACTGCGAGAACATCTTGCCCCAGTCCGCCGCGAACAGCGCGATCAGGGCAAGCCAGGTCCCGCCCAGCAGCAACAGGGCGCGCCGCCACGGATCGGCGGCCAGCGCGGCGCGGGCCTCGCCTTCGGTCAGAACAGCTTCAGGCGGCATGGCGTGACTGGCTTTCAGTCCGGCCCAGCAATTCCGGCAACGGCGCCAGCATCGCGGCCCAGCTCATTTCATCCACCACAAAGCGGCGAGCGCTGTCCCCGATGCTGGCACGCAGTTGCGGACTGGCGGCCAGCTTGACCACGGCTTCGGCCAGTTCGGCATCATCGTCGCAAACCAGAAAGTCGCGTCCGTCCTGCGCCGCAATTCCAGTGGCCGCCCCGCTGGACAGAACCACCGGCAGGCGCATCGCCATGGCCTCCAGCACCTTGTTCTGGATGCCTCGGGCAATATCCAGCGGGACCAGTGCAAGATCGGCCCCGGCTAACCAGCTGCGGATATCATCAACCGCACCCCAGACATGCACGCCTTCCTGCCCATCCAGCGCCATCAGTGCGGGTCCTGGATTCCGGCCTACCACATGGAACGTAGCGTCCGGGCAGGATTGCCGCACCAGTGGCAGGATCGAATGCGCAACGCGCAGCGCGGCATCGATATTGGGGGCGTAATCCATCTGGCCGGTAAAGATCAGGCGTGGACCTTGCTTGGCTAGCAGGCGTGGTTCAGGCAGCACGAGATCGGGGTCAAACGTGACTGCATCGATGCCGTTGCGCAGACCGCGCACGTCGCAGTTCGCCCGATCTTCCGGTGAAAGCCGGGCCGCGAACAGCGCTGCTTCCTCTGGAGAAACGAGCAGGCTAACTGAAGCCCGGCGCGCCAGCCTCGCTTCTTCCGCGCGCAGCATCCGGGCTTCGCGGGCATGAATCCAGCGCATCGGCCAGGCCGATTTTTCTGCATAGGCTTCGAACTTGGCGGAATCGACGTCAACGAAATCGAACAGCACCCGGCCCTTGAAGCTGGCGGGAATGTACTGACCCATTTGGCTGGAGAACGCGACGATCGTATCGATCGGCCGTTCGGCCAGAACGATCTGGACATAGCGCGCCAGATCCGGGTGGTGGAAAGCCGGCCGGCTGACCGGCTGGCCGGTTAGCAGCGCTTCCACCCCGGCGCGCCACAGCGGCTTGCTCCGGCTGGCCAGGCAATGGGTTGTGGCTATTCCGGCCAGTTCGGCCTCGCAATCCATGTCCTTGGGATCATCGGCCAGGGTTGCCACGTGGACCGGGGCAAGCGCAGCCAGGCCCTTTAGCAGATGGTGCGAACGGATCTTGTCGCCACGGTCGGGCGGAAAGGGGATGCGGTGCGCCAGGAACAGGATTTCGCCGCCACTCACGCCAGCCCTCGCGCAATATGCGGGCCGATCAGGTTGGCGATTGGCAAGGGCAGCCGCTTCCACAGTTCGATCTTGGCCGAATTGCCAGCGCTGGTCGGATCGGCATCGCGTGCCTCGGCGCCCGGCGCGGTCCACATGGCATAGCCCAGTGGTTCCGGCTCAAACCCCCAGTTGCGCTTGAAATCATAGGCCCCGCTGCCGGTCTTGGATCGGCCGAAATCGAACCGATCGCAGCCGCGCCGCCGGGCATGGAGCATCAGTTCGTAATACATCCGGTCATTCGCCCGCAGCCGCCGCGCGGCAAAAGTGCCCCCGCCCCAATAGGGCATCACCGCGCCCTGGTGATAAAGCGAAAGGACCGAGGCAACCGGTGCGCCCTGGTGCCAAACGGTCAGCACGTCCGCATCCCCGCCAAAGGCATCGAGCACTTCACCAAACAGGCTGCGCGGGAAAACCGGGGTGCCCAGATTGCGCACGCTTTCGGCATAGACGGTGTAGTGCGCAGCGCGGTCATCAATGCCGGACCCCACTGTCACCTGCAGGTCATTTGCCAGCCCCTTGCGCACTTCGGCGCGCTGTTTGCGCGGGATCGCGGTCAGCTGCGCATCGTCATCGGCGGCGAGCGGGGTGACGAAGCCGCAATGCGAATCGAACCGCACCTTCCAGCCCTCACGCCCTTTGGGCAGCGGGCCACCGCGCAGCTCTATCGACGGGCAGGAACGGCGCAGGGCCAGCTCTTCCGCCGCAGCAAACAAGGCTTTGGCATCGGCGGGCCGCGCAGCCAGCACGCCGCCACCAACCGCGAAACCGCTCGACACCAGCACCCGCCCGAACACCGGCGAATGGGCTTCGAGCAGCGGCAGGTAAGCGGCCAGTTCGCCGCGGCGTTCCAGCACCAGCGCCAAAGCCCGGTTGCCGGTGCCGCGCGCGACTGCGTTCACCCAGGCGGGGCGATGAAAGGCGGTGCCATCGGACTGTTCAGCGACGAAAGCCTCAAGCCGCCGCGCCTCGTTGGGGTCGGTCAGGTCGAGTTGGCTTACGGCCAGAGTCGCCGGTTTGAACGGCGCGTTCATGCCGCCAGCTCCGTCGCCTGCGATGCTTCGCGCGTGGCGATCATGTCCATCCGGCCCCATTCGAAATCGCCGATCAGCTGCTCCAGTTTGTCGGCCATTCCGGCGAGGTTGGTGTAGTGCCGCAGCTTCGACTTGATCGGCGCATTGGCGACACGCGGCTGGCGCGGATCGATTTCCCACGGGTGGAAATAGAACACCGCCGGGCGATGTTCCTGCCGATTGACCTGGCGGATCGCCCAGCGCGAGAAGGCATAGGGCAACACCCGGAAAAACCCCCCACCCCCGGCGGCCAGCCGCTTTCCGGCGAACAGGGCCGTCGTGACCGGGATTTCCAGCATCCGCGACCACGGCAAAGGCCGAAAGGCGAATCGTGGAGCCTCGCGCCAGCCATAGTGATCGTGGACGATCGGAGCGACGCTGGAGGAATATTCAAAGCCCTGCTCGTGCAGCGCCATATAGGCCCAGGGAGTGCGATGATCGATCGAGAAGCTGGGCGCGCGATAGCCGGTGATGCGGACCCCGCTGGCATCCTCCAGCACCTTGCGGCTGCGTTCCAGATCGCGCGCGAACAGCTGCTGGTCCATCGTGAAGACCCGGGCGTGATCCCAGCCGTGGCTGGCCAGTTCGTGCCCCTGCTCGACAATCCGGCGCATCAGCGGTCCGTGGCGCTGCGCCACCCAGCCGAGCGTGAAGAACGTGGCCTTCACATCCAGCCGC
>CAZKAX010000025.1:0-22412 GCA_964550775.1 uncultured Novosphingobium sp. | reverse complement strand
ATGGCCAGACAATTGTTTTCCACCCGCGAATCGAGCGAATCCCAGTCCAGCTTGTCGATCACCCCTTCAAAGGCGCCGACCTGGAACCAGTCCTCGACATCGACCGACAGGCCGTTGACCACCGGAGCATGCGACATGCGACCTTCGCCCTTTCCGGCTGGATCAGGCGGCGGCGCGCTGGGCGTCGTCGCTCTCGATCCATTCGATCAGCATGGTCAGCGTCTGGCGGATGGTGACTTCCTGTTCGGCCATCTTGGCTTCCAGCGCGGCGAACTTGGCCTCAAGCGCGGCCATCGCGGCGGAAGCGGCCTGATCGGCCACCACCACCGGTGCGGCTTCGCGTTCATTCGCCAGTTCGATCACGGCCTGCTGAAGTTCCACGATCTGCGCGTCACGCTCGGCCAGCAGGGCATGGAGCTGGGACAGGGCGACAACCTCCACCGCCGGAGCGGCAGGGTCGGCGGCAAAGGCCTGCGGCGCGGGAGCGGCAACGGGGGCAAGCTCAGGCTCGGGCTTGCGCTCGGGGCGCTTGAGCTGAAGCGTGCCGTCCAGTTCCAGCTCTTCCAGCACCTGGCTGAGCATCGCGCCGTCGATCCGGCTGCGCTGTTCGACCGCGCCCAGCATCATCAGGCGGTTGCAGATCTGGTTGATCCGGCGCGGAACCCCGCCCGACACTTCGTACAGTTCGGTAAACACGCGCTGGTCGAACTGCGGATTGCCGGTCCAGCCGACGCATTTCAGGCGGTGTTCGATATAGGGCTGCACTTCGCCCAGATCCATCGCCTCAAGGTGATGGGCGGCGATCACGCGCTGGCGCAGCTGTTCCAGCTGCGGATGATCCTGGATCATGTCGCGGAATTCCGGCTGGCCCAGCAGCAGCGTCTGCAGCAGCGGATGCGCGCCGAGCTGGAAGTTGGACAGCATGCGCAGCTCTTCCAGCGCGTCAAAGCCCAGGTTCTGGCTTTCGTCCACCACCAGCAGGCAGCGGCGCCCCGCGCGGGCTTCATCGTGCAGGAAGGCTTCGATCGCGCCCAACGCGCTGGCCTTGTCATGCCCGTCGACGATCAGACCGAATGCCTGAGCCACCACGTGCACCAGCTCTTCGGCATCGAGCTTGCTGGTGACGATCTGCGCCGCAGTCAGCCGCGCCGGGTCGATCGTTGCCATCAGGTGCGCGACCAGCGTGGACTTGCCCGCGCCGACTTCGCCGGTGATCACAACAAAGCCTTCGCCCTGGGCCAGACCATAGGACAGATAGGACAGCGCCTTGCGGTGGGTCAGGCTTTCGAAATAGAAAGTCGGATCGGGCGTAAGCTGGAACGGCCGTCCGGTGAGCCCGTAAAAATCGTTGAACATCAGATTTGCTCCTTCAGGGCTCAGAACGAATACCGCACGCCGACCATGGCCTGGGTGGACCAGATATCGTCAAGCTGTTCGCGGCTTACGCCATCGAGGCCAACCGCCGCGGTGGCTGACAGGTGGCTGGTGATCGAGCGGTAATAGGCCGCCGTCGCCCCCACCCCGCGCATGTCGCCGATTGCGGCATCGCCGGGCTGGTACCAGTTGGCATAGACGTTGGTCGAAAAGCTCGACGCGCGATCGATCCGGCCGCTCAGATAGGCGGAGAGCCAGTAGTTTTCGTCGATCACGCCATTGGCTGCGGCCAGGACCGTGCCCGGTGCGCCGATGAACTTGCGCCGGTCATACCCGCCGCCGATCCCGTACTGGATCCGATCGCCCGAGTGATTGTACGATGCCATCACCCCGCGCGAACGGAACACCGAACTGCGCACCGAGGCGAGCGCGGAACCGATGCACGGGCTCTGCCCGCTGCCCACTGCTCCATCAGCCGCGACGCAGGTGTTGAGGTTGCCGTTGAACGGATTGCGCACCGCCTGGAATTGCGTCGGCATGTTGGCCAGCGCCGTGTTGAGCTGACCGCCAAAGCCCGAGATCGTGTCATAGACCGACACGTTCATGCTGGTGCGGTTGTTCGGTGCATAGGCAAAGCTGCCGTAATAGGTGGTCGAGCCATAGCGGCGGCCGACATGCGCTTCGAGCGCGGTCCGGCGGCTGGGGCGCCACATGACCCCGGCATCCCAGATCAGGCCTTCGACATCGTAGGCCATCTGGCGCGGCGCGGCATTGTCAGTGACATAGCGCCCGTCCGTGCCGACCACGGGAGCGCCGGTGATCGGATCACGCACCGCATCCTTGCTGGAAATCTGGACCTTTTCCCAGCCCACACCGCCCACCAGCGACAGGTCGTTGCCCAGCGGCAGGGTGGCATCGGCGCGGGCGTGGAAATCCTCCACCCGCTGCTTGAGGTTGGAAATGTCTTCGCGGTTGTAACCCGCGCCCACGCCCAGCCCCACGGGCAGCAGATCGCCCGCCTTGGTTCCGGCATGGATCGTGGCATTGTGGACCACGGAATCATCGAACAGGTCGATCTGTGGCTGACCGGCTGCGACCGGGATGGCATTGGGGCTTTCGACGCGGTTGTAGCCGATCCGGTAGGCCCCGTTGATCGCCACGTCCCCGGCGCGGGCGGTCAGGCTGGGTCCGGCATAGACCGAATAGATCTGGGTCACCGAATCCCCGAACGACAGCCCCCCGCTGGACAGCGCGCCGTTGTTTTCCACCGCATTGCGCGCAGCCATGGCGCCGGCATCGATCCGCAGCGTCCCCGGCACCACTGCCGAGGAAACCCGCGCGATGCCGCTGACGGCGTTGCTGTCCTGGGCATTGTTGCCCCAGCCAAACCGGCGTTCATAACGGACCGAAAGCGATCCCTGGTTGTTGCGCCCGCCCATCGCGGCATCGACCCCGGCGGCCAGCACCGAATAGGTCAGTGTTTCATTCCCGGGCTTCAGTTCGGCAAAGACGACCTGCTGCGCTTCGAGATAGGGCGTGACCTTGACCCGCTGCTTGCCCGAACGGCGCGGCGCGGCGGCATCATCGCCATCCTCTTCGGCATCGGCATCCTGGCCGCCTCGGGCCGAGCCCGAGCCATAGCCCGAACCGCCGCCGGTCATGTCGCCATAGGGCAGCGACTGCGCCTGGGCGAGTGTGGGAGCACCAGCGGCCAGAACGATGGCCAGCGAAAGCAGATTGCAAGCAAGGGGTGACTTCATGGTCAGCCTCCGTATCCATAGTAGGAGCCAAAGCGACGGCCGCTTGGGCTGAAGTGGACGGCATTCAAAAGCAGTTGGATGTTCGGACAGGCCGAAAGCAGCGACACCGCATCTTCAAGCGAGCCCTGCCCGGTCTTGTCGCAGCGCGCGACGAGCACCGCCTGGCCGACATATTTGGCGAGTTCCGCGGCAGGCGAAGCAGCCAGCGCAGGCGGCGAATCAAAGATCACGATCCGGTTCGGCGCACCCTGGGTCAGGCGATCCAGCACTTCGCGGGTGCGGGCGCTGGACAGGTATTCGGTATCGGATGTGGTGGCATTGCCCGCAGGCAGCACCCACAGCCCTGCGATGTCGGTGCCGATCACGCAGTCCGCCACATCGATATCCGGATCGACCAGCGAATCCATCAGTCCCGGACCGCCCGGCAGGCCCAGCATCGAAAGCACCGAAGGCTTGGCAAAGTCGGCATCGACCAGCAGCACTTCGCTTTCCTTTTCGGCAGCAATGCCCAGCGCCAGGTTGACTGAAGTAAAGCTCTTACCCTCACCGGGGTGCGGCGAGCAGATCAGGATCCGCTGGGCTTCCAGCCCCATGCCCTGCTGGCGCAGCTGCGAGCTGTTGAGCAGGAGTTGGCGCTTGACGATGCGGAACTCTTCCAGCAGCGCGGTAACACTGCCTTCGGGCACGATCAGGCCCTGATCGCGCAGATGCTGACGGCGTACCGGATGGCGTTCCCCCCTGAACACCACGGGGGCGGCGATCGGCTGCTGCACGGCCGGCACTTGCGCCGGGGTGGAAATCACTTCGGGCACAACCACTTCGGGTGCCGGGGCAGCGGCCACTGCCGCAGGTGCGGGAGCGGGCTGCGGCGCGGCGGACGCTTCGGCCACGGGTGCCACCACGGCTTCTTCCACCGCTTCATCGGCGCGGCGATAGCGGCGGCGCTTGGCCACGGGCGGAACCAGTTCCTGGGGGATCGGCGCAGGCGCCAGCTTTACCAGGTCATAATTGCGCACCACGCGCTCGATCAGGGTCGACTTGGCGTCGGCGCTGTCATCGGGGACGGGGATCTTGGTGTGTTCGGTCATGTCCGTCCCCTCAAGCCACACGGGCCCGCTGGAAGAATTCGATCGCCAGCAGCAGGACGAACAAGCCGCCCAGCGCGCCGGTCGAGGCGTAAAACAGCTTGAGGCGTTTGCGTTGCAGCGCACGGCCGCTTTCGGTCAGGGTCCGGCTGATCGCCCCCAGCACCGGCAGGCCAAGCGAACGCTCAAGCTTGGAGGTGGTGGCAAAGGTCGAACGCAGCTGGCCAACCGCAAAGGCCACCGCCGCCCCGGCTCCCAGCCCAACCACCAGCACTGCGAACAGCAGCAGCGGACGGTTGGGCGCGACCGGCGAACGCGGCGTGGTCGGCGGATCGATCACCTGGAACTTGATCGCCGAATGTTCGGTTTCCACCTGGCCGCGCAGGCGCAGCTCTTCCCGGTCCTGCAGAAGCTTGTCATACTGCTGCTTGAGCACGTCATAATCGCGGTTGATGCGCTGCTGTTCGGCGGCGACTTCCGGATTGCTGATCTGCTGGCTGGTGATCCGCGCAACGTCCGATTGCAGCGCCGCGCGCCGGGCGCTGAGCGCCTGAACGTTGGCCTGGCGTTCGGCCAGGATCGACTGGAGCGAGCTGTACGCCGGGTTGGGCGTGCCCACTGCCCCGCCGCCGCCTTCCGATGCAGCCGCGCCGCGCAGGGCGTTGACCTGATTCTTGGCGGCGATCACATCAGGATGGTTTTCGGTCAGCCCGCGCGAACGCATGGCTGAAAGCTGGGCCTGTGCTTCGGCCAGAGCACCGCGCGCCCCGCCGACTGCGCCGGGCGCACCGGCGATGGTCTTGGGCGTGCCGGCCAGCTGGCCGTTGATCGAGGCAAGCGCGCTTTGCGCTGCCGCCAGATCGGCATCGATCCCGCGCATTTCGGCGCGGCTCTGTTCCAGCTTCTGCAGCACCGACAGCCCGCCCTGGGCCATGTCCGGGTTCTGCGCTTCAAAGGCGAGGCGCTTCTGCTCGGCGGCTTCCAGCTCTTTCTGACGGCTGGCCAGCTGCTGGTTCATGAAATCGAGCGACTGGCTCATTTCGCCGCGGTTGCCGGCCAGGTTTTCCTCGCGGAAGATGTCGATCATCTTCTGGACGATGTCCTGCGCGATCTTGGCATTGGCTGCATCGCTGTTGCCGCCGTCACCATAGGTAGCGGTGATTTCGAACAGGTTTTCCTGCGCGCTCTCGACCTTGATCTTCTTGCCCAGGCCCAGCACCGCGCCTTCCATCTGCTTGGGCGAGGTGATTTCCTCGCCGATGGAAGTGCTGCGGATTACCTTTTCCAGATTGATCGCGCTGGTCAGCGTCTGCTGGACGCGGTCGATGTCGCCCTTCTGGTTGCTCTTGATGCCGATCTGCTGCGCCAGCACATCGTCCAGCTGAACGAAGATACGGGCACGCGATTCGTAGCTGTTGGGAACCATGGCCACCACCAGCCAGCCCAGCAGGCTGACGGCCCAGGCCACACCCAGCACGATCCAGCGGCGGTGCCAGACCGAATAGAGCGCCGAGCGCAATTCATCGTAAATGTTGTTCATCGCGTGCCCCCGGGCCCCTTCCTCAGAACGAGCTTTCAGGGATGATGATCACGTCACCCGGCATCAGCATGACGTTGGCCTTGCTTTCGCCCTTCCTGAGCAGATCGCCCAGGCGCAGCGCGAATTCCTTTTGCCGCCCTGATTCCTTGTCGAACCGGATCAGCCGAGCCTTGTTGCCGGCGGCATATTCGCTGAGTCCGCCGACCGCGATCATCGCATCAAGCAGGGTCATGTTGGCGCGATAGGGAATCGAGGCCGGCTTGCCGGTGGCGCCAACCACGCGGACCTGCTGGCTGAAGGTGCCCGCGAACTTGTTCACGATCACCGAAACCAGCGGTTCCTGAATGTACTGCGACAGCTGCAGGGTGATGTCGTCGGCCAGCATCTTGGGAGTCTTGCCCACGGCCGGCATGTCGGTGATCAGCGGCGTGGTGATCCGCCCATCGGGACGGACCTGCACCTGCGCACCCAGTTCCGGATTGCGCCAGACGAAGATCGTCAGTTCATCGAGCGGGCCGATCACATATTCCTCGCCCGGGCCTTCCTGCATCGCCACGAAGCTGGCGGGCGGCAGCTGCGGGCCGCTCGAAACCCCGGCGCAGCCCGTCAGGGCCATGCTCAGCACGGCGCTGCCAGTCAGCAGTTTGACGAAACGGTTGGTCGGCATTCGGCGTTCCTTCACAGGTGCCGAGCACTGCCCTGGGGTGCACTTCCCACACGCAGGCCCGGCTATTCAGCCTGCGGTATCGGGAAAAAGGGTGAATATTGCGTTAGCCTTGACCGTAGATTCCCGGAGTCAGGCGGGAATTTTGGCCATGGTCCTGATCTGGGACAGGCGTGAACCGGGTGGTTAAACCAGCATTTCCGCCGCCGGACCCTGGCCCAGAAACTGCGCCGGAGAGGCGCTTGCGCCATAGGCTCCGGCGCAGAACACCGCGACCAGATCGCCCACCTCAGCGCGCGGGAAGTGGCCCTTGTCGGCCAGCCGGTCGAGCGGAGTGCACAGGCAGCCAACTACGCTGGCCTCTTCCTCGGGCTCGGCCGAAAAGCGCGAGGCGATCGCGACCGGATAGTTGCGGCGCACCACGGTGCCGAAATTGCCCGAAGCCGCCAGCTGGTGATGCAGCCCGCCATCGGTGACCAGATAGGTCTCACCATGGCTGACCTTGCGATCGACGATCCGGGTCAGATAGACTCCGGCCTCGCCGACCAGAAAACGCCCCAGTTCCATGCAAAACCGCGTCTCTGCCAGTTCGGCGGGGAGCGCGGCGAACCCTTCGCCCAGGCGCGCGCCGACCAGTGCCAGGTCAACCGGCTCATCGCCCGGGAAATAGGGGATTCCCAGCCCGCCGCCCAGGTTGCAATGCGGCAGCGCCGCGCCGCTTTCCTTTGCCAGCCGGGCTGCGAGGGCGAGCGTCTGCCCCTGAGTTTCGGCAATCGCTTCTGCCCCCAGCGCCTGACTGCCCGCAAAGATATGAAATCCGCGCCATTCCGCCCCGCTGGCGATGATCTGGCGGGCGAGTGCGGGCACGCGTTCGGCATCCACGCCAAACGGCTTGGCCCCGCCGCCCATCTTCATGCCCGAGCCCTTCAGGTCAAAATCCGGGTTGACCCGGATCGCCAGCCGCGGGGTGATCCCCAGCCGTTCGGCGATGGCCAGCGCGCGCGCGGCCTCACCTTCGGATTCAAGGTTGAGCGTGACCCCGGCGGCGATGGCCGTCTCCAGCTCCGCATCGCGCTTGCCCGGCCCGGCAAAGCTGACCCGCGCCGGATCGATCCCGGCCGCGCGGACCATGGCGAGTTCCCCGCCCGAGGCGATGTCGAACCCCTCGACCAGCCCGGCCATCGCCTGCAGCACCGGGCCGAACGGATTGGCCTTCACCGCATAATGCAGTGCCAGCCGCGCCGGCATGGCCGCGCGCAGATCGGCTACGCGCCGGGCGATCAGATCGCGCGAATAGACGAACAGCGGGGTGCTGCCCGCCTCTGCCACCAGATCCGACGCCTTGCGCCCGGCAATCGCCAGTTCGCCATCCAGCGCGGTAAAACCGGGGGGGATCGGGCCAAGCGGCTTCATGCGGCAAGCTCCTGATACAGCCCGGTGCGGTCGATCTTGCCGTTGGGCGAAATCGGCATCGCGGTGCGCCAATGGATGTGTTTGGGCTGCATGAAGTTCGGTAATTCCTTCAACAGGATACGCGGCAATTCCGCCTCGGCATCGGCTGCGCCGGGGGCGGGCCGGACGATCAGGTGGACCGCATGGCCCAGCCGCTCGTCGGGTATGCCCAGGGCGACCGCTTCGGCCACCAGCCCGCTGGCTAGCGCGGCCTCTTCGATCTCCTGCGGGCTGATCCGGTTGCCTGCAGACTTGATCATCGCATCGCGCCGTCCGGCGAAATAGAGCAGCCCCTCCGCATCGCGCCGCACCCGGTCGCCAGACCAGACCGCTGTGCCGCCATAGCTGGAAGCGGCCGGGGCCGGTTTGAAGCGTTCGGCGGTGCGTTCCGCATCCTGCCAGTATCCCTGCGCCACCAACGGGCCGCAGTGGACCAGTTCGCCCTCTTCGTCGTCCGCCGCGACTTGCCCCTGATCGTTGATCACCAGAATCTCGGCATGCGGGATCGCGGTGCCCATCGATGTGGGGTGGCTGTCAATCAGCGCGGGGTCGAGGAAGGTCGAGCGGAAGGCTTCGGTCAGGCCGTACATGGCAAACAACCGCGCCTGCGGGAACAGGCTGCGCAGGCGTTTGACCAGGTCCGGGGTCAGGGCCCCGCCCGAATTGGTCAATCTCCGCAGCTTGGCGGCAACATCTGCGGGCCAGTCAAGCTCTGCCAGTTGCACCCACAGCGGGGGCACGCAGGCGAGCGTGGTGACGTCATGGCGCTGAATGGCCTTCACCACATCGCGCGGGGTCAGGTAGTCGAGCGGGACCGCGCTGGCACCGGCGTACCAGTGCGACAGCAGCTGATTTTGCCCATAATCAAACGACAGCGGCAGCACTGCCAGCGCGCGGTCATCGGCCTGCAGGCCAAGATAGCTGGCGACGCTTTCCGCCCCCAGCCACATGTTGGCATGGCTGAGCATCACGCCCTTGGGCCGCCCGGTCGATCCGCTGGTATAGAGGATCGCGGCCAGCTCGCGCGGATCGGCCGCTGAAGGAGGCAGCGGCGGCCCTTCCATCGCCTCGCCCTCGCCCATCGCCGCACAACCGTCCGATACATCGCCCGGCTCCAACGAGGCGAGCCGCGCGGGCGTGGCGATCAGCAGGCTTGCGCCGCTATCGGCCAGGATATGCGCCACTTGCGCGCGCTTGAGCAGCGGGTTGATCGGCACGTGGACCAGCCCTGCCCGCGCCGCGGCGAGCGGCATCAGGCACGTCAGCGCGCCCTTGGCCGCCCAGGTCGCCACCCGCGCGCCGGGCTGCGGCACCTGCATCCGCAGCCACCCCGCCATGGTGGCGACACGATCCCTTAAGTCCTTGTAGCTATAGGTCCCCTCGCGCAGCACCAGCGCAGGAGCCTGATCCTCACCCCGCAATGCGAGATGGTCCAGCGGACGAATCGCGGCGGAAGGCAGGTCAGGCAAGCGGCAGGTGCTCCGGCAAGGGGGTTTAAGTCAGTTGGTCAGCGTCACCTATCACGATGATCTTAAAGAAGTGCAAGACGATGCGCCGCTCGCCGCATTGCTGAGCGCGCCGACCGCCCGCGCGCCGTTTGACCGGCTGGAATGGTGGCAGGGCCTGACCACGATCTGCGACCTGTTTCCCCTGATTGCCGTGGTCCATCAAGGCACTGAGCGCGGCGTCATGCCGCTGCTGCGCAAGGCACGGCAGGTTCACTGCCTGACCAACTGGTACAACTTCCGCGTCAGCCCGCTGTTTACCGCCGGGGCAGACCGCACCGCCATGCTGGCCGAACTGGCCAACGATCTGGCCGGGCAAAGCCCGCATCTGGTGCTGAGCCCCCTGCCCGACGAACACGGCGAAACCACCGCGCTGGCCAAGGCGCTACGCCAGGCCGGGTGGGTGACCTTTGTCGAGCAGTGCGACGTCAACCACGTCCTGCCGGTTCAGGAGCGCAGCTATGACGAATACCTGTCCGGCCGCCCCGGCCAGGTCCGCACCACACTGAAACGCAAGGCGGGCAAGGTCGAGGTTCGGATCGAAACCGCGTTCAATCCCGAAACCTGGGCCGCCTACGAAACGATCTACGCGCAAAGCTGGAAGGGCGAGGAAGGCAGCCCTGCCTTCCTGCGCCGCTTTGCCGAGCAGGAAGGTGCGGCAGGCCGCCTGCGGCTGGGCCTCGCCCTGGCAGATGGCGAACCCGTCGCCGCGCAGTTCTGGACCGTGGAGCATGGCACCGCCTTCATTCACAAGCTGGCCCATACCGAGGCGAGCAAGCCGCTGTCCCCCGGCACCACCCTTACCGCCGCCCTGTTCAAACATGTGATCGACCGCGATCACGTGCAACTCGTCGATTTCGGCACCGGCAACGATCCCTACAAGCGCGACTGGATGGAACAGGTGCGCCCGCGCTACCGGATCGAGGCGTTCCGCGCGGGGTGGCCGGGAACCTGGCCCGCAATCGCCCGCAAGGCGCTGCGCCGCCTTGTGCAGCGCGGCATGCATGGCTAGAGCGCGCGGAAAGGGCCCCAGCGCCGTGCAACAGGGATTCACAATGCGCTCGAAGACCGACAAGCAACTCCGCAAGATTCTTACCGAAGTTTTGGGCCTCAAACCCGGACAGGCGGATGACTTCGACGCGGATACCGGCCTGTTCGGCCACCTGCCCGAACTCGATTCGATGGCCGTCGCGGGCCTGCTGACCGAAATGGAAGACCGGCTCGACATCATCATCGAGGATGACGAGGTCGATGGCGAGCTGCTGGAAACCTACGGCGCGCTGCTGGCCTTTGCCGAAAGCAAGCGCGGCGACGCGTGAAGCCGGGCAGCTATCCTTTTGCCCTGCCCCATTGCGGCGTGGCGCAGGAATATGCGCTGAGCTTTGATGCGGGCCGCGCATACCGGCTGCTGATCGTGCCCGCGCTGTTCGATGAAGGCCACAAGCTGCGGCGGCTCTGTGTGGAAGTGATGCGGCGGCTCGATGCCAGCGGGATCGATTCGATCCTGCCCGATCTGCCCGGCACCGGCGAAAGCGAACAGGACCTTTCGGTTATCGGACTGGAGGACTGGGGCAGCGCCGTATCGGCCGCTGCCAATACGTTCACGGCGACCCATGTTCTGGCCATCCGCGGCGGCGGTTTGCTGCTGCCAGAGGGGCTGCCCGGCTGGCACTATGGCCCGGTCAAGGGCGCCAGCCAACTGCGCACCCTGCTGCGCGCGCGCACCCTCGCCGCGCGAGAGGCCGGGCGCGAGGAAAGCGTCGACAGCCTGCTGGCCGAGGCGCAGGAACAGGGCATTGAACTGGCCGGATACCGCCTGTCCGCCCCCATGG
This sequence comes from uncultured Novosphingobium sp., assembly GCA_964550775.1. Classification (GTDB taxonomy): domain Bacteria; phylum Pseudomonadota; class Alphaproteobacteria; order Sphingomonadales; family Sphingomonadaceae; genus Novosphingobium. The sequence continues at coordinate 11,200 of CAZKAX010000025.1, read as the reverse complement.
TCGCCGGCCTCCAGGCCGCGCAGCCAGCGCCGCGTCAGGGGGTGAAACTTATCGAACAGGACATGCTGGGCGGCAGTCCGCTGTGGCTGCGCGCCGAACCCGATGAGGATCCGGCGCAGGCCGATGCGCTGGCCGCCGTGATCGCCATGGGGATCAAGGCATGACCCGCCGCCAGCTGACTTTCGCTTGCGAGGGTGAAACCCTGGTCGGCACCCTCGATACGGCTGCCTCAGCCACCGGCCTGCTGATCGTCAGCGGCGGGAACGAGCAGCGCAGCGGGCCGTGGGATAGTCAGGCCCAGATCGCCGCCAAGATCGCGCTGGCGGGCTTCCCCGTGCTGCGGTTCGACCGGCGCGGGGTGGGTGACAGTTCTGGCGAGAACGGCAGCTTCACCGCCAGCTCGCCCGACATCGCCGCCGCGCTGCAAGCCTTCCGCGCCCATGTGCCGACGCTGAAGCGCGTGGTTGCATTCGGCAATTGCGACGCGGCCAGCGCGCTGATGCTGGCGCAGGGCGCGGGGCTGGATGCGATGGTGCTGGCCAATCCCTGGACGTTCGAGCCGGAGGTCGAAGCGCCAGAGCCCGAAGTTGAGGCCGAGCCGGAACCCACACCGATGCCGCCATCGGTGCTGCGTCGCCACTACCTCAAACGGCTGACCGATCCGCGCGCGGTCTGGCGGCTGCTGACCGGCAAGGTCGAAGTGCGCAAAATGGCCTCATCGCTGGTCGAAGCGGTCAAGAGCGACGCCCCGCCGAGCAGCTTGGCGCAGCAGATGGCCGAAGGGCTGGTGGCGTTCCAGGGTCCGGTCACGATCCTGCTCGCCGAAAACGACCGCACCGCGCAGGCATTTCTTGTCAATTGGGACAAGCACGATGCGCGGCTGCGCAAATGTCCTGATGCCAGCCATTCGTTTGTGGAACCACAAGCGCGGATCTGGCTGCAAGGGCAGATTCTGGCGGCTTTGCGGGGAATATCCTAACCCACCACACTAGCCCGTTCGTGTCGAGCGAAGTCGAGACACCCAGCGCTGCCGTGTCTCGACTTCGCTCGACACGAACGGAACCGGGATAGTCAGGATATCAAGTCCTAGACCCGCGCCAGAAACTCGCGTTCCGCCACGAACCGTTCCGCATCCAGCGCGGCCATGCAGCCCGTTCCGGCAGCCGTCACGGCCTGACGATAGGTGTGATCCATCACGTCCCCGCAGGCGAACACGCCGGGGATCGCGGTCTTGGGGGTGCCGGGCTGGACCACCAGATAGCCGCCCGCATCGACTTCCAGCTTGCCCTTGAACAGTTCGGTAGACGGCGCATGGCCGATCGCCACGAAGGCCCCGTCGCACGGTTCAACCGAGCTCTCGCCCGTGACCGTATCCTTCAGCGCCACGCCGGTCAGGCCGGTGTCCCCGCCAACGAAGTGATCGACCGCCTTGTTCCACAGCACCTTGATGTTGGGGTGGGCCAGCAGGCGGTCCTGCAGGATCTTTTCGCTGCGAAGTGAATCGCGGCGGTGAATCAGGGTGACGTCCTGCGAATGGTTGGTGAGATACAGTGCCTCTTCCACCGCGGTGTTGCCGCCACCGATCACCACCACTTTCTTGCCGCGATAGAAGAACCCGTCACAGGTGGCGCAGGCCGATACGCCTTTGCCCGACAGTTCCTGCTCGCCGGGCACGCCCAGCCATTTGGCCGCAGCCCCCGTGGCGATCACCAGCGTTTCGCCTTCATAGATATCGCCGCTGTCCCCCACCGCACGGAACGGCGGGCCGGACAGATCGACTTCGGTGATCGTGTCCCACAGCATCCGCGTGCCGACATGTTCGGCCTGGGCCTGCATTTCCTGCATCAGCCAGGGGCCCTGGATCACATCGCGAAAGCCGGGGTAGTTCTCGACATCGGTGGTGATGGTCAGCTGACCACCCGGTTGCAGCCCCTGCACCACGATCGGCTGCAGCCCCGCGCGCGCGCCATAGATGGCGGCGGAGAGCCCGGCCGGGCCGGAACCGATGATCAGCATGCGGGTGGTGTGGGTGGTCATGGCTGCCTTTAACCTTGGATCGCTCTGGTGCTGGGCAGCGCAAATAGGGTCAAGCGCGCAGCTTGGCCAGTGCGCGGGCACGATTTTCCAGCGCTTTTGATCGCAATCAATGCCGCCGCACAGCTTGCTTGCAAGTGCGACTTGTTCGCATTAGCGGACTGCAACTGGAGGGCACCATGAAACACACAATCGCCGCTGCGGTGCTGGGCCTTGCCCTGCTCACGCCAACCACAGCAATGGCCGCGCCAGGCCTGGGCGGCGAAATCTATGGTGCAACCGTTTCGCCCGGCGAATTCGAGCTGGAAAGCCGGTATGACGCCCTGGCTGGCGGGCCGGATGATGGCGAGGACATGGTCAAGCTGGAACTGGGCTATGGCGTGTCAAAGCGGCTGCGACTGGGCCTGCAGGGCGAATTCGAGCGCGAACCGGGCAAGCCCCGCAAGGCGGAGGAGCTTGGGATCGAGGCGATCTATACTCTGGGCCGGGTCGGCGGGATCGATGTGGCGCTTTACGGCGAATATGCGATCGGGCTGGACGGCCCCGACAAGATCGAGACCAAGCTGCTGCTGCAACATCGCCCCGGTCCGTTCGACCTGCGGCTCAACCTGATTGCCGAAAAGGAGCTGATCGGCGGGGCCAAGGTAGAACTGGCCTATGCCGCGCAGGCCGATGTGGCCGTGGCGGGCGATCTGCGGGTGGGCGTGCAGGCATTTGGCGATCTCGGCACGTTTGACCGGGTCTTCCCCGCCGCAGGACATATGATCGGCCCGGTGGTCAGCACCGAAGTGGAAGGGCTGGGCCCCGAACTGAAGCTGGAGGCGGGCTATCTGTTTGCACTGGGCACCGCCCGGCAGGACACCAGGGGGCAATTCCGGCTGGCGCTGGAGCTTGAGTTCTGAACCCCGATTGACCTGACGGGACGAGGCGAGCAAAGCACAATCCATGACAATGCACGGCCCGACCTCGAACAGCTTTATCTCGCAGCGGCTGCGGCTGCACTATGTCGATTGGGGCAATCCCGATGCCCCGCCGCTGATCCTGCAGCACGGCGGGCGCGACCATTGCCGTAGCTGGGACTGGGTGGCGCAGGAACTGGCCAAGGACTGGCATGTGATCGCCCCCGACCTGCGCGGGCATGGCGACAGCGCCTGGGTGCCAGATGGCAATTATGACATGAACGCTTTCGTCTATGACTTTGCCCAGCTGGTTCACACCCTGGGCCATGATCAGGTAACGATCGTGGCCCATTCGCTTGGCGGGAACATTTCCAGCCGGTTTACGGGCCTTTACCCGGAAAAGGTCAGGAAGTTTGTCAATATCGAAGGACTTGGTCCTTCTCCCAAAGTGCGCGCCGAACGCGAAGCGGCGGGCTATGCTAACCGGTTCCGCGACTGGATCGAAGGCCGCCGCAAGGCCTCTGGCCGCGCCCCGCGCCGCTATGCCACGATCGAGGCTGCCTTTGCCCGGATGAAAGAGGAAAACAGCTTCCTCACCGACGAACAGGCCCGCCACCTGACGATCCACGGTGCCAGCCGGAACGAGGACGGAACCTGGAGCTGGAAGTTCGACCCCTACCTCAACGTCTGGCCCTTTGCCGACACGCGCGAGGATTACACCGACGAATTATGGGGTGCGATTACCTGTCCGATGCTGCTGCTCTATGGCCTCGACAGCTGGGCATCGAGCCCGGCCAACGATGGCCGCCTCGCCGCGTTCAACAACGATCCTCGGGTGATCGAATTCGAGAATGCCGGGCACTGGCTGCACCATGACCAGTTCGACCGGTTCATGGCCGAGATCCGCGCGTTCCTCTGACCGGTTTGGATTTTCCTACATCGCGGCGATGTGGTAAGAGCGATACAGCTCTTTGAAATTGTGAGTTTTTCCCATCAAGGCCGCAAGCGGCACGTGTCCTGAAGGGGGCCCGGCACATTTGTTTCCCTGGACAGTGTCAACTGTGTCAACCTTGTAACCTTTGCCGGGGCACTCAGGCGGTCAGGAACTTGCCCCGCAGCGCCTCGACCCGCGCCGAATCGACCCCCAGCACGTCGGCCAGATAGGCCTCGACCGTCCCGTGCTCCGTCTTCACCGCGGCAAAGGCGGTTTCGAGATAGCCCGGCTCCACCCCCATCAGCGCACGGACCGTGGCATCGTCGATCGGGCCGTAGCGACCCCGGATCTGCTCGGCGCCAGAAGCGATCCGGGCTTCGATATTGCCGGCCTCGTTCGTCAGCACATAGTCTCCCAACACGTCGTCCCAGTGGACCCCCAGCAGGTGCTGGAACAGCGCGACCGCGAACCCGGTGCGGTCCTTGCCCGCGACGCAGTGGACCAGGCTCGATCCCTCACGCTGTTCCAGCGCCCGGAAATAGCGCTGCAGCATAGGCACCAGATTGGGGCGGAAGGCGATCCCGGCATAGAGCCGGGTCATCGCCGCGCGGGCTTCGTCGGCAGTCGGCGCGCCGCTCGCCGCTTCCATGTGCAGCCCGGCGGTTTCACCTTCGTGGAACAGCACTTCACCGGCAAACCCGGGATAGCGGCGGCACGGCTTGGCCTGACGTTCGCTGATCCCGCGCAGGTCGATCACGGTGCGGATGTGGAGCGGGCGGATCCGGTCCAGATCCGCATCGGTCGCATCGCCGTGCTGGGCCGATCGCCACAGCACACCGCTGACCACGCGGGCTCCATCGGCAGCGGCATAGCCGCCATAGTCACGGAAGTTGTGGATGCCTTCAAGCGGGAGGACGCGGGTCTGTTGGGTCATGCCCCGCCGCTTGGCAGGAACCAGGCCGCGGCGCAATCCCGCAGCGTGGTTACTCTGGCTGGTCGGACTGGGGCTTGTCCCGCTGGGCGGCGTAGCAGCCGATCAGCCAGCTGCGGAACACCGCGATCGCCGGGTCTGCCAGGTCATCGGGGTTGAGTTTGAGGTAGTAGCCATAGCCATCCTCGATCACCGCATCGAACGGCATGACCAGTTCACCGGCGGCAAGTTCGCGGGCGAACATGTCGACATCGCCCAGGATCACCCCGCCCGAAACCTCGGCATATTTACAGGCCGCGATCGAGGTGTCGAAAGCCAGTCCGCTGTCCAGCCGCAGGTCGATCCCGAGCTGGTGGAGATAGGCCCCCCACAACAGCTCGCGCGGCTGGTTGTCGAGCTTGAGGTGGAGCAGTTCCTGTCCGGCCAGGAATTCGCCCAGGCTCTTGCCCCGCGCAGCCTCTGCCGTGGCGGGCGAACAGAGCGGGGCGACCCGGACCATGCACAGCAGGTCGGTCACCATATCGTCCACATTGGGTCGGTCATAGACGATCGCCATGTCGATATCGGCCTGCGGCAGGCCGGTGACATGGGCGCTCGACACGTCGATCCGGATTTCGGGATGGTCGCGGTGGAACTGCCCCAGGATCGGCATGAAAGTCTGCTGCAGCAGCGACGGCGGGACATGCAGCCGCACCGCGCGGCCGGGCATGCTGTCTTCGCAGATCGCCTTGATCGTCGCCTCGATCCGGTCAAGCGACTTGGCGACCACGCCCAGCAGTTCCTCCCCCGTGGGGGTCAGCGAAAGCTTGCCCGCATCGCGTTCGAACAGCTGCTTGCCCAGCAGCTGTTCCAGCCCGGCGACATGGCGGCTCATCGCGCTTTGCGAAACCGAAAGCGCCGCCGCACCGCCGGTAAAGCTCAGCCGCTTGCCCACCGCCTCGAACGCGCGCAGGGCATTCAGCGGCAGCCAGCGGCGGTTGATTGAAGTCTTGCTGGCGATGGTCCCTGTCCCTCATCCCGGCCGGCATGCGGCTCCCGATTCCCGGCATTAGCCATAGCCGAACATTTCCGCATGAGGCCATGCCAAATCGCAATTTTGCGCCGCCCGGCGTGGCAGGCAAGAACGGTTCAACGTAACCTGCCTGGAGATTCGCATGCCCGCCAACCGGGTCGCCCTGCCCAGCCACCCGTCGATGGCCGGGCACTCCCCCTTGGCGCGGCACACCGCCTTGTGGCACGGTTCGCACCCATGACCAGACAGCCCCCCGCCCGCTTCCGCCCCGAAACCCTGGCCGTCGCCTTTGGCTATGATCCGGCCAGCGCGCTGGGGTCGGTCAAGGCGCCGATCTACATGACTTCGACCTTCGTCTATCCTTCGGCGCAACATGCCAAGGATGTGCATGAGGCCTATTTCGACGGCACCGGCCCGCTGGTCGGGGAAAGCAACCACATCTACTCGCGGCTCGGCCATCCTGGGCTCGACATCCTTGAATCCCGGCTGGCGGCGATTGATGGGATGGAGGCCGGGGCGGCGTTCAGCAGCGGGATGGCCGCGCATTCCTCGATCGCGCTCGCCTGGCTGACCCCGGGGGACGGCGTGCTGCATGGCCGCCCGATCTATGGCGGGGTAGACATGCTCTACAACGCGATCATGGCGCAGTTCGGGACCCATTCCTCCACTTATCTGGACGGAACCGACGAACAGGCCGTGCGCGCCGCCGCGCAGGAGGCCATGGCCAAGGGCCCGCTCAAGCTGATCATTGCCGAGACCCCGGCCAACCCGACTGCGGCGATCGTCGATCTAGCCCTGATGGTGCGGATCGCGGACGAGGTAGCGGCGGCGCAGGGCCACCGCCCGCTGGTGGTGGTCGACAACACGCTGCTGGGGCCCTTTGCCCAGCGCCCGGTCGATTTCGGAGTCGACCTGATCCTGACTTCGCTGACCAAGTATTGCGGCGGTCATTCCGACCTGCTGGCAGGCGGGATCACCGGGCGCAAGGAACTGATCGACCGGCTGCTGATGCTGCGCACCACCTGGGGCAACCACCTTGATCCCTATACCTCGTGGCTGGTGCTGCGCTCGCTCGAATCGGTCCACGTGCGGACCGAACGGGCGATGGAAAACGCCCGGCTGGTGGCGGAATTCCTGAAGGGTCATCCCAAAGTGGCGGGCGTTACCTATCTGGGTTTCCTGCCCGAAGGCAGCCGCGCCCGCGAGGTCTATGACCGGCAATGCCACGCCGCCGGATCGACCTTCAGCTTCCACCTTCACGGGGGCGAGGCCGAGGCGTTCCGCATGCTGGACCGGTTGCAGCTGCTCAAGCTGGCGGTCAGCCTGGGCGGATCGGAAACGCTGATCTGCCATTCGGCGACCACCACCCATTATGCCCTGACGCCCGAGCAACGCCTTGATGGCGGAATCACCGATGGCACCATGCGGCTGTCGGTCGGGATCGAACACGTTGACGACCTGATCGCCGACCTGGCGCAGGCACTGGAGGCCGTATGACCGCGCGCACGATCGATCCCCACGCGATCGACGGCAAGTTTCCCCCGCCCAGCCAGCACTATGGCGTGGTGGTGGTCGGCGCGGGCCAGACCGGCTGCGCCGCTGCAGTCAAGGCCGCGCAGGACGGCGCGAGCGTGCTGCTGGTTGATGAAAACCCGGTTTCGGGTGCGGCCATCGGCAATGACGTGCCGTGGTTCTTCGGCGGACGGGCCACCGCTGCGGTGCAGAACAGCGGCCGCATGGTCGAAACAGTCTTCGCCAACATGCCCTGGCTGGAAAGCGCCTTCGATGCCGGGGTCGAAGTACTCCTCGGCACTTCGGCCTGGGGGGTCTATCGCAACGGGCCTCTCGTGGGCAGCCTGCCGGGTCAGGTGGTGGCGCTGGCCGATGCCGACCGGTCCTGGCTGGTCGGGTTCGACCAGCTGGTGCTGGCCACCGGCGCGCGCGATCTGCCGCTCGCCTTCCCCGGCTGGAACCAGCCCGGCGTGATGGGCGCCAAGGGTCTGGCCATGCTGCTGGAACGCTATGACGCCTTCGCCGGCCACCGGATCGTGGTGGCCGGTTCGCACGACCTTGGCCTTCAAACCGCGCTCCTCGCGCTGGACAAGGGGCTGGAAGTGGCCGCGGTGCTGGAAGTGCGCGATGTGCCGCAGGGCGATGCGGCATTACTCGCACGGCTGGAAAGCGCGGGCGTGTCGGTGCGGTGCGGCACCTGGCCGGTCGAGGCGCGGGGCGGGATCGACGGGGTTGAGGCCGTGGCGCTGTCCGATGGCTCGACGCTCGCCTGCGACAGCGTGGTCCTCGCCGTGGGGCTGGTGCCGATGATCGAACTGAACGATGCGATGAACGGGCCGCGCCGGTTCGATCCTGCGCGCGGCGGCTGGGTGCCCGAGGCCAGCGAGGCAATCGCGTTCCTGGGGGACTGCGCCGGGCTGCCCGATACGGGCTTCGATCATGCGGCCTACCGCTACGATTGGCTCAATGCACTGGGCGGCGCCTGCGGCGGCGACACAATCATCTGCCAGTGCGAGGAAATGACCCTGTCGGACCTGATCGGGGTCCAGCCCCCACGCTATCTTGACCGCTCGGCCGCGATGCAGGGCCGCTCGCTCAAGACCTTGCTGCAGGACGGGCCGCCCAATCAGGATCAGGTCAAGCGCCTGACCCGCACTGGCATGGGCCAGTGCCAAGGCCGCCGCTGCCGCGATCAGGTGGCGATGATCCTCTCGGTCGAAGCCGGAACCGAGCTTGCCGCGCTGCCGCTTGCCACGCACCGCGCGCCGGTCCGACCCCTGCCGCTGAAAGTCATCGCCGACTGGGAGGAAAGCGAGGAGATGCGCGCTGGATGGGACGTCTGGATGGGTATTCCGACGCAGTGGGTCCCCTATGCCGATATCGGCACCCCCTATGAGGAAGAGAACCGGCGCGTGCTGGGCGGGAACATGAGCCTGTGAGCGCGCAGAAGATCGTCGTCGTTGGCGCTGGCGCCACGGGGCTCAGCACCGCCTGGTGGCTGGCGCGGGCCGGTCATTCGGTGACCGTGCTCGACAAGGGCGTGGTCGGCTGGGAAGCATCGGGCCGCAACGGCGGCGGGTGCTCGCACTACCAGAGCCCGCTGTTCAAGGAAGAGCAGCGGCTGTGGCCTCAGATGGACGAACTGCTGGGTTATCCCACCGAATTCAGCCCCGAACGCATCGTCATGGCGGTTACCCCGCGCCAGCTGGAGCAGTACCAGTACATCGCGGGGATGAACAACCGGCTGGGCCACCGGGTCGATCTGCTCGACGCCCGGCAAGTCCTCGAAGCCGTGCCGCTGGCGGGCGACAATTGCCTGGGCGGGATCCATTACCGTTTCGGCGGCCATGCCAACCCGCACCGCACGGTGCAGGCCTATGCCTGGGCGCTGCAGGACCTGGGCGGGCGGATCGTGCAGCATTCGCCAGTGACGGGCTTCCAGACTGCGGGTGGCAAGGTGACTGCGGTGGAAAGCACCAGCGGCATCTTCGAATGCGATGCCGTGGCAATCGCCGCTGGGCCACAGACCGGGCGTCTTGCCGCCATGGTCGGGATCGATTTACCGCTCGCGGCTGCGCGCGCCGAAATGATCGTCACCGAACCCGCACCGATGATGAAGCTGGGCGGGGTCGACGGCAACGGGCTCTATGGCCGCCAGACGCTGCGCGGCAACCTGGCCTATGGTGGCGGCCCGCACGAATGGGTCGAGTTTGGCGAGCTTGGCCCGGCAGTGAAGCCCAGCACGCCCCTCACCCGCAACCTCGCGCGGCGGCTGGCGGAGCTGTTCCCGGGTGCGGCGCACCTCAATGTGATCCGGTCGTGGGCCGGGGTGATCGAGATGACCCCCGATGGGCGTCCGGTGATCGACCGGCATGAGAATGTCACCGTCTGCACCATGTCCGGTGTCGGCTTTGGCCTGTCGCCCGCATCGGGCCACGCGGTCAGCGATCTGGTGCTGGAAGGGCGTTGCAGCTTTACCGATATCGACAAGCTGGCCTTGTCCCGGTTTGACGGGATCGCAGCAGACTGGCGCGAACAGCGCGGCTGGTTGCCGCTCTGATGGGCAAATATTCCGCCCTCTCCCTGCTGCGCGGCGCGTTCAACGGTCAGAGCCACTGGCAGCCCGCCTGGCGGCATCCCGAGCCCAAGGCCAGCTATGACGTGGTGATCATTGGCGGCGGCGGGCACGGGCTTGCCACGGCCTATTACCTCGCCAAGAACCACGGCATCACCAATGTCGCGGTGCTGGAAAAGGGTTACATTGGCGGCGGCAATACCGGGCGCAACACCACCATCGTGCGTTCCAACTACCGGCTTGAACCGCTTGGCCGGTTCTATGAATTCAGTCTCAAGCTGTGGGAAGGCTTGTCGGACGATCTCAACTACAACGTCATGTTCTCACCGCGCGGCGCGCTGACGCTGGGGCATTCCGATGGCGACATGATCCGCCTCGCCGAAAAGGGCGATGCCATGGCCAACCAAGGAATCGACGCCGAACTGCTGACCCGCGATCAGGTGATGAAGATCGAGCCGTGCCTCGATTTCTCGCGCAAGGCCCGCTTCCCGATCGAAGGCGGGATGATCCAGTGGCGCGGCGGCACCGCGCGGCACGATGCCGTCGCCTGGGGCTTTGCCCGCGGGGCCGACAGCCGGGGCGTGGATATCATCCAGCAATGCGAAGTCACCGGCATGGTGATGGACGGAAACCGCGTGACCGGCGTGGAAACCACCCGCGGCCGGATCAATGCCGGCATGGTGGCGATCTGCGCGGCGGGGCATTCAGGCCACGTTGCCGGACTCGCCGGGCTGAAGCTGCCGGTGGAAAGCCAGACCCTGCAGGCGATGGTCACCGAAGGCGTCAAACCGATGGTCAACACCGTGGTGATGACCCAGAGCCTGCACTGCTACATCAGTCAGAGCGACAAGGGCGGGATCGTGTTCGGCGGCGATCCGGACAACTGGCCCAGCTATGCCCAGCGCGGCCATGCGGTAACGATGGAACTGGCGGTGCAGCAGGGCCTGGCACTGATCCCGGCGCTGTCGCGCCTGCGCATGCTGCGCACCTGGGCCGGGGTGACAGACATGAGCTTTGACGGCTCACCGATCATCGGCTCCACCCCGCGTGACGGTCTGTGGATCAACGGCGGCTGGTGCTATGGCGGGTTCAAGGCCACGCCGGGTTCCGGCTGTCTGTTCGCCGATACGCTGGCCCATGGCCGCCCCCACGAAATTGTCGAGCCGTTCAGCCTCGACCGGTTCGAGCGCGGCTCGCCGGTGGATGAGAACGGCACCGGCCCCTTCCCGAACCATCGCTGAGTTATCGGCATGGTGCACATTCCCCCCTCCCCGTTCGTGTCGAGCGAAGTGGAGACACCCGG
>CAZKAX010000024.1:0-37023 GCA_964550775.1 uncultured Novosphingobium sp. | reverse complement strand
ATCCGGCGCGGGTCCATGCCGATCAGGCAGGGGATCACGTGTTCTTCAAGATAGGCGACCACCGACAGCTCGCGCCCGTTGAGCGTGGCATCGCCGATGCCATAGACGCCCTGGTCGGTTTCGATCTTCAGCGTCACGAAATTGCGCCCGGGGCACGTGACGATGACCTTGGCAGACTGGATCTTCATGGCATTTCCTGTGTCAATTGGGCTGGCCTGTGATATGAAGTCTTGACCAGATTAGTCTGGCCTGTCAAGACAATTGGTAAGACCAAAAAGGAAATGCAATGAGCGTCTCGCCCGACAAGTCCCAGGACCGGCTCTATCAGGATCTGGCACGCAGCCTGATGGAGGAGCTTGCCTCTGGCCGCTACCCGGTCGGCGCGCGGCTTCCGGCGGAGCGGGAGCTGGCGGCGGCCTACAATGTCAGCCGTCCGACCGTGCGCGAGGCGATCATCGCGCTGGAAGTGCAGGGGCTGGTTGAGGTCAAGGTCGGTTCGGGCGCCTATGTCCGCCGCCTGCCCGGCAAGGAGGACCTGCCCGGCTTCAACATCACCGCCTTCGAACTGACCGAAGCGCGCCTGCTGTTCGAAGGCGAAGCCGCTGCGCTCGCCGCGACCCAGGCGAGTGATGAGGAGCTGAACGAGATCGAAGCGCTGGTCGAGGCGATCGCGCGCGAAAACCAGCAGGCCGATGGCACCGAAAAAAGCGACCGCGAATTCCACCTCGCCATCGCCCGCGCAACCCGCAACACCGCGATCTACAACGCGATCGAACACCTGTGGGACCTGCGCGCAGCCTCGCCCGAAGCCGCCCTGCTTCACGAAAAGGCCCGCAGCGCGAATATCAAGCCGGTGGTCGATGAACACACCGCCGTGCTCACCGCTTTGCGCGCCCGCGATGCAAAGGGCGCCCGCGCGGCGATGCGCGCGCATCTGGCGCAAGTGATCGACAGCCTGCTGTTCGCCACCGAAGAACGCGCGATCGAGGAAGCCCGCCGCACTGTCCAGGCCAAGCGTTCGCGCTATTCGCAAAGCACATGACCCACAAAATCGAACTCCATCCCGACCGCCTGCTGCCGGCCGATCCCGCCACGCGCGAGATCGCCCGCGCGCTTTATGGTACGGTCAGGGACCTGCCGATCATCAGCCCGCACGGTCACACCGATCCGGCGTGGTTCGCCAGCGACGCCCCCTTCGGAAATGCGGCGGAGCTGCTGCTGCACCCGGACCATTACGTGTTCCGCATGCTCTATTCGCAGGGCGTCCCGCTCGCCGCGCTGGGGATCGGCAACCCTGCGGCGGACCCGCGCGCCAGCTGGCGGCTGTTTGCCGAGCGCTATCACCTGTTGCGCGGCACCCCGTCGCGGATGTGGCTCGACTGGGTGTTTGCCGAAGTGTTCGGGCTCGACACGCTGCTGAGCGCGGAGACCTCGGACCGCTATTTCGACACGATCACCGCTGCGCTCGCCACGCCGGCCTTCCGCCCGCGCGCGCTGTTCGAACGCTATAACATCGAAGTGATCGCCACCACCGAAAGCCCGCTCGACAGCCTGGAGCATCACGCGGCGATCCGCAGCAGCGGCTGGCAGGGCCGGGTGATCACCGCCTATCGCCCCGATCCGGTGGTCGATCCCGAATTTGAAGGGTTCCGCGACAATCTGGCGCTGCTGTCCGATCTGACCGGCGAGGATTGTCTGTCATGGACCGGCTACCTCGCCGCCCACCGCCAGCGCCGCGCCTTCTTCGCCGCCCACGGTGCAACCAGCACCGATCACGGCCACCCCACCGCGCAGACTGCCGATCTTGCCCCGACCGAGGCCGAAGCCCTGTTCCGCAAGGTCAGCGCCGGCAGTTTCACCCCCGCCGAGGCCGAACTGTTCCGCGCCCAGATGCTGACTGAAATGGCAGCGATGAGCGTGGAGGACGGGCTCGTCATGCAACTCCACCCCGGCTCTTTCCGCAACCACAACGCGCAGCTGTTCGCCGCGCTGGGGCGGGACAAGGGCGCGGATATTCCGACCCGTACCGACTATGTCCATGCGCTCAAACCCCTGCTTGACCGCTTCGGCAACGATCCGGCGCTCAGCCTGATCCTGTTCACGCTGGACGAGAGCGCCTACGCCCGCGAACTCGCCCCGCTGGCCGGGCATTACCCCTGCCTGCGGCTCGGCCCGGCCTGGTGGTTCCATGACAGTCCGGAGGGCATGCGCCGCTTCCGCGAAATGACCACCGAGACGGCAGGCTTCTACAACACCGTCGGCTTCAACGACGATACCCGCGCCTTTCTGTCGATCCCGGCGCGGCACGATGTCGCGCGGCGGGTGGATTGTTCGTTCCTTGCCCGGCTGGTCGCCGAACACCGCATTCAGGATTGGGAAGCGGCCGAACTGGCGCAGGACCTCAGCTACAACCTTGCCAAGCGGGCCTATCGGCTGTGAGGCTGTCCGCCGAAACGCTCAGCCACCTCGCCGGGGTGGAGCTGCCGGGCTATGACCGCGCCGCGCAAGCGGTGGGCATCGTCCACTTCGGCATCGGCGCATTCCACCGCGCGCATCAGGCCTGGTACACCGACCGGGCGATGGCCATGGGGGACCGGGACTGGGCCGTTCTGGGCGTATCACTGCGTTCGGACGCGGTGGCGCAGCAGCTGAACCCGCAGCACGGGCTCTATACCGTGACCGAGCGCTCCGCCGCGGGAGCGGCCACGCGGCTGGTCGGATCGGTGCAGGCTGTGCTGGTTGCGGCACATCAGACTGCGGAACTTGTCACCGCACTCGCCGCGCCCGCCACCCGGATCGTCAGCTTCACGGTGACCGAAAAGGGCTATTGCCGCAGTGCCGATGGCAGCCTTGATCGCGCGCTGGCGGGTGAGGGCAGCTTCTATCCGCTGCTTGCCCGCGCGCTGCGCCTGCGCAGCGACGCCGGGCTGCCCGGCCTGACCTTGCTGAGCTGTGACAATCTGGCCGACAATGGCCGCCAGCTGGAACGGCTGCTGGGCGAATACCTCGATGCCCATGATCCGGCGCTGCGCCCGTGGTTTGATGCCCACTGCGCCTGCCCGTCCACCATGGTTGACCGGATCGTGCCCGCCACCACCGCTGCCGATTGCACCGAACTGGCCGCGCGGACCGGGCTGGACGATTCGGGTGCGGTGATGACCGAGCCGTTCAGCCAGTGGGTGATCGAAGACCGTTTCGCCGGGCCGCGCCCGCGCTGGGAGGCGGTTGGCGCGCAGCTGGTGGCGGATGTGCGTCCTTATGAAACCGCCAAGCTGCGGATGCTCAACGGCGCGCACTCGCTGCTGGCCTATTGCGGCCTCGCGCGGGGGCATAGCTTTGTGCACGAAGCCATTGCCGATCCGCAGCTGCGCGAATTGACCCAACAGCTGATGCTGAACGAGGCCGCCCCCACCATCGCCGCCGCGCCGGGACAGGACTTACCCAGTTATGCTGCCGATCTGATCGCGCGCTTCGCCAACCCCGCACTCAACCACCGGCTGCTCCAGATCGCGATGGACGGCAGCCAGAAACTGCCCCAGCGCTGGCTGGAAACCCTGGCCGAAGGCCAGCAGCAGAGCCGCGATTGCCCGGCAATCCGCGCCGGGATAGAAGCCTGGATCAGCCACTTGCGCGGCGCCAACGGACCAGTCGACGATCCGCGCGCAGCAGAGCTGGCGCAGGCGGCCGGGCAGGATGATCCGCTGGCCGCGCTGTTCGGCCCCGGCGGTCCGATGGCTTCGGAATGGGTTGTAACTTAAACCCGTGCCACGCAGCGGAAGCCGATGTGGCTGGTGGACGTGTCGATCGTTTCCGGGTGCCGCGCCGCCGGGCGATAGCGCTGGCAATGGTTCGCGGCGCACAGGTGTGATCCGCCCTTCAGCACCTTGCGCCCGATCCGGATATCCGGCTGGCCCCGGTCCAGGCTCCCTTTCAGCGTTCCGCCGCGCGGGTTGCTGATCGTGCAGCAGGCTTGCGGATTGGCCTTGCGTGCGGGGGCGGGGTGTTCTTCCCACCAGTCACGGGTCCATTCCCAGACATTGCCGATCATGTCGTAAAGCCCGTGGCCATTGGCCGGGAAACTGCCCACCGGAGAGGTCCGTTCCCACCCGTCCTCACGCGTGTTGGCAAAGGGAAACAGGCCCTGCCAGTAATTGGCCATCATCCGGCCTTGCGGGGCGAGCTCGTCCCCCCAGGCAAAGGGCTTGCCTTCCAGCCCGCCGCGCGCGGCGAATTCGTGCTCGGCCTCGCTCGGCAGCTCCTTGCCCGCCCAGGCGGCATAGGCGGCGGCATCGCCCCAGGCCACATGAACCACCGGGTGATCCCACAGCTCCAGCCCGTCCAGATCGCTGTCCGGACCCAGCGGATGGCGCCAGTCGGCCCCGAACGTGAAGTTCCACCAGTGGTGGAATTCATGCAGCGGAACCGGCCCCGCCGTCTTGGTGAAGACCAGCGATCCGGCGCGGTCCATCCCGGGCAGCATGCCGGGATAGTCCGCTGGATCGGGCGCGATTTCGGCCAGGGTGACATGGCCGGTCGCCGCTACGAATGCGGCGAACTGGCGGTTGGTCACCGGCGTTTCGTCAATCCAGAACCCGTCCACCGCCACTTGCCGCAGCGGCGCTTCTTCGGGATACCCATCGAGCGACCCCATGGTGAAGCTGCCCCCCGCGATCCAGCGCATGCCGGGCCTGTCTGTTTGCGGGGCGTGGTCCATGTCCGTCTTTCCGTTGCGGTGGGTCAGATACACCGCATGCTGTTCTAAAGCCTGTTTTACTCACGTGGAAGCACCACTGGCCCGCTCCCCCTCCCGGCCACCCATTCAGGGTATTCTCGTGGGTGGCCGGGAGGGGGAGTGGGCCGGTGGTGCCTGTTTCAGCTTCACTGAAACAGACTTTAGAACACCGGGGTAATCCGCCGCAATTCGCCAGACGCACCATCGGTGATGATCCACAGCGATCCGTCCTGCCCTTCGGCAATATCGCGGGTGCGCACATTCAGGTTGAAGCGCTGCACTTCCTGCGCGGTGTCACCCGTCAGGCGGACGCGGATCAGCGCCTTTGATGCCAGCCCGGTCAACAGGATGTCACCGCGCCAGTCGGCAAATTCGTTGCCTTTGTAAAAGATCATCCCGGCCGGTGCGATCACCGGTGTCCAGCTGAACCGGGGTGCTTCAAAGCCATCGCCAGCAGCATGATCGGGGATCGGATCGCCGCTATAGTTATCGCCGTTGGAAACCGCCGGCCAGCCATAATTGCGGGCCGGGAAGATCAGGTTCAGCTCGTCCCCGCCCAGCGGCCCCATCTCGCTGGACCACAGGCGGCCATCGGGCGCGAAGGCCAGGCCGTAATGGTTGCGGTGGCCCAATGACCAGATCTCGCTCCGCGCGCCGGCCAGCCCGACATAGGGATTGTCGGGCGGGACAGTGCCATCGGGGAAGATCCGGATGATCTTGCCCAGATTGTTGGCCAGGCTGAACAGGAAATCCTTGTCAAGTTCCTGCCGGTCACCCGAAGTCAGGAACAGATACCGCCCGTCGGGTGAAAAGGTGATCCGCCCGCCGGGTTCGCCCGATCCGGCGAAAGCCACGATGGTCGGCTGCTGGCGGAACAGTTCGGTTACGCTGGTCAGGCTGGCCCCGCCGCTGTCCTCGCTCAGCCGGGCAGAGGCGAGGGTCATGCGTTCGGGAAACAGCGCGGGATCGTCCTTGGCCCGGCCCACCCGCGCGGCGGACGGATCGCGCACCATATAGGTGAAGTAGATCATCCGTGACACCGCGAAGTCCGGGGCCAGCGCCACGTCAAGCAAGCCGATGCTGGTCGGCAAGCCGGTGACCGGAGTGATCGCGCCCGCCGGGGTGACTATCGAAAGTGCCCCGGGATTGCTGCGCTGGGTCACCAGGAACCGGGTGTCCGGCAGGACCTTCAGCGCCCAGGGATTGGCAATCGCCGCGATCGCGGTGGACTGCGTGACGGCAGTAACCGGCTTGGGCGGCGGGGGCGGAGTGGGGGTGGGGCTCGGCACGGGGGTCACGGTCGGCAATGGCGCAGGACCGCCGCCCGACCCGCCATCGCCGCAACTGGCGCAGGCCAGGGCGAAAGCGGCAATCAGGAACCCACGCAGCCGCACCATCGCCCAAATCCCCTTGCAGTCCCCTGTTCTCTGTTCGGCAAAGCGCGCAGGCGCAAGGGCAATCGCTGCAACTTTGCGGCCATTCCACAACAAGTTGCGGAGCGGGCTCAGCCCTCGCGCGCTCAGCCGCGGATTTCGGCGATCACTTCGTCCAGCATCGCGGAGATCTGGGGGTCGGCGGCCATCAATTCGTCCACCTGGATGACGATTTCCTGAAACCGCGGTTCATTGACCAGCCGCGCGCCAAACCGGTCGGCCAGCAACTGTTCCACGATCGTGCGGCGCAGCTTGCGGTTGTCCTGCCCGGCCTGGGCGGCGCGGGCGGCAATGCCCTTGACCGCTTCGGCGCCGTGCTTGCGGGTCTCGGTGGCTCCGGCCTCTTGCTTTTCGGTCCGCCGCGTCTCGGTCCGCTCGGCCAGCTTCTGGCGCAGCAGGGCGACGAACCGGTCGGCGTTGTTGATCGGATCCACGGCGCGCGGGCTTCCTAGTGCTTGGTCGGCTTGGCCGGATCGCGCGCGCCTTGCTGGCGCAGCAGCAGGTCCACTGCCGATGCGGGGGCATCCTCGGCGGCATCGGACTGGGCGGCGGGGGCGGGATCTGCAGCAGCGGCGGGGTCGGTGGCGGCACCGGCCAGTTGCTGGGCCGCCAGCTTGGGCTCGATCTCGTCAAGGATCAGCTGCATGTCGGCATTGAGCAGCGGGTTCTGCGTGTTGAGCCCCATGCCGCGGCGCAGCAGCCGCACGGCTTCGGCGAAATTGTCGATTGCCAGGTTGGCCAGCCCTTCGGCAAAGATCCGCAGGGCGTCGTCCTCGGGCAGATCGCCCAGTTTTTGCCACACCCCCATCGCTTCGACCGCGCGGCCCGAAGTGAGATCGAGGAAGCCAAGCTGGAACCGGGCGAGGGCGAAATCGGGCGCTATCTCGATCGCGCGGGCCATCGCGCCGCGCCCTTCTTCATAGCGTTGCAGCCCGGCCAGCACCGAACCCTTGAGGAAATGCAGGCGCGGATCGAGCGGCCAGGTTTGCAGCAGGGTGGCGATGCCGGCGAGCCCGCCTTCGTCATCGGTGCGCAACTGCGCGACCACCGCATTCAGCCGGCCATCCGGGCACAGGGTGCCGTTCTGCTCATCCATCGCACTCATCCTTCAAGTCGTATCAGGCCGCTAGCAGACAACCGCTTGCGCAATAAGGCAAGGGCTGCCTTGTGGATTTGCGAGACCCGGCCCTTGCTCAGCCCCATCAGTCTGGCCACCTC
Source organism: uncultured Novosphingobium sp. (assembly GCA_964550775.1). Lineage (GTDB taxonomy): Bacteria > Pseudomonadota > Alphaproteobacteria > Sphingomonadales > Sphingomonadaceae > Novosphingobium. The sequence continues at coordinate 29,640 of CAZKAX010000024.1, read as the reverse complement.
GTCAAACGGCAAGCCGTCCAGATAGTGCCAGCCGATCACCACGCGGTCGCGTTCGGGCAGGGTTTCCAGCGCGGTGCGGACCTGGCGCTGGGCCTGGTTCCAGGCCAGCGTTTCATAGGCATCGCGCGCCGGATCGCGCTCGCTCTCCTGGTACAGGGTCGATCCTTCCAGCATCAGCCCCAGGGCCAGTTCGGCGGCAATATCGCCGATCAGATCCAGCTTTTCGGACAGGCTCGCCGGTTGCGCCCGGTCCTGCGCCAGGCTGCGGGTGCGCTCGCGCCGCATCCGCCGGGCGGTGGAAATCTGGCTGTTGACCTCTGACAGGCGCGCCACCCCGTCGGCAATCGCCCCCGCGATCCGGCGCGGGCAGAAATAGCGGAACGGCACGGCGCGTTCGGGCCGGTACCGGTCGATCGCTTCGAGCAGGCCCAGGCTGGCCAGTTGCAGCAATTCGGCAAATTCGACCGGGGTGGCCGGATCATCGCGCATGAAGCGCCAGGCGATCCGCCGGGCGAGTGGTTGATACTGCCGGAACAGCGCCTGCCGCGCGCGTTCCGGACTGTCCGATTGAAGCTGCTCCCACAGCGCCCGCTCCGCCGCGTCCATGACCTCGCCATGGCTTGCGGAGGGGCGCGAGGCCATCAGTGAAAGCTGCCCAGCAGGCCTTGCAGCAACAAGGACCAGCCATCGATCAGCACGAACATCAGCACCTTGAGCGGCAGCGAGATGGTGGCCGGCGGCACCATCAGCATGCCCAGCGACAACAGGATTGCCGAGACCACCAGATCGATCAGCAGGAACGGCAGCAGGATGACGAACCCGATCGTGAACGACACCCTCAGTTCGTTGAGCATGAAGGCCGGGACCAGCTGCATCAGCCCCACGTCGGCCGCGCTGACTGGCAGCGGTTGGCGCGAAATGGCGTAGATCGTTTTGAGATCCTGATCCCGCACCTGCCGCAGCATGAAGTCCTTGAGCGGCGCCGCGCCCTGATCGATCGCTTCGCCCGCCGGGGTGCCCCCCGCAAGGAACGGCTGCAACCCGCGCTCTGACACTTCCTGCAGGGTCGGCCCCATGGTCAGCGCGGTCATGAACAGCGCCAGGCTGACCAGCACGGCATTGGGCGGGGTTTCCGGCATGCCAAAGCCGTGGCGCACCATCGACAAGACCACCGCGATCCGGACAAAGCTGGTCATGCAGATCACCAAAGCCGGCAGCAGCGCCAGCAGCCCCAGGATCAGCGAGGTGCGCACCAGCGAGGTCGAATCCGCCGTCAGGGTAAAGCCCTTGTCCGCGGCCTGGGCCAGCGCCGGGCTGGCCGCCAGCAGCACCACCAGCGCGGCAAACCTGCGCAAGCGGGCGATCACGGGGCGGGATCCGCGGCGGGCTTGGGCTCCAGCGGCTGGATCGCGATCCCGCTGGCCCCCGAAACGATCAGCAGCTCGCGCCCGTCCACCGCGACCAGCGCGGCGCTGCTCTGCGGGCCAAGCGCGATCCGTTCGATCAGGCGCAGCCGCCCGGGCTGGGCCGGGCCAAGCGGCCAGAGCGGGGCCGCGCCCATCCGCTGGCGCAGCAGCCAGGCCGCCACTCCAGCCAGGACCAGGCACAGCACCAATGCCAGCACCACCCGCCACAGCGACACATCGGGGCCGCTGCCGGTGGCCAGCGCCGGGCTTCCCGCCGCGCCCGCCAGGACCGGCAGTATCGATGGCAGCGCGGCGATCATGATTTGCGCGCGAGCACTTCCGTGATCCGCACGCCGAAATTGTCACCCACCGCGACGAGTTCCCCGCGCGCCACGATCCGGCCGTTCAGCGCCAGATCGACCTGACCGTTGAGCGGCAGGTCAAGCCCGACGACAGTGCCGTCCTTCAGGCTGGCCAGCCGCGAAAGCGACATCGAACCCTTGCCCAGCAAGGCATCCAGTTCGACCGAAACGTCGCCCAGCAATTCGGGATCGAGCAGCTGGATCAGCCGCTGTTCGTTGTCCGAACTGATCGCCTGCGGCTGTTCCGTTTCGGCCCGTTCCGCTTCGATCAGGCCCGCCCCGGCGGCATCGGCGCCTTCTGCATTCAGCTTTGCCACGCCTCAATTCATCCTTGCCATGAGTGTCAGGTTCCCGTCATCGCGGGACAGTTGTGCATGGGCCAGCACGCGACTGCTCCCCTGCGGACGGAGCTCGACCAGGTCGGTCTCGCGCCGGTCGATCACCACCACGTCGCCCACTGCGATTTCCTTGAGCTCCAGCGCGCTGATCCGGACGGCGCCCAGCACAGCCTCGACCGGCACCTGCTTGTCGCCCAGCGCCTCGGCCAGCTTGACCGGCGGGTGCAGCGTGCGGGGCGGGGGCGGGCATTGCCGCCGCCGCAGTGGGGCCAGCGCCGCATGATCGATCATCAGTTCCAGCGCTGCCGTGCCGCTGCCCGCACCGAAAGCGGCCAGCAGCCCGCGCGGGGGCACCCGGCCCGGTTCGGGCGCGGCGCCTTGTTGCCGCGTGCCGAGCAGCGCGGCCAATTCTTCGCCCAGATCGGCGGCCATCCGTTCGGCCAGCAGCGCCATGAGTTGGCGGTCCTGTTCGCCCAGCGCCTTGTCTCGCGGGGACCGGTCCAGCGCCAGCCGGGCATAGTCCAACCGGGTCGGCTCGCTCCATTCAAGCCACACGCCCGGCGCAATCGCCTGCCAGGCCTTGCCCGGGGCAAGGCGGCGTTCGGCCCCGGCCTTGGGCGCGGATTGCGGCAAGGGCGCGCGCGCGCCAAACCAGCGCCCGGCCCAGCGTTCCACCGCCGCCACAATCGCATCGGCCAGGCCGGAACTTGAATAGGCGTTGTCAGGCAACCATTCGCGCGCGGTCGAGCTCACCCTTGGCCCCGAATCCCGAACAGCTGCTGGATCATGTCGTTGGATGCGCTGACCACTTGCGAACTGGCCTGAAAGCCGCGCTGGATCAGGATCAGCTCACCAAACTGCTTGGACAGATCGGTGTTGGAGCTTTCCAGCTGCTTGGCCAGCAACCGGCCCACCCCTTCGACCCCGCTGGCGATCAGCCGGACCGGGCCGTTGCCGTCGTTTTCAAAGAACCCGCCACTGATCCGGCGCAACTGCTGCGGATCGCGGAAATCGGCGATGGCCACGGCTTCCAGCGCGTCGGTCTTGTCGTTGGAATAGGTGATCGCGATCTTGCCTTCGCTGTTCACGGTAACCTTGGTCAGCGAACCCACGCCCTGCCCATCGACCGATGCGGCGCGCAGCGTCGAAGTGGAACCCGCCGAGAAGGACGTGACCCCCGAAGAGAAATCGAGCACCACGTTGAGCGGATCGGCCCCGGTCGGCGTGGTCGTGATGGTCAGCTTGGCGGTGGCCGGATCGACCGTGCTGCCGGTGAATTTGAGGTCGGTGGTGCCAACCACGGTGCCGGTCTGGTCGGTCACGGTCACTTTCCACTGGCCCAGCGCCGTGGTGTCCTTGTCGAACTTGACCTGCCAGGTCTGCTTGCCGCCCAGCGAATCAAAGATCGCCAGATCGGCCACGCTGGCCGTGGTGGCCGACGATGACAGGTTGTCGGCAAATTTGATCGTGGTGGTGGCAACCGGCTTGCTGGTGCGCTTGGTATCGAGGTTGATCGCCACGGCGCGGCCCGAACTGTCCAGCACGGCCAGGCGGTAATCGCTGTTGCCCTGCAGCGAGATGTAGCCATCCTTGTCGACCACGAACTGGCCGGTGCGCGAATAATAGGTCTTGCCCTGGTTGATCAGCACCAGAAACCCGCTGCCCTGCAGCGCCAGATCCAGATCGCCCTGGGTCTGTTGCAGGTCACCCTGGCCGAAATCGACACTGGCGTCGCTGAACCGCACCCCGTTGCCGACCTTGATCGAGTTTTCGTCCCCGAAGAACGTCAGCCCGCCGCCGCCATAGCTGAACACGTCGCTGAACTTGGTGGTCGTCGCCTTGTAACCCAGCGTGTTGAGGTTGGTGACGTTGTTGGAAATCGTCTGAAGCCCCTTGCTGAAGGCTTCAAGGCCGCTGAGGCCGGTATAGATAGCTCCGAGCATGCGCGTCCCTTTCCGAAAACTAGCGAACTTGCGAAATGTTGGCGATCGGCAGGTTCGACACCGTCTGGCCGGTGGCGAGCTTGATCGCGATTGATGGCTGGCCCGAGGCGAAGGCGACCGATTGCACCGTGCCCGAAATCGCGCCCGAGGGGGTCGATATGTCAACCGTCTTGCCCAGCAGCGAGGTCGCCTGGGTGGCGGCCTGGGCTGAAAGCAGCGCAGTCAGCTGATCGTTCATCGATTGGGTTTGCTGCAACTGGGAGAATTGCGCCAGTTGCGAGACGAATTCGGTGTTGTCCATCGGCTTCAGCGGATCCTGATAGGTCAGCTGGGTCAGGATGATCTTGAGCAGGGATTCGAACTGCAACCCATAGGCGTTCTGCGCAACCGCCGCCGTTGAGGATGTGGCACTTACAGCCATGTCAATTACCTCCCTGATTCCGCAAAGGAATTCCCTGTTTAGGTCTAATCACGATTCGTCCCACAGTCACGCCGAATTCGCGCGTGATCTGTTCGCGGATCTGGCCCAGATCATGCTCGTCCAGCCGGTCGAAAGTCATGTCGGTCACCACCGCGATGGTCTGTGCATCAAGCGTGTGGAGTTCGAACCGGGCCTGGCCGGCTGCCGCTTCCGGTTCACCCGGACGGAACCACGCGGCGCGGCGGGTGATGGCCGGGGGAGCGGCGGGGTCTGGCGAGGCAGTCGTCGGCGCCGGGGCACTGGCGAGCGCCATTCCTTGCGCCGCGTCTTGCGGCTGGATCGCAGCCGTGTGCCGGGCCGGATCGGGGCTGGGCGGGCCTGCCGCCAGAGGGCCGACCGGGAGATTGACCGCTGCTTGCGGCTCGGCCTGATCGGCAAGCAGATCGGCCACGGCGACCAGTGCGGGGCCGCTCCACGGAGCGAACCGTTCGGGCCGGGCCGGGGCCTGAGCGGACGGGGCCTGTTCTGCAGCCACCGCGGCGCTGTCCGCGTTGCCGGACAGGACCGCGCTGTGCACCCCCAGCACGCCCCCTTCGGCAAAGCTCAGCGCGCGGTCGGCGGTGATGCTGGCGGCGCTGCTGCCTGCTTCGAGCAATTGCGCAAAGGATGGGCCGGGGCCGCCGACCAGCGGCTTGGCCGCGGCCATCGCGGGCCGGAGCGGGGCGGGATTGATCTTCATCGTCCGCCCCTTTGCCCGGTCAGGCGCTGGCGGGTTCCGGCATCGACCAGTTCGGCCAGCACCTGTTCCTCGCGCCAGGCCGCGAACCGCAGCCGCGCCTTGCGCCACAGCGCTTGCGCGCATTCGCGGTCGGCATTGGCGCGGCGGTGTTCGCCCTGGCTGCGATGAAAGGCGGCCTGTTCTTCGCCCAGCGCGGTCCCGGCGGCCTGCAGCCGATCGACCTGATGGTTGACCGCCTGCCCCCAGCCCAGCGCGAGTTCGGGCGAAAAGCGGGTACTGGCCGTAAAATCGGCCCAGCTCTCCACCGTGGTGGCCAGCTGGTCCTGCTCTGCCTGTTGCTGACGGCAGGCTTCGGCCACGCGCTGTTCGGCAGCCATGGCTGCGGATTTGGCGCGGCGTTCGACCAGCCCGCGCAGTTCCAGGATCGTCGCGAGCGAGCGATAGCGGCGTTCGGTCCTGCTCATCCCGCGCCTCCTGCCAGACTGGCCAGGGCAGTGCGGGTCGCGTCGTCGGCGGCGCATTCATCCTGCGGCTGGGCCAGAAAGGCATCAATCGTGCTTTTGGCCGCAATCGCCGCGTCGATCGGCAGGCTTGATCCGGCGGTGTAGAGCCCGGATTCGATCAGGGTCCGCGATTCTTCATAAGTGGCGATCAGGCCCAACACTTTGCGAGCATGCGCCAACTGCTCGGCGCTGACCAGCCGGTGCATGTTGCGGCTGACGCTGCGGGCGATGTCGACTGCGGGGAACTGCCCGCGCTCCGCCATCGAGCGCGACAGGACGATGTGGCCATCCAGCAGGCTTTTCATCATCTCACAGATCGGATCGTCCACCTCATCGCTTTCGCTCAGCACGGTGAACACGGCGGATATGGCCCCGCCTGCGGTCAGCGCCCCGCAATGTTCGATCACCCGGGGGATCGCGGAAAAGACGCTGGGCGGATAGGCCCGCACGGTTGGCGGTTCACCCGCAGCCAGGCCGTTTTCGCGCATCGCCATGGCAAGGCGCGTGGCGCTGTCCAGCACCAGCAGGACATGCTCCCCGCGCGCGCGCCAGTGGCGGGCGAGGGCAAGCGCCTGATAGACCGCGCGGATCCGCAGTGCGGCGGGCTTGTCCGATGTCGCGGCAACCATGGTGGTGCGCGCCCGCACGTCAGCGGGCAGATCTTCGTTCCACAGCTGCTCAACCTCGCGGCCGCGCTCACCCACCAGGCACAGCACCAGCCGGTCTGCTTCGGCCTGCCGGGCAAGCTGCGCGATTAGGCTGGTCTTGCCCACGCCGCTCGCCGCGAAAATGCCGATCCGCTGGCCCTTGCCCAGGGTCAGCAGGCCATCGAGCGCGCGGATCCCGGTAACCAGCGGTTCGCGCGGGGTCGCGCGCTCCAGCGGTTCGGGCAGGCCATCGAACAGCGGGGCCTTGTGCCAGGCAGCGATCGGGCCCTGCCCGTCGATCGGCCGGGCCAGGGCATCGATCGCCCGGCCCGAAAAGCCATCGCCCACCGGCACCGCCGCATCCTCGGCCAGCGCCCGGACCGGGGCTCCGGCAGCTAGCATCGCGGTTTCGCCGTAGGGCACCAGGGCGATGTGATCGTGATCGACCTTGACCACTTCGGCCACCACCGGCGGGATCAGCCCTTCGGCCTCACCGATTTCGCACAGCGATCCCAGCGCGACATTGGGGCCGTCTGCCTCCAGCCAGCTCGGCAGGATCCGCAGCAAGCGCCCTTGCCGCCCGACGGTATCGAGCTGGCGCAGCCGTTCGATCACCGGGTGCACTGTCATGGCGCGGCCTCGTCTGGCGGCAAGGTGAATTCATCCAGCAGCGCGCGCACCGCATTCCATTGCCGGTCGATCCCCAGATCGATCGTGCCCAGCCGCAACCGCATCCGGCAGGCGCCCTGCGGCAGGTCGATCAGCGCCTTCAGCCGCTCCGCCCCCAGCCCGGTCCGCTCGGCCAGCCGATCCAGATCGCGGGTGTCGGGAAAATCGAGCCGCGACACTTCCACCGCTACGGCCAGTTCGCGCCCGATCCGGTCCAGCTGGTGGCTGAGCAGCCCGGCCAGCAGCGCCTCGCGCTCACCTGGATCGCCGAACAGCCGGGCCAGCGCCTCGCGCAGGGCGAGCAGGGCGAGCGACTGGGCCATCGGCAGCTGTTTGGCCAAATCGGCCAGCGCATCGCCAATGCCTTGCTCCAGCCGTTCCAGCGCTTCGGCATGGTCGGCGGCAAAATCCAGTTCCGCCGCTTCGCGCCCGGCCGCTTCGCCTTCGCTGCGGGCCGCGGCCAGGGCATCGGCATGATCGGCAATCGCCGTATCGCGCGCGGCCAGTTCGGTGCGCAGGCGCTCCACCTCCAGCTCCAGCGGATGGGGCGGGATGTGGTGTTCAGGGACTTCGGCGCGGGGCGCAAATTCACCGCGCAACGGGGCAAGGATCAGCCCGGCTGGGGCCATCCCGGCCTTGATCACCCGGGTCATGCGGCCTGCTCACCGCCGGGCAGGCGGCGCTTGACCTGATCGGACAGGCGCGCAAACCACGGGCGCGGGCGGGCCGGTTGCGGCACCAGTTCGGCAATGCAGGCGCGCAGCTGTTGCTGGCAGTGCGCAGTGATCGCAAAGCTCTCCCCGCCCGCCGCATCGGCTTGGCCCAATCGTTCGCAAAGCCACGGCGAAAGGCCCTCTGGCAGCACCAGCGTTCCTTCGGGGGCATCAGCAGCGCCGCGCGGCGCGGGGCGCAATTCACCCCCGGCCAGCAGCGCCAGCACCTGTTCGCGCTCGCTCTCGCCCAGCAGTTCCAGCACGCCCAGCCGGTCGCCCTCGTCCAGTTCCTGGAGCAGGGCCACCTGGCGGCGCAGGGCGCGGTCAGGCCTGGCCATGCCCGGCTCTTTCATCCAGCAGATCGCGCAGCCGCGCGGCAAAGGCCTCGCGCCCGGCGGCATCCAGCTGCGGTCGGCGTCGGCGCAGCAGCAGGACCAGCGCCAGCACGAGCGCGGCCAGCCCCAGGGCGATCGCGATCGCGCCGCCAAAGGAAAATTCAAACCCTGGCCCGCTCTCCGCATTCGCCACAGGCCGCGCGCGGCCGCTGGCGGTGGCCACCGGCTGGGCCACTTCAAACGGGGATGATCCGGGCTGGCCCAACAGGTCGAAACTGTCCGCCGGGTGCTCGCCCAGCCCTAGTTGCGCTTGCAGGCGGGGATAGAGCCGCGCCTTCAGCCCGGCTTCGGGCTCGCGCGACAGCAGCATCGTGATCGCCACCGGATAGGCCCGGCGCGGCGTGGCCCCGGCCGCAGCACCGGGGGCGGGGGTCGGCGCGATCCGCTCTGCCCCTGCCGGGACGACCACGTGGACCTGCATCCGGGCATCCTGCACCTGCGCGGCCACGGCCTGCCGCACCCGCTCTGCCCAGCTCTGTTCAAGCGGGCTGCGACCCGCGCCCTCGGGCAGGCCCGGCAACTCGATCCGCGCTTCGCCGCTCAGCTGGCGGCCGCCATCGTCAAGCACGACCACATTGATCGCATCAAGCCCTTCGACCGCCGAGGCGATCAGCCGCTGGATCCCGATGATGGTCTGGCTGTCAATCGAGGCACCCAGCTTGGGCATCAGCGTGACCGATGCCTTGGCCGGGCGGCGATCATCGCGGAACACGCCGTCTTCGGGCAGGGTGATATGGACCCGCGCGCTTTCGACATTGTCCAGCGTCATCAGGGTCCGCGCCAGTTCGCCCTGCAGGGCGCGCTGGTAATTGATCTTCTGGGCGAATTCGGTCAGCCCCATGTCGCTCTTGTTGAACAGTTCGAACCCGACCGTGCCCTTCAGCGGCAGGCCCCCGCCCAGGATCGCCAGCCGCACGGCATCGACCTGATCTTGCGGCACCAGGATCGTGCCGCCGCTTTCGGCCAGTTCATAGGGGGTCTTCTGCTTTTTCAGTTCGTCCACGATCAGCGCGGCGTCATCGGTCTTGAGCTGGGTGAAGGCGGGAACATAGGGCGTGTGGATGAACAGGTACCACACCGCGGTCAGCGCCAGCGCAATCAGCAAGGCGCCTCCGCCCAGCATCAGCAGCTGGCGGCGACCGTCAGTGGCGGCAAGGGATCGGGTTTCGGCCATGATCGATCAGAGCTGCATGTTCATCAGTTGCTGGGTACCTTCCAGCAGCCGGTTGCGGACCTGCAGCATCAGTTCGAACGAGATCCGGGCTTCTTCCAGCGCATATGTGACGCGGTGGATGGGAATCGAATCGTCGATCGCGAACTGGGCGACCAGTTCGTCGGCCTTGGCCAGCTTGGCCTCGGTCACTGCCAGGCCCTTGGCCAGCATGTCGGCAAAGCTGGGGCTGTCCACCAGGCTGGCCGCGCCGGTGTGGACCGGCTGGACCGCCGGGGTGACCGCCGCGATCGGGGCAATCGCCGGAATGCTCATCCGCGCCTCCCGATTTCAAGCGCCTTGGTGTACATCTGGCGGGCACTGTTCATGGCGACGATATTGGCCTCGTAACTGCGGCTGGTCTTGACCATCAGCGCCATTTCGGCGGCATGATCGAACCCGGGATAAGTGACATAGCCATCCAGATCCGCCTGCGGGTGCGATGGTTCATAGACCCGGCGCGGCGGCAGGTTCTGCGCCTCGATCGAATAGACCGCCACGCCGCGCAGGCCCGATTGGTCGGCGCGTCCGGCCAGCACATCGGCAAAGCTTGCCGCCGGGCCCGAAATCAGCCGCATCGCGTGATAGGGCTGGCCGGTGGCGTCCAGCGTCGAACTGGCGTTGGCCAGGTTCTGCGCGATCACTTCCAGCCTGCGCCATTCGACTTCCAGCCCGGTCCGGCTGATTTCCATCGCGTTCATGCCTAGCGGTTCCCCGTTGTCGCCATCGCTTCGATCTGCAAGCGGCGGTTGAGCAATTCGACCAGCGCGGCATAGCGCGTGGCGGTTTGGTTGGCGGTGGCCATTTCCAGATCGAGCCGCAGTTCGCTGGTGCCATCGTCGCGCAGCGCCAGTCCGATCCGGGGCTGCACCGCCTCGATCCCGGCCAGATCGCGGCGCGCGGCGGCCTGCTGCAAGGCGTCCTCGAACGTCACCGCCAGCGGGCGGTAGCCGGGCGAATTGGCATTGGCGATGTTCTGCGCCGTGGCCATCGCCCGCAGCGACAGGCCATCGAGCGCTTTCAGCAGCAGGGCCGGGGTGATCGGATCGAGTGCCATGGCCATGCTCCCCTTATTGCACCACGATGTCGGCGTGCAGCGCACCGGCGGTCTTCATCGCCTGCAGGATCGCGATCATCGTGCGGACCGGAACTTTGGCGCGGGCCAGACCCTGGGCCAGATCGGCCACGCTGGCGCCGGGGAAATGCATCACCGCCGCCGGGTCTTCCTTCACGTCCAGCCGGGTGTTGGTCACCACCAGCCCGCTGGCCGAGCGGACATAGCCGCCATAGACGTTGGCCCCGGTCGCACTGTTATCGATCGACACTTCGACCTTGATGTCGCCTTGCGCCACGGTCACTTCCGAAATCCGCACATCGCCGCCCGCCACGATCGTGCCGGAGCGTTCGTTGACCACCACGCGCGCCTGGCTGGACGGGATCACGCTGACGTTTTCGACCTGGGCGAGGAAGCTGTTGAGCGGGCCTTTCCAGTTGCGGGTATCGATCGCCACTGCATCGGCACCGCGCACGCTGGCCAGGCCATAGCCCATCCGCGCATTGATCCCGCGCGCGACGTTTTCGGCGGTGCTGATGTCAGGATCACGGAGCAGGAATGTGACCATGCCGTTGGCATCGGCCAGTTCCGCCTCGACCGGACGTTCCACCGTGGCCCCGCCCGGCAGGATCCCGGCGGTGGGGCTGTTGCGCTGGCGCAGGTTCTGGTCCGCTTCGAAGCGGTAGCCGCCCACCACCAGCGTGCCTTGCGCCAGTGCGTAATTGCGCTGATCGGGCCCCAGCAGCGGGGTCATCAGCAGGGTTCCGCCTGACAGGCTGCGTGCATCCCCTGCCGAGGTCACCGAAACGTCGATCCGGTCCCCGACATTGGCCGAGGCGGGCAGGCTGGCGGTGACCAGCACCACCGCGACGTTGCGGCTCTGGATCATGTCCGGGGTGACCACGATGCCCAGGCGGCTGAACACGTTGCGCAGCGCCTGCCGGGTCACTTCGCTGCGGGGGCTGTCCCCGGTTCCGGCCAGACCCGTGACCACGCCGTAACCGACCAGCGGGTTTTCCCGCCAACCGGCGAACCGGCCCAGATCCTTCAGCCGCACATCCTGCGCCGCGGCGGGCAGGGCGGTCAGCGTGGCCAGCACGGCCAGCAGCAGGGCAAGCAAGCGGTGGATCACATCAACCCCAGAAAGCGGAAGATCCGCGTGACAATGCCCGGCTTGGCGCTGCGCGAGGCGAACCCCTTGCCGTCGTAATCGATCTGCGCATCGGCGATCCGCGATGACAGCACCTGATTGCCGCCGTCGATGTCGCTCGGGCGGACCCGGCCGCTGACCTTGACGTTGGTGGTTTCGCCATTGACCTTGAGCTGTTGCCAGCCGGAAATCATCAGATCGCCATTGGGCAGGACCTGATCGACCGTGGCGCTGAGCTGCGCGGCGATCCGGTCCGCCCGGGTGGTGCTGCCCTGACCGTCATAGGACCCGCCGAACGACAGCCCGGCCGATTTGTCGAACGTGTTGCCGAACGTGACATTCCCGCTCATCGCCGTATCGCGTTTGGTGCCTTTGGCGACGGTGTTGGACGCGGTGTTGTTGGTAATGATCAGCACGGTCACCAGATCACCCACCGCCGAAGCCTTGCGATCGGATGCCAGCGCGGTCCAGTTGCTGCCCTTGTAGAGATCGTCCGCCTGCGCGGGCGCGGCGGTCAGCAGGCCAAGCAGCAGCAGGGCAGGGGTGCGCATCGTCATTCTCCGCAACAGACCGCAGTCAGGACATCGCGCTCCGCAGTGGCGACGAACAGTTGCTGGCCGGGGCCAGCGCCTTGCAGGGCCTTGGCGCTGCGACGGATCACCACCGGCCCGGCGCGGACCGCGACGCTGACCGGTTCGCCCTTGCGGATCACGCCGGCACTTTGCCCGGTGGCCAGCGGCAGGTCCGGCAGGCCGGTGTGGCGCAGGATCGTGACCGGGGCGGACCCGGCGGGCAGCAGATCGCGCAGCACCGGCATCAGGGCGCGGGCGCGGGCGGCAAGATCGGCGCGGTCGAGCACAGTGCGGCGCTGATCCAGCTCCAGCCGGACAAGCGGCAGCGCGGCGGCACGGCTGCGCAAGGCGGCCGGCACGGCGGACAGTTCCGCCACATCGCCAAGGCGCACGGTGCTGCCGCTCACTTCCGCTTCGGGAGCGAAAGCGATCGCGGGAAGGGCAGAAGCGGAAATGAGCAGCAGGGCCAAACCCATCCTAGCGCCTCAGGCCGTTGGCAATGCTCATCAACTGGTCACCTGCCTGCACCACTTGCGCGGCGGCGCCATAGGCTCGCTGGGTCAGCAGCAGGCTGACCAGCTCGGTCGAAATATCGACGTTCGAAGCTTCGAGCGAGCCCTGGACGAACACGCCCTTGCCGCTTTCGCCCGGCAGGTAGCTGCGCAGGTCCACGCTTTCGTCCGCCAGATAATAGCCGCCGTCGATCGGTTGCAGCCGGTCCACATCGTCGGGTTGGACCAGTTCCAGCTGGCCCAGATCGGTCAGGTTTTCATCGCCCTGCGCCAGCCCCTGGACCCGGCCATCGCGGCTGATCCGGATGTCGGTGATCCCGTCGGGCACCTGGATCAGAGTTTTCAGCTGCAATCCGTCCGCCGTGCCCAGCACGCCATCGGCATCGACTTTCAGCGAACCGCCGCGCCATAGCCAGGCCTGTCCGCCGGGGCCCAGCACTTCGACAAACCCGTCTCCGCTGATCGCCAGGTCCAGCGGCTTGCCGGTTTCATTGAGCGCGCCCTGCGAAAAGACCCGCACCGTGCGCGAAATCCGTACCCCGGCCAGGTCGGCTGACAGCGGCTGGGCCAGCTGGTCCGGCGCGGCAGGGACCGCGGCCTGGCTGACCAGTTCGGCAAAGCGCTGTTCGGCGCGCTTGTAGGTGCGCGTGTTGATGTTGGCGACGTTCTGCGCGATCGTATCGAGATTGCGCTGCTGCACTTCCAGCCCGGTCGCGCCGATGTAGAATGCGCCGTTCATTGCCCGCCTCCTCCGAAACTGGTGATGGCCCGCGCCATTAGCTCGTCATAGGTGATCATCACCCGCTGCGCGGATTCGGCGCGGCGCATGGCTTCCATCATGGTGACCATTTCGTCCCCGGTGGTGACGTTCGACGCTTCGAACGCGCCCTGGCGTACGCCGGGTGCATCGGCCGGTTCGGCGGGCCCGGCGGCCTGCCCATCGCCCTCACGGTAGATGGCGATCCGGCCTCGCGCTTCGCCGCGCTGGACAATCGTGCCGTCCATCCGCACTTCGAAATCGGCGCTGCTGGCCACCACATCGCCGCCGCTGGCCAGCTGGAGCACGCCGCCCAGTCCGTCGATCAGCTGTCCTTCGGCATTGCGGCTGAACCGGCCCTGCCGCGAAAAGCGCAGCCCGCCGGCATCGCGCAGCGCAAACAGGCCGGGGCCGGTCAGTGCCAGGTCAAACGGATTGTCCGTCACCACCAGTTTGCCGGGGCGATTGTCAATCACCGGGGAAACCGTGCTGGCCACGCTGCCATCGGCCTGGGTCAGCATTTGCACAAAGGGGATGCGGCGCTTGTAACCCGGGGTGGTGGCATTGGCGACATTCTGCCCGACAATCTCGACCCGCCGTTCGGACTGGGCCAGAATAGCCGTAGCTGATGCGACAAGATCAGGCACAAATTCCCCCGTCATCACCCACAATGGGTGATCAAAAAACCCGTTATTTTTTTGGTTATCGCGACCTTATCAGGACAAATGCGTATCAATCGTTCCGGATTACGTCAAACGATTTGAGGGCGATGGTCTGGGGTACTTCGTTGACCGAAACCACTGCCAGGCGCGGCACGCTGCGGCGCAGGAAGGCGCGCAAGTGGCTGCGGATCGCCGGGCCGCACAACAGGACCGGCGAAAGTCCTTTCTGGACCATCGATTCGACCAGCGGATGGACCCGGCGCAGCAGCGAATCGGCCAGTTTCGGTTCGATCACCAGACTGGAACCTTCGGGGCTGCGCATCACGGCTTCGGCGATCTGCGCCTCGATCCGGGGATCAAGGCTGAGCACCGAAAGCTGCTCTTCCCCGGCCTTGAGGTCGTTGCAGATGATGTGGCTCATCCGCTGGCGCACCAGCTCGGTCAGCTCGCCATGGTTGCGGGTGGTCCGCCCGACATCGACCAGGATGTCGCAGATCAGGTCGATCGAGCGGATCGAGACCCCTTCGGCGAGCAGGTTCTGCAGCACCCGCTGCACGTCGGATACCGACATGACGTTGGGCACCAGTTCTTCCACCAGCCCTGGCTGGCGCTGGCGCACGCCGTCCAGCATCAGGGTTACATCGGCGCGGGTCAGCAGCAGCGGCGCTTCGCTGCGCACCACTTCGCCCAGGTGGGTCATCATCGCGGTGATCGGATCGACCAGGGTATAGCCCAGTTCGCGCGCCCGGCCGGTCTGGCTTTCCTCGATCCACCAGGCCGGCAGGCCAAAGGCCGGATCGCTGGTTTCGATCCCGACCAGCCCGTCGCGCGAAGTGGATGACCGCACCGCCAGCATGTGTTCGGGATGGACCGTGGACTTGGCATAAGTGCTGCCGTGCAGCAGCAACTGGTAATCGAACGGGGCGACCTGGGCCATGTCCTCGACCACGATCGGGGGGATCGTCAGCCCGCTGGCTTCGGCATGCTGCTGGCGCAGCGCGGCGATCCGTTCGGCGATCACCGGGCGCTGTGAAACCCAGGCTTCGGCCAGGCCCGAACCCAGCCCGATCGCAATTACCGCGGGCACCCGTCCGCTGCGGTCGGCAGCGGCCTGCGCAGCCTCGGCCTCGGACTGGCCGGGCAGCTCGGCCTGATCAAGCCGCCGCCGCCGCGCGCTCAGCCAGATCGCCGCGAACAGCAGCACCAGAATTGCAATCGGCCACTTGGGCATGCCCGGCAGCATCAGCAGCAGGGCCAGCGAACCCATCACGATCAGCGGGATCTTGGGGACCGAGCCGAGTTGGATCATCACTTCGGTCGAAAGCTGGCGGTCAGCGGCCGAACGGGTGACGATGATCCCGGTGGCGATCGAGATCACCAGCGCCGGAACCTGAGTCACGATCCCGTCGCCGATGGTCAGCAAGGTATAGTGCTGCAGGGCTTCGGACCAATCGAGCCCGCGCTGTGAAATGCCGATGATCCAGCCGGCGATGATGTTGATCAGGACGATCACGATCCCGGCCACCGCATCGCCCTTCACGAACTTGCTGGCGCCGTCCATCGCGCCATAGAACGCGGTTTCGCGTTCCAGGTTCTTGCGCCGGGCCTTGGCTTCGTCCTGATCGATCAGCCCCATGTTGAGATCGGCGTCGATGCTCATCTGCTGGCCGGGGACGGCATCCAGGGTAAAGCGCGCCGCCACTTCCGACACGCGCTGGGCCCCGGCGGTCACCACCACATATTGCACCACGATCAGGATGAAGAACACCACCAGCCCGATCACGTAATTGCCCTGGGCGGCGAAATTGCCGACCGAACCGATCACTTGTCCGGCATCGCCATCGGTCAGGATCAGGCGCGTCGCCGCGACGTTGAGCGACAGGCGGAACAGCGTGGCGACCAGCAGCAGCGATGGAAACGTGGAAAATTCCACCGGCTTGCCGACGTAGAACGTCATCATCAGCAGGGTCAGCGCGAACGAGAAGTTCAGGATGATCAGGAAATCGAGCAGCGCGGTGGGCACCGGTGCGAACAGCACCAGCAGGATGCCCACCATGCCCAGCACCAGGGCAAGGTCGGAATTGTTGCGGATCAGGCGGCCCAGCATGTTGGTCAGTTCTTCCCCGGTTCTAGGCTGCGGCAGCGCGGGCGCGGTTCGCCCCGATTCCGTGCTTCAGATAAATGTCGGCAACGGCTTGGTAAAGTTCCGCCGGAATATCCCCGCCGATCCGGCCCGCCCGGTAAAGCGCGCGCGCCAGCGGCGGGTCAGACAGGGCCAGTACGCCATAGGTAAAGCCAACCCGCCGGATCCGCGCCGCCATCTCGCCCGCGCCGCGTGCCACCACTTGCGGCGCGGCCATGGTCTGCGGGTCATAGCGCAGCGCGACGGCATAATGGGTCGGGTTGGTGATGATCACATCCGAACCGCGCACATCGCGCAGCGCCTTGACCGCCTTGGCAAATTCGCTGTGGACCTGCCGCCGCTTCTGCTTGAAGCGCGGATCGCCTTCGCGGTCGCGGTGTTCGCGCTTCACTTCGCGGCGGCTCATCCGCATCTGCTTGGCGAATTGCCGCCGGACCAGAACCTGGTCGAGCATGGCAAAGCCCAGCGCCGCCAGGGCAAAGAACATCAGCAGCCGCCGCACTCCGGCCAGCATCGCATCGGCCAGTTCGACCCCCCCGGGCAGCGCCGCCGCCGTGCCCACCAGCGCGCCCTTGATCACCAGCCAGGCGATGGTCGAATAGACCGCCAGCTTGAGCACCGCCTTGAACGCTTCGACCAGCATCCGCCACGAAAACAGCCGCTTCAGCCCCTTGGCCGGATTGATCTTGCTGAAATCGGGCTTGAGCGGGTGGGTCGAGAACATCGGTCCGACCTGCAGAAAATCAAGCACCAGCGCGAGCAGGAACAGGGTGCCGGCAAAGACCGTCAGCGGCCAGACCAGCGGCGCGGCGGCGCGGGTCGCCACTTCGCCCAGCGAGGCCGGGCTGCCGCTGATCGCCGGGGCCAGCGCCAGTGCCTCGCGCGTGGACCGCGACATGGCCTGCGCCAGTCGCTCTCCGCCGAAAGCCAGAAACCCGATCATCGCAGCGATCGCGGCAAAGAAGCCCAGGTCCATCGACCGCGCCGTCGCGCCGCGTTCGCGCGCCTTTTGCAGCTTGAACGGGGTGGCGGCTTCGCTCTTGTCGGTTTCGGTCTCGTCCATCGCTCAGGCCGTCCGCTGCATGAACGACAGGGCGCTGGCGACCAGCTGGACATAGAGCGCGGCCGAAGCGCCAAAGGCGATCGGCAGCAAGGCCAGCACCAGGATCGCCTTGACCTGGATCCCCAGCAGCAGCGCATTGAGCTGCGGGACGGTGCGCGATGCCATGGCGATCACCACGTCGGTCAGGAACAACCCCAGGATCGCCGCGCCGCCGATCCCCAGCGCGATCAGCGAGGTGGTCAGCATGTATTCCCCCAGCGCCCCCACTCCGCCCAGCCGCACCACGCCGCCCAGCGGCACCGCATGGAGCGAGGCCGACCAGAACCGCAGCAGCGCCATATGCCCGTCCATCGCGAAAAAGGTCACCCCCGCGATATAGGCAAAGAACGTCCCCACCAGCGGCGTCTGCGAGCGGGTGCCCGGATCGATCAGCAGCGCCAGGCCAAAGCCGGACTGGATGTCGATCGTCCGCCCGACCAGATAGAGCGCGGCGAACATCAGTTGCAGCGCGATCAGCGGAATCAGCCCGGCCAGCAGCTCGCTGATCGCCCCGGTCGCCAGCACGGCGGGGGTAACTTCGCCAAGCCGCGCCGCCGGATTGGCGCTGACCAGCACCGCGGCGAGCGCCAGTCCCAGCATGGCCAGGATCGTGCGCGGCACCCGGATCAGGGTGAACGGCGGCGCGAACATCAGCGTCGGCGCGATCCGCAGGGTCAGCAGCAGGCTTGATGCCACCCAGATTGCCAGCGCGTCTCCCCCCGGTTGCGTCATGATCTATCCCAGGCTGGGAATGATCCGGATCAGTCCCAGCGCGAACTGCATCATCCGGCCGATCATCCACGGCCCCAGAAAGATCAGCAGCAGGGCGGCGACGAGCATCTTGGGGACATAGCTCAGCGTCATTTCCTGCAGCTGGGTGGTGGCCTGCAGCACGCTGATCAGCAGCCCGACCAGCAGCACCGCAGCCAGCAGCGGCCCGGCGACCACCATCGCCTCCCACATCAGCCGGTTCATCAGATCCAACGCCTGCCCCTGGCTCACGCGACTAACCTCATTGCAGCGTTTCCCCGCGCCGCTGGTTGGCGGTGCCCAGGCCGACCATCGCCTGAGCCAGCGTCTTGCCCTCTACCCCGGCGGGCAGCTGCATCGCGCGTTCGACGATCCGCTGCGCCAGTTCGGGCTTGCCATCGGCCTCCAGCAGCAGGACCCGCGCGAGCATCCCGCCGAAGCATTCCTTATCCAGCCGCAGCGCGATTTCGGTCCGCCGCCGGGCGCCTTCCAGATCGCCGTCGGCAATGTCGAGCACCGCCAGCGCGCCGTGGCTTTCGGCGAAATTGTCATCGTGCGCCAGCGCCGTTTCAAAGTTGCGGCGCGCGGCGGCCATGTCGCGGCGCACGAATTGCGCCCAGCCCGCCGCGATCCACGAGCCGAGATGATCGCCCCAGATCGCCGCGCCCTTTTCCAGCGCGGGGGCGGCGGCATCAGCGTTGCCCTGTGCCAGCAGGCCCAGCCCCATGCCGAGCCAGGCGCGCGGCGCTTCGGGCGCTTCGGACAGCGCGCGCTGGAACAGGGCGAGCGCGGCCTGGGGATCATCCTCATTCAGCGCGACCAGCCCCTGCGTGGTCAGGGCATCGGCCCCGCCCTGGGCCCGGCCGGCCAGACTGGCGGCGAGCGCATAGTCATCCGCGTCCATCGCCGCGACCGATACCGCGCCCAGCAGCGCATCGTCCTGCGGATGGGCCTCCAGCAAGAGCTGCCCCAGCGCCAGCGCGTCCTCCGGCTCGGCAATGTGGTGCAGCGCCTGAACCTTGAGCGCGGCGGCGCGGGGGACCGCGGCCAGCACTTCATCGTCCAGCAGCTCGCCCACTTCGCCAAACCGCCCGTCCAGCGCATTCAGCCAGGCCAGGTTGAACCGGACCGAGGGATGATCGTGCCCCGCCGCCCGCAGCCCTTCAAATGCCGCCCGCGCCGCGTCCCGCTCTCCGCGCCGCATCGCAACGATCCCGGCGGTATTGGCCAGCCCCGGCGGCAGATCGGCCAGCGCGGCATGGCGGGCCAGCAGTTCGGCCGCTTCGTCCAGCGCATTTTCATCCAGCGCGGCCGTGGCCGCATCGGCCAGCAGCGCCAGATTCTGCGGATCCTGTTCCAGATACCCGCGCAACCGCGCGAGCCGTGTCCCGTCACTCATTGTCCCAAGCGTCCCTGCCGCCGATGGGCGGCCCGTCACCTTGTTGCACGCAGTCGAAACAGAGGCAATGGCCCCCGGCCCGACTGGTAAGACCGCACCGGACAGAGCCGGTCCCGGTGACAGGGCGGACAACAAGGTGACACCCTGTCCGGCCTCTTTTTCCTTTCAATCCAGTTGCTTGTGCCAGATAAGGTGACACATGGCGCGTTTTTGAACTGCAAAGCCCGTCCGCCCCGCCACAGCGGCGGTTCAGGCACGCATTATAGCCGATTCGCGGCGTGTAGGAAAATGCCCGCAAGTGGCGGAATTGTCCGCGCGCATGGACACAGCCGCACGGACCGCGCAGACCCGCCACTATGCCCCGCACCCCTTCCGCCATCCGCCTTGCGCTCGCCTATTTCCTTGGCGTGTTCGCCGTGGCTTTCGCGCTGGGGGTGATCCGCGCGCTGTGGCTGGCCCCGCACATCGGGGCCTTGGCCGCCGTTGCAGTGGAACTGCCGCTGGTGTTGATCGTCAGCTGGCTGTGGGCCGCCCACCTGCTACGCCGCCACCCGCTGCAAAGCGCCACGCAGGCCCTGCGCATGGGCCTGATCGCTTTTGCCCTGCTGCTGATCAGCGAATGCACGCTGGCGGCGCTGCTGTTCGGCACCAGCCCCGCGCAGTGGCTCGCCGCCCAGACCACACCCTCCGGCGCACTTGGCCTGACCGGGCAGATCCTGTTCGCGCTGGTGCCGTGGGTGTGGTGGCGGCGCAGCGCGCGCTGAACGCCGCTACCGCCTAGAGCCCTTCGGTTAGAAACACCCGGTAATCCGCGCCCTGAAACCGCACGGCCCGCGCGGTCTGATAGGCGGGGGAGTGATACCACGCCCGCGCTTCCTCCATGGTCGGGAATTCCAGGATCACGCAGCCTTGCGTCTCGGCCCCTTCCAGCGTCTCGATCCCGCCGTAATAGGCCAGCGGCTTGCCCGCATGGCCCGCCAGCGAAGGCCCGGCCAGCCCGGCATATTCGGTCATCTTGCCGGCATCGTGTTCGCGTTCCTTGATGAAAACAAGGTAGGCCGTCATCGTTTGATCCTCTCGCTGCGGGGTCTGTGGGCGCAGTGTGGCGCGGGGCGCGGCAAGGTGCAAGCGCGCCGCCAGCCAGCACGCCCCTGCTGTCCCGGCGGTTGTGCCCGCGCGCCGATTGTGGAACTGCTCGGTCCGGACAGGAGGATCATGCCATGCGGACCACAGATCGATTGCGCGCCGTTCCGGTGCTGGCCCTTGCGCTGCTGGCAAGCGGCTGTGCAATCACTGCCCCGGTGCCGCCTGCACAGCACGGCGCGGCGCTGGTGCGGCCAGCCTGCCCGGTGATGACCACCATTGGCCTGTCCGCCGCGCAGGAAGCCAGCGCGCGGACTGCGCTGGTGCAGGTCTGTGCGATCATGGCGAGCGACGCCTTTGCGAAAGAAATCGCAACCCGCGAATGGTCCCCGGCCTGCCCCGGCTTCTTCCTTGGCCGCCAGCCCCGCACCCCGGCGGCCGACGTGCTCCACGCGCTGACCACCGAAACGCCCGCTTTCACCCTGCAGATCGGCACGTTCTCCAATCCGAAAGTCACCGCCGTAACCCAGGCCTGGGATCGCAGCATCACGATCATCGCCAGCCGCCTCAATAACGCCGCAGCAAATGGCGAGGCCCGCGCCGCGCTGGTCAATACGCTGGGCCACGAAATGACCCACCTGATCCCGGACCCCGCCGCACCAACAGCATCCCGCTTCCGCGACCGGGGCCAGTCCATGCCGTGGTGCAAGGGCGACCTGCTGATCAGCTATGGCGTTGGGGATATTTATGAGCAGCTGTGGCGCGATGGGGGGATGGTTTGGGGGTGAGGGGTTGGCGAAGCGGATTGGTGAAACGCCGGCCCTGAGCCCGTAATTCTAGGGGTTTACGGACCTGTCACCGTAATTCCACCACCGTAATTCCACCGTAATTCCCACCGTAATTCCTCTGTCACCGTAATTCCTCCGCCAGCTCGCGGTGTAAATTCCACCCGGCCAGTTCAAGCCCGTTCGGCCACGCCAGCGATCCGGCCTCGATAAAAGCCCGCGCGAAGTAGACATGGTCGGCCAGCGGCTTGGTCAACACCGTATCGCGCGCGATCAGCGCGGCGGCGGACCATCGACCGTGGCTGCCATCGCTGAAGGGCAACTCCAGTTCGGCTGGGCCGGTGACGGCGACGTGTTGCAGCTTAATCATCGAGATCGGCTCCCGCATTCATCTGCATGGGTAGAAGATCGATGCCGTTCTGCCAATTTTCCAGCAATTCGGAGCGGTGGGGCTGTCACCGTGACCTTCAGCAAGCGCTTGGAATTTGAACACGTGCCACCACAACTTCAGATAATCTATCAAACGAGAGAAATGTGGTGAGATATAAATGTTAGTAGAGAGTCTCTCCTTAAATCCCTGCTCACCTTGCTTCGCGTCCTTTGCTCAGACCCCTTTTTATAGTTCGCAATTAATGATGATGTCTTATGAGTTTCATTCCAGAGTATAAATTTCTCCATAACTTTAATAAGGCTTTCGAATTCATATCCAAGATCATCGATTTTATATATTATTGTATACAGTGTAAATAGATGAACTGGTTTTGCAAAAAAGTTGAGAACTATTTTTGACATTTCGAAAAATCTGGAAATCCTATCTAATTTGCGAATTACTGTTATTCTATCCAATTTTTCGCTTGGATAGCTATCATTGTACAAATCATAAAGAGTGTTTACACTTGTCTGAGAATCTGAAATGATACCATTTTTTTCAAATGAGAGGAGTGATGTAGTGAATTCAACATCCGCCATCCTCCGAACATTGCGCTCACTAAAAATTGACCATCTTCTCCAAAAATCTAAATCAGCTAGTGACTCAGAAAGTTTTATGAATTTCCCGTCAAATTCTGCATGTCTAATTTCTTGAGGATTGAGAGATCTATCCGTTTCATTTAGTCGTTTAAAAACTTTTCTGACATCAGAGGTTTGAATTAAAGGAGGTATTATTCTGCAGCTAAATGTATAATCATATATTTTTGATTTATATTCTGAATCAAGTTCACTCCATTTCTTATTTGAAAATGTCGATAGCTTATTTGCATCGTCCAAATGCGTGCTCTTAATGGGCCATTCGTCTGAAACAAACTGTGCAATGCAATTTATTCTCTGCTGACCATCCACGATGCTAAATTGTTGATCGCCAGATTCCGTATCTGTAGGCATCTGATGGATATATATCTCGGGTATCGGGTACCCAATTAGAATTGTTTCGATTAGTCGCACCTTTTGCTTCTCGCCCCAAACAAGTCTGCGCTGGAAGCTATCATCGACATAGAAATCCCCCTTCAGAAATCCGCGAACAATCTTTGATACACTCATCTTTGTCGGATCTATAAGGGCATTTAAGTCAGTCATTGCAGATCTCTCTCTTCAATCTTTCAATGCCTTCGATATGATATGCTTCCGCGATACTCCAGCTGCGATATATGCGATAATTTACCTCGGTCTCGAACCTAATGACTTCACTTACTGCCCTATTTAGATTCAGAAGGGAGCTCGCCAATTCGCGCAAGTACGAGCTTTTATAAGACGAACTTCCCTTTAGGACGATAAACTTACAGAAAATTTGGCGAGCATGGTCTTTGCAGTATTGAATGTAACCTTGGTAATGGGCTTGGACCATTTGAGACCAAATTGAGTCAAACAATTCTTCGGATGCTATTACGATATCAATATCTGATCTTGTTGGATCGAATTTTCGAAGTGGCTTCCCCGGTGCCAGGCTGTAACCCATCTTGGCGCTGCCGATGAGCGAAACTTGATTCGGATTTATATCAATTGATTTGGCAATGGTTTGTTTCATGTCTTCATAAGTAGTGGAATTTCGTATAAGATGAGACTGGTCCATCAGCCAACAATTATTTGAAAACAGGTGATTTCTGACGAAATCTTTTGATTCATTTTCGCATAAATTGGATTTGAGGGCAGCAGCCTCTCCCATTTGAAATTTTCCCTATTCCGCCGCGACAGTCCCGCCAAACATATCCGGCTCACCCTCGCCTTCCCCGGCTTCGTTCGCCGGTTCGCCCTTGGCCTTGCGGCGCGAGTCGAACGAGGACCACACATCCTGCCAGCTGCCCTTGGTCGCGCCCTTCGAATATTCGGTCGCGCGGGTTTCGAAGAAGTTGGCGTGTTCGACGCCGTTGAGCAGCGGGGCGAGCCAGGGGAGGGGGTGGTCTTCGACCATGTAGATCGCGGGCAGGCCCAGCTGGCTCAGCCGCCAGTCAGCGATGTAGCGGATGTAGCGCTTGATTTCCTTGGCGCTCATGCCCGGGACCGGGCCCTGTTCGAACGCCAGATCGATGAAGGCGTCTTCCAGCCGCACGGTCTTCTGGCAGCAATCGATGATGTCTTCCTTGACCGCCTTGGTCAGGCAGCCGCGTTCCTGCACGAAGGTGTGGAACAGCTTGATGATGCCTTCGCAATGCAGCGTTTCATCGCGGACCGACCAGGTGACGATCTGGCCCATGCCCTTCATCTTGTTGAAGCGCGGGAAATTCATCAGCATGGCAAAGCTGGCGAACAGCTGCAGCCCTTCGGTGAACCCGCCGAACATGGCGAGCGTGCGGGCGATATCCTCGTCGCTGTCGACCCCGAACTGCTGGAGGTAATCGTGCTTGGCGCGCATTTCCTCGTATTCCAGGAACATGCCGTATTCGCTTTCGGGCATGCCGATGGTGTCAAGCAGGTGGCTGTAGGCCGCGATGTGGATCGTCTCCATGTTGGAGAAGGCGGCCAGCATCATCTTGACCTCGGTCGGCTTGAACACCCGGCCGTACTTTTCGTGATAGCAATCCTGCACCTCGACATCGGCCTGGGTGAAGAACCGGAAGATCTGGGTCAGCAGGTTGCGTTCATGCTCGCTGATCTTCTGCGCCCAGTCCCGGCAATCCTCGCCCAAGGGCACTTCCTCGGGCATCCAATGGACCTGCTGCTGCTTTTTCCAATAGTCGTAAGCCCACGGATATTCGAACGGCTTGTAGGTCTTGCGGGCTTCGAGAAGGGGCATGGCATGAATCCTCGTAAGAAAACTGGAAACTTCAAAAACTGTCAGTGCCACCCACCACGGCCACCAGGGAACAGCCACGCGATCACGAGGCCAATGCCGGTCACCAGGGACAGCACGATTCCGCCGCTCAGCATGTATGAAGCTGGAGGCGAGTCTGAGGGAGGTGAAAGGAAACGCAGAAGCATCCCCACTCCCCCCATAGCGGGCACATATTTTAGCGCGATTCCAACCCCGCGCGATACAAGCGGCGACTTGTTGAGATCAAAGCCGAGCCCTTTGCTCGTTGCTCCTGCCAGCACCAGCAGCGGGAGCAAGCCAAAACCGGCCGCGCCAGCCAGCAGGGCAATCTGATCTAAGCCTGCCAGCCCGGGTTGCATCGCCAGATGGACACCATAGGCAGAAGCGCAGATCAGAGCGGCGTGAAGAACGCAGATTACCGCCACATAGGTCGGTATTCTGGTCCTGCGCTGCTTACCGATTTTTTTCATCCCGCTTCTCCGGCCTGGATCGGGTGAAGCACAAGGCTGGCGCGGCGCGCGGTCATTGCCAGAACCACTTCGGCGTCACGCCGCGGACCTTGCGGTTCTGCCACATCTGGACATAGAGCCACAGCCCGGAAAAGCTGAAGAACACCATGGCCAGCCCGGCCAGAGTGAACACCACGGTGCCCAGCGGCCCCAGGCTTTCACCCGAATGCAGGTGGTGGATCAGGCCGATGTTGAGCGCGCTTTTGGGCGGCTTGGGGCGGCACAGCATGGTTTCGGGGCATTTGAACCCGGCGGGCGCCGCGGCGACCGGACGCGCCTCGTCCTCACCGCCAAACACCTCACCCCACAGCGGGATCTGGCTGATCAGGCCGGTGACCGAAATCCACAGCAGAACGACGCCGAACAGGACGGAAAGCCAACGGTGCCACTTACGCATAGTCATATACTCCCGGGAGTAGATTGGAGCCCCTCCCAAGGGCATGGGCGCACTGCGCGGCAAGCCGCATTTGGTCGCCAATTGTAACATGCGTTAGCATCTGCGCCGCCAGCCTGTGTCTGCCCCGCTGCCTTACTGGCAGGCGAGGCATTCCTCGTAGTCGGTCGGCTGGGCGGCCAGTTCCATGATCGGCGCGTCGGCGGTGTTGTCCGCTTCCACCCCGCCGGCAAACCCGGCGCGCTGGACTGATTTCGAGCGCAGGTAATAGAGGCTCTTGATCCCCTTTTCCCAGGCCTGGAAGTGCAGCATCATCAGATCCCACTTCTCAACATCGGCGGGGATGTAGAGGTTCAGCGACTGCGCCTGATCGATGAACGGCGTGCGGTCCGCCGCAAATTCGAGCAGCCAGCGCTGGTCGATCTCGAAGCTGGTCTTGTAGACCGCCTTTTCCTCGGGGCTGAGGAAATCGAGGTGCTGGACCGATCCGCCCATTTCCAGGATCGAATTCCATATATTGTTGGAATCCTTGCTCTTTTCCGCCAGCAGTTTCTGCAGGTAGGGGTTCTTGACCACGAAGCTGCCCGACAGGGTCTTGTGGGTATAGATGTTGGCCGGGATCGGCTCGATACAGGCGCTGGTGCCGCCGCAGATGATCGAAATCGACGCGGTCGGCGCGATCGCCATCTTGCAGCTGAAGCGCTGCATCACGCCCATTTCCGCCGCATCGGGGCAGGCCCCGCGTTCTTCGGCCAGCATCATCGAAGCCTCGTCCGCCTTGGCGGCGATGTGCTTGAACATCTTGAGGTTGATCGCCTTGGCCATCGCGCTTTCGAACCCGATGCCCTTTTGCTGCAGGTAGGAATGGAACCCCATCACCCCCATGCCGACCGAGCGTTCGCGCGCGGCGGAATACTTGGCGCGGGCCATCTCGTCCGGCGCGCGGTCGATATAGTCCTGCAGCACATTGTCGAGGAAACGCAGCACGTCCTCGATGAACTGCTTGTCCTTGTTCCACTCATCCCAGGTTTCCAGGTTGAGCGAGGACAGGCAGCACACCGCCGTGCGATCGTTGCCGAGGTGGTCGCGGCCCGTGGGCAGGGTGATTTCGCTGCACAGGTTCGAGGTCGAAACCTTCAGCCCCAGATCGCGGTGATGCTTGGGCATCATCCGGTTCACCGTATCGGAGAAGACGATGTAGGGTTCGCCCGTGGCCAGCCGGTTTTCGACCAGCTTCTGGAACAGGCTGCGCGCATCGACCGTGGCCCGGACCGAACCGTCCTTGGGGCTGCGCAAGTGGAATTCCGCCCCGTCGCGCACCGCTTCCATGAATTCGTCGGTCAGCAGCACGCCGTGGTGAAGGTTGAGCGCCTTGCGATTGAAATCGCCCGAGGGTTTGCGGATTTCGAGGAATTCCTCGATCTCCGGGTGCGACACGTCGAGATAGCAAGCCGCCGAACCGCGCCGGAGCGACCCTTGCGAAATCGCCAGGGTCAGGCTGTCCATCACGCGCACGAACGGAATGATCCCGCTGGTCTTGCCGTTGAGCCCCACCGGCTCCCCGATCCCGCGGACATTGCCCCAATAGGTTCCGATCCCGCCGCCGCGCGAAGCCAGCCAGACGTTTTCGTTCCAGGTGCCGACGATCCCTTCCAGGCTGTCATCGACCGAGTTGAGGTAGCACGAAATCGGCAGACCCCGGCCCGTGCCGCCGTTCGACAGCACCGGCGTGGCCGGCATGAACCACAGCTTGGAGATATAGTCATAGATCCGTTGGGCGTGATCCTGATCGTCCGAATAGGCATCGGCAACGCGCGCGAACAGATCCTGATACTTTTCGCCGGGCAGCAGGTAACGGTCGTCCAGCGTGTCCTTGCCGAATTCCGTCAGCAGCGCATCGCGGCTGGCATCGGTGACGATCTTGAAGCGGCGCTCCTCGATCGATTTCGAATCGCGTTCCGGCGCGGCCGCGGCCTTGGCCACTTCGCCCAGCGCCCCGGCCAGGGCCTCTGCACCCAGCTTGTCGACCAGCGCTTCGCTGCCCAGATCGCTCTTGTCATCCATCGTCACTGCCGGGCCCTTTCCCGCCGCCGGGGCATCGCTTTCCACCGTTGCCGCATCCGCAATCGTCATGTCGAGTTCAGCCATCGTCGGCTCGTCTCCGTTCCTGAAATCCACTTGCATGCCCCCATTCGTCCGCAGCCGCGTTCATACCCGGCGCCAAAAGCCAATGTTCCGTTTCCGTTCGAATCGGTGGGCCAGCTGCCCATCCTAGCAAACGGGTGGAACGAAACGAGAAATACTTATCCCCATTCGATCCCCAGACCCTTCACCGGGAGGGCTTGAATTCCAGACCGACTCCGCCGCCGCTGCGCGAACCGCGCCAAGGCGTTGAATCTAGGTCTAGAGGTCCCCCCGGATGCCGGACCACTATCCATAGTGCCTGAACGTGAGTCGCACGCAAGAGGGTAAATCGGTTCGTAACCATGTTTGGGGGCGGTGGAGTCGCTATGGACTCATGCCGCGATGCAGCGACGCGCGGGAAACCGGCACTTGCCACGGCGCGCAAGAGTCAAAGTGAATCTGTGAAAAAATTTTTGCCCGGGGACAGGCGGTCCGGGGCGTTGACAAGGATAGAATCGGAGCTGGCAATCTTGTTGCGCGAAATGGCCCTCAAAGCGCAATCGCTGGGGGTGCCTTGGCTGAGCGATACACCACCACTGGTAGGGCTTGCGCCGCTGTGCAGACCCCCTACCTTGCACTTCCCAATTTCAAGTGAGCCTGCCTGCCATGTTCAATCTGATCGGTGCGATTTTTTCCGGCCTGTTCGTGGGGGCCTTTGCCCGGTTCTTCTATCCCGGGGCGGTGCCGATGGGCTGGGGGATGACGATCCTGCTGGGCGTCGGCGGTTCGCTGCTGGCCAGCCTGATCACAACCCGCGGCCAGTCCGGTGGCGGGGTCAACCGCGCCGGATGCCTGGCCTCGGTGGTGGGGGCGATGGTGCTGATCTTTATCGGGCGGCATTTCGGCTGGGGCCTCTAGGCTCCGCCGAGCGCGCCGCCCGCCAAATGCTGGGCGGCGCACCCGAACACTAACGCGCGTGCCCCGCAATCGCCTCGGCAATCTGCTCGACCAGTTCCAGCGGCAGATCGTGGCCCATGCCGGGGATTTCGAGCAGTCTGGCCCCGGCAATCGCCTTGGCCGTATCGCGCCCGCCTTCGACCGGGACGAGCGGATCGTCCACCCCGTGGATCACCAGTGTTGGCGCCTTGACCTGCTTCAGCCGTTTGCGGCGGTCACCATCATCGAGGATCGCGCAGAGCTGGCGCGCGGCGCCTTCGGGGAAGAAGCTGCGGTGGTAATCGCGGGTGATCCGGGTCCGCAGCCGATCTTCCGGCGTGGGATAGGCCGGGCTGCCAATCGCGCGGGCCACCTTGATGCCGATCGGGATGACATCTTCCAGCGTGGCATTGGCGGGCGGTTTGCTCAGCAGCGCGTCCATCGCCGATTTCTTGGGCGGGGGCAGGCGGCGGTTGCCGGTGGTGGAGAAGATCGAGGTCAGGGTGCTGACCTTGTGCGGGTGCTCCACCGCGACCAGCTGGGCGATCATACCGCCCATCGATCCGCCGACAATGTGCGCGCGATCGATCCCCAGCGCATCGAGCAGCGCCACCGCATCGGCCGCCATGTCGCTCAGCCGGTAGGGCAGCCGGGCGCGCAGGCCCAGCATCCGCATCAGTGCGACGCGCTTGAAATTGGGAATGCCGTGTTCGGAAAACTTGCTCGACAGGCCGATGTCGCGGTTGTCATGCCGCACCACGTAATAGCCGCGCTCCACCAGCGCCTCGACCAGTTCGATCGGCCACAGCGTCAGCTGCGCGCCCAGCCCCATGATCAGCAGCAGCGGCGGGTTGGCCGGATCGCCGTGGGTTTCGTATGCGATTTCAATGCCATTGGCCTGCACTTGCGGCATGCTTCCTCCCTGTTGTTACCCTTGTTGGGGCGGGAGGATTAGCGGGGCCGGGCGCAAGCGCAAGTTTTGGACCAACTTACCTCACGAATCCCGTCACCCTGAACTTGTTTCAGGGTGACGGAAACGGGGTTGAGAGGGGGCTTTACCAGCCCCCTCAATCGTCCTTGCCGCTGCGCCAGCCGTGTTCGCCGCGTTCGTGGATGAT
>CAZKAX010000023.1:0-37398 GCA_964550775.1 uncultured Novosphingobium sp. | reverse complement strand
CGATCGAGCAGGGCCTTCATCAGCCCGGCCTTGTTGCCGAAGTAGTATTTGACCAGCGCCGAATTGAGCCCCGAGCGCAGCGACAGTTCGGACAGAGAAATATCGACAATGTCGCCTTCGCGCATGATGTCCGATGCGGTCTGCAACAGCAGATCGCGCGCGCCGGCGGGCGCTTCGGTCTCAATCGGTTGCGCGATTTCGCTCATTCGTAGCCCGGTTCTTCCCACCACGGATAAAAGTCAGGCATATCGGCAGAAACCTTGCCGGGGAAGGCGGGCGGGCGCTTCTCAAGGAAGCTTTGCACACCTTCCTTGGCGTCCATCCCCTTGGACAGGCGATAGATCGCGCGGCTGTCAACCTTATGCGCCGCCATCGGATGATCGCCGCTGGGCACGCGCCACAGCATCGCGCGGGTCATCGACACCGAAATGGCCGAGGTGTTGTCGGCAATTTCGCGCGCCAGGCCGCGCGCTGCGTCGATCAGTTCGCCCTGCGGATGGACCGACCGCACCAGCCCGCCGCGCAAGGCTTCCTGCGCGTCAAAGATGCGCCCGGTCATGCACCATTCCATCGCCTGCGAAACCCCGACGAGCCGCGGCAGGAACCAGCTGGAGCAGGCTTCCGGCACGATCCCGCGCCGGGCGAAGACGAAGCCATAGCGGGCGTTGTCGCTGGCCAAACGGATGTCCATCGGCAGCTGCATGGTCACACCCACGCCCACCGCCACGCCGTTGCAGGCCGAAATCAACGGCTTCTTGGAATTGTAGAGCCTGAGCGTGGTCAGCCCGCCACCATCGCGCACGCGCGGATCGGACAGGCTGTCCACCGCCTCGCCGCTGGCAAACACCGCGCGGCCATCTTCGGGGGTCAGGTCAGCGCCCGCACAGAACGCCCGTTCACCCGCGCCGGTAAAGATCACCGCACGCACCGCATCATCGGCGTCGGTGCGGTCCATTGCATCGATGATTTCGTTCATCATCGTGCCGGTGAAGGCATTGAGCTTTTCCGGCCGGTTCAGCGTCAGCGTGGCAATGCCTTCGCTGATGTGCAGGTCGATCTGTGAATAGCCCATTGCCTTCTCTCCCGTTCAGTCTGTCAAAAAATTTGTGCCGGATTCCGGTTCAGGGGGGAGCGAGAATGGTGGCTTTCGAGAACCGGCGCGCAGCGACCATTTGGGTCGTGAGCACCGGAAGCGCAGAAAGCTGCCGTTCGCAGCCCGCCCTGGGCCGGAAGGCGGAACAAATTTAACGCGGTGCCATGCGGATCGCGCCGTCAAGCCGAACGTCTTCACCGTTGAAGTAGCCGTTCTCGATCATTGCCATGGCCAGCTTGGCATATTCCGCCGGATCGCCGAGCCGCTTGGGGAACGGCACCGATGCGCCCAGCGCGTCGCGCACGTTCTGCGGCGCACCGGCCAGCAGCGGGGTATCGAAAATGCCCGGCAGGATGGTGTTGATGCGGATCGCTTCGCTCGCCAGATCGCGGGCGATCGGCAGGGTCATGCCGACCACACCGGCCTTCGATGCCGAATAGGCCACCTGGCCCATCTGCCCGTCTTCGGCGGCAACCGAAGCGGTGTTGACGATCGCGCCGCGATCACCGTCTTCCTGCGGGTCAAGCGTCATCATCCCGGCCGCCGACATGGCGATGCAGCGGAAGGTGCCGACGAGGTTGATCTGGATCAGCCAGTCAAACGCTGACGGCGGATAGAAGCTGATCGAACCATCGTCCTTCTTGCGGCTGGCGGTCTTCATCGCCGCACCGGTGCCGGCGCAGTTGACGAGGATGCGTTCCTGGCCGTGCGCAGCGCGAGCCTTGGCAAAGCCGGCCGCCACGCTGTCATCGCTGGTTACGTTGACTTCGCAGAAGGTCCCGCCGATTTCGGCGGCCAGGGCTTCACCCTTTTCGGCCTGCAGGTCGAAAATCGCGACCTTGACGCCCTTGGCGGCGAGCGCGCGGGCGGTGGCGGCACCAAGGCCCGAAGCACCACCGGTGACGACGGCGGCAACAGTGTTGTCGAGTTTCATTTCAATTAGCTCCCTTGAATCTCAGACCATTTCAACAATCGTGACGTTGGCGACACCGCCGCCTTCGCACATCGTCTGCAAACCATACTTGCCGCCCCGCGCCTTGAGCGCATGCAGCAGCGTGGACATCAGCTTGGTGCCCGAAGCGCCGAGCGGGTGGCCCAGCGCGATCGCGCCGCCGTTGACGTTGAGCCGTTCCGGGTCGGCCCCGGTGTGCTTGAGCCAGGCCATCGGCACCGAGGCAAAGGCTTCGTTGACTTCGTAGAGGTCGATGTCGCCAATCGACAGACCCGCGCGGGCCAGCGCCTTGTCGGTGGCGAACAGCGGTTCTTCGAGCATGATGATCGGATCGCCCGCGGTCACGGTCAGCGTGTGGATGCGGGCCATCGGGGTCAGATTGTAACGCTTCAGCGCCGCTTCCGACACGACCAGCGCGGCGGAGGAGCCGTCGCAGATCTGGCTGGAGCTGGCAGCGGTCAGCGCGCCGCCTTCCTGCAGCAGTTTGACCCCCGCGATGCTTTCCAGCGTCGCGTCCCAGCGGATGCCTTCGTCAACGGTGTGCTGCGCCGGACCTTCCGGAGTTTCGATATCGATCGGCACGATTTCGGCCTCGAACGCCCCGGCCTTGGTCGCGGCAATTGCGCGCTGGTGGCTGGTGAGCGCAAACCGGTCGAGATCGTCCTTGGTGAAGCCGTGCTTCTTGACGATCATTTCCGCGCCCATGAACTGCGACCACATCACGCCGGGATACTTGGCTTCAAGCCCCGGCGACTTGTAGGTGCCCAGCCCTTCCTTGGCATGGAACATCGCGCTGGTGCCCATCGGCACGCGGGTCATGCTTTCGATCCCGGCCGCGATCACCACGTCCTGCACGCCGCTCATCACCGCCTGCGCGGCAAACTGGATTGCCTGTTGCGACGAGCCGCACTGGCGGTCGATCGTGACGGCGGGGGTGCTCTGCGGGAGCAGTTTGCTCGCCAGCACCGCATTGCGCCCGACCTGCCCGGCCTGCTGCCCGGCCTGCGTGACACAGCCCATGATCACGTCTTCGACTGCAGCAGGATCGACGCCAGTACGCGCGACGAGTGCATCGAGCGAGGCGGCGGCGAGATCGACCGGATGAACCCCGGCAAGGCGTCCGTTGCGGCGCCCACCGGCGGTCCGGAATGCATCAACGATATAGGCAGTGGCCATGATCCGACTCCCAATGGCAAGATTGCTGGTTTAATCGAGCGATTAAAGACTGGCCAAGGGAAGGTCAAGCATGGGTGTTGCGTGCGCCGCGGGGGTGCGCTGGATTGGGTTCACGCAGAGACGCGGAGACGCAGAGAGGTGGCGCTCGCGGCGAAGCCGCTTGCCAGTCTGGCTGCGTTTCAAGGCGATCCGCCGATAAGCAGAAAATGCCTGCGGCGCAGCACTACTCCTCTGCGCCTCCGCGTGAACCGAAAAATCCCGGAGCTGTCCGCCAGCCCCGGGATTTCAGCGTCAAACCACCGCGAACTTCAGCGCGCCATCGCCCTCGTCGATCTTCACCGTGCTGCCATCGGGGATCGCCCCGCCCAGCAGCTGTTCGGCCAGCGGATCCTGCAGATAGCGCTGCACCGCGCGCTTGAGCGGACGCGCGCCATAGACCGGATCGTAACCGACCCGGCCCAGCCAGCGCTTGGCCGCATCGGTCAGGTCCAGCGCGATCTTGCGATCCTTGAGCAGCTTCTGCACCCGCCCGACCTGGATTTCGACGATCGGGGCCATGTGCTCCACGCCCAGGCGGTGGAACAGGATGATCTCGTCCAGCCGGTTGAGGAATTCGGGGCGGAAATGCCCGCGCACCACTTCCATCACCTGCGGCTCGACGCTTTCCACGTCCTGCCCTTCCTCCAGGTTGGCAAGGTACTGGCTGCCAAGGTTGCTGGTCAGGATGATCAGCGTGTTGGTGAAGTCCACTTGCCGGCCCTGCCCGTCGGTCAGGCGGCCATCGTCGAGCACTTGCAGCAGCACGTTGAACACGTCCGGATGTGCTTTCTCGACCTCGTCGAACAGCACGACCTGATAAGGCCGCCGCCGCACCGCCTCGGTCAGCACCCCGCCCTCGTCATAGCCGACATAGCCCGGAGGCGCGCCGATCAGGCGGCTGACCGCGTGCTTTTCCATGAATTCCGACATGTCGATGCGGACCATCGCGTTGTCGTCGTCAAACAGGAATCCGGCCAGTGCCTTGGTCAGCTCGGTCTTGCCCACGCCCGTCGGGCCCAGGAACAGGAACGAGCCCAAGGGCCGGTTCGGATCCTGCAAGCCGGCGCGCGCGCGGCGCACGGCCTTGGATACGGCGACCACCGCGTCCTGCTGACCGATCACGCGCTGGCCGATCACCTGCTCCATCTTGAGCAGCTTCTCGCGCTCGCCCTCCAGCATCCGGTCGACCGGAACGCCGGTCCACTTGCTGACCACGGCGGCAATGTCGTCAGCGGTCACTTCCTCGCGCAGCAGGGCGTTTTCGGCCATGCCTTGCGCTTCGGACAGCTGCTTTTCGAGCGCCGGGATCGTGCCGTAAGACAGCTCGCCCGCCTTGGCCAAATCGCCCTGACGCTGGGCCTGCTCCAGTTCCACGCGCGCGGCATCGAGCGCTTCCTTGATCTTGCCTTCGGCGGCGATCTTGTCACGCTCGCCCTGCCAGCGGGTGGTGAGGGCGGCGCTCTGCTCTTCAAGGTTGGCCAGCTCTTCCTTCAGCGCGGCCAGCCGGTCCTTGCTTGCCTGATCGACCTCCTTGGCGAGCGCCAGTTCCTCGATCTTGAGCTGGATGATCCGCCGGTCGA
This sequence comes from uncultured Novosphingobium sp., assembly GCA_964550775.1. Classification (GTDB taxonomy): domain Bacteria; phylum Pseudomonadota; class Alphaproteobacteria; order Sphingomonadales; family Sphingomonadaceae; genus Novosphingobium. The sequence goes on along the minus strand of CAZKAX010000023.1, from coordinate 32,558 downwards.
GCACCTCGATTTCCTCGGGCTTGCTCTCCACTTCCATGCGGATGCGGCTGGCGGCCTCGTCCATCAGGTCGATCGCCTTGTCGGGCAGGAAGCGGTCGGCGATGTAGCGGTTGGACAGCATCGCCGCCGCCACGATCGCGTTGTCGGCAATCCGCACCCCGTGGTGCAGCTCGTACTTCTCCTTGAGCCCGCGCAGGATCGAGATCGTGTCCTCGACCGTCGGCTCGCCCACGAACACCGGCTGGAACCGCCGCTGCAACGCGGGGTCCTTTTCGACGTACTTCTGGTATTCATCCAGCGTGGTCGCGCCGATGCAGTGTAGCTCGCCGCGCGCGAGGGCAGGCTTGAGCAGGTTGCCGGCATCCATCGCGCCTTCCGATTTGCCCGCCCCGATCAGGGTGTGCATCTCGTCGATGAACAGGATGATCTCGCCCTCGGCGCCCTTGACCTCATCGAGCACGGCCTTGAGCCGTTCCTCGAACTCGCCGCGATACTTCGCGCCGGCGATCAGGCTGCCCATGTCGAGGCTCATCAGGCGGCGATCGCGCAGGCTGTCGGGCACGTCGCCATTGGCGATGCGCAGCGCCAGACCCTCCGCAATCGCGGTCTTGCCCACGCCCGGTTCGCCGATCAGCGCCGGGTTGTTCTTGGTCCGGCGGGCAAGGATCTGCACTGTGCGGCGGATTTCCTCATCGCGCCCGATCACCGGATCGAGCTTGCCGTCGCGCGCGGCCTGCGTGAGGTCGCGGGCATATTTCTTCATCGCGTCATAGGCGTTTTCGGCGCTGGCATTGTCGGCCGTGCGCCCGCCGGTCAGCTCCTGAATCGCCGTTTCCAGCGCCTTCACATCGACATTCGCAGCCTTGAGCGCCTGCCCCGCCGCATTGGTGGTGCCCATGGCGAGCGCCTGCAGCATCCGCTGGACCGAGACATAGCTGTCCCCGGCCTTGGTCGCGAGCTGTTCGGCCGCATCGAGCACCCGCACGGAATCGCTTTCCAGCCCCGGCGTCTGCTGCGCCCCGGCCCCGGTCACCCCGGCAATCTTGGCGAGCGCCTTGTCCACTTCGGCCTGGGCAATCGCAACGCTGCCCCCGGCGCGCTGGATCAGCCCGGCGGCCATGCCTTCGTTGTCTTCCAGCAGCGCCTTCAGGATATGTTCGGGCGTGATCCGCTGATGGTTCATGCGGATCGCCACGGTCTGCGCGCTCTGGAGAAAACCCTTGGCGCGGTCGGTGAATTTTTCGAGGTTCATAGGTGTATCAGCCTCCTGTTACACCCAGAGGTAGTGTTGCTGATCGGCAACACAAGGGGGGGTTTACAGACTTTCGAAAAAAAACGACAGTGGTCCCATGGATAGCGCGCTCTTCGCGATCATCGATGGTTTTACTGAAGCCCTCGACGGTTCTGCCACAACAGAGCAATTGCAAGCGGTGCGTGGTCAAGTTGATTCCTGGGTTTTTTCGGAAAACGTACGCGCTGCTCTGCACGGGATTAACGATCCGAATGAAGTAGCGCGACTGCGGGATGCCTTGCGCAAACTTCAGCGCGAAGCTGAGGCGCTGGCATCTCGGCGACAGGATACAAGGGAGTTAATTCGGATCGGCGGGTTCGGCGGCGGCATCGCCTTGTTCGGTGCTGCATTGGTTACGGCAGTGACCTTTGCCACTCCAGCTGTCCTGGTAATCCCTCTGTTTGGCTCGGCAGGAATTGTCTGGCAATCAGGCGTTCATAGTAGCAAGGCAAGTCAGGAAATCACCGTTTTGACGCAAATCGCAGAGGCGGCGAAGGAACTCGCGAACTGGAAGGACTACTAGGATGGAGGACCTGATCTCGTTCCTGCAGTCTCCGCTTGCGCTGGACAAGCATGCGCTTGACTATGTTTCGATCGTGATCTTTGCGGTTCATGCGCTCTCGAGCAGGTGGGCCCTGTATCGCCGCGGCCTGCCAAAGAATCTGGTTACGCGGCTTGGTTCATTAATCTCGGGCTTGGAGTTGCCGGACCGCAAGTCCAAAGACATGGTCACGCACTAAGACTATCCCCCGCCCAGAATCCCCTTCAGCAGGCCCTCTGCAGGCTTGAGCGGGTTGGCGCGCAGTTTGCCTTCTTCGCTGCCCATATATTTGAAAATGCCGTTCAGCGCCTGATCGGTCACCGAGGAGCCCAGCTTGTCATGGCTGATCCCGGCAAGGTTCGCGAGCACGCCCTTTTTGGCCAATTTGTCGAGCGCGCCATAGGCGCCGACCTTGACCAGGCTGGCGTCGACCAGCGGGCGCAGTTTGCCGGTGAGTTCGGTGGCGGCGCTGCGGCGCAGGTATTGGCTGGCCCCGTCGTTCTGGCTGGCGATGCCCGGCACGTCGGCCAGGGTCAGCTTGCTGATCGCAGAGCGGAAGATCGGCTTGGCTTCCTTGGCCGCCAGTCCCGCCGCATCGTTGAGCTTGCGGGTCAGGCCGTCAGTCAGCCCCAGCTGGCTGCCCTTGTTCAGCACCTGCCCGAGCAGGCCGCCCGTGCCGCCCAGCAGCGGCAACAGGATCCGCACCGCCGGATCGGCATAGAACGCGCCGGGCACAGCCAGCTTGTCCAGCGCGGAATCGCTTGCCTTGCCCAGCACGCCGGACAGGCCGCTGCCCAGCAATTGCGCTTGCGCGGCGGAAGCGAACGGTAAGGTAGCAAGGCCGAGCAGAACTGCGCGGCGTTCAATCGGATAGGCCCTCTGCGACATGGGTTCCTCCTGTTGGTTTCGCACCGTGGTGTCACGTTGCCGCGCTGACCGCAAGCTGAACACCTTGCGCGCAGCGTCCACCGCGCTACCAATCTGCGCGGGGAGACTTGCAGCCATGACCAGAACGATACTCCGCCGCACGGGCTGGACCGTGCTGATCGCGCTGCTGGCGCTGTTCGTGGCGCTGGCCAGCTGGGAGCCGTTCTTCGCGCAGCAGCCCGGCCCGCCGCCGCCCCAGCGTGCCTATTCCGCCGAAGTGATCCGCGACGAATGGGGCGTGCCGCACATCCACGGCCATACCGATGCCGATGTCGCCTTCGGGATCGCCTGGGCCCATGCCGAGGACGATTTCTCCACCCTGCAGGACGTGGTGGCGATGACCCGCGGGCGATATGGCGCGATTGCGGGCAAGGACGGCGCCGGAGTGGACTATGCCGCCCACTGGCTTGACGCGCGTGGCACCGCGCGGCGGCATATGGGCGAATTGAGCCCGGCGGTTCGCGCTGTGCTGGATGGCTATGCCTCTGGCCTTAACCGCTATGCTGCCAAGCATCCGGCCGAGCTCAAGCTCGCCCGCCTGTTCCCGGTCAATGCCGAGGATATTGCCACCGGCTTTGTCCTGCGTCTGCCATTCTTCTTCGGGATGGACCGGGTGCTTGGCCCGCTGGCCGAGGGCAAGCCGCCCCTGCCCGAACACGGCCCCAGCCTGACCGGCGCGGCGCAGCGTGAGTTCGGACTTGGCGCGACGACTCAGTATCAGCCAAGCCCCCCGATGCCATTGCCAATGGGCGAGACGGCGGACAGTTCCGGCTCCAACGCTTTCGCCGTCGCGCCAGCGCGGTCGGGCGATGGCACCACCCGGCTGATTTCCAACAGCCACCAGCCCTATCGCGGCGGGGTTGCGTGGTATGAAATGGAGCTCAATTCGGACGAAGGCTGGCACTTTGCCGGGGCGACTTTCCCCGGATCGCCCTATCCCTTTGTCGGTCATAACGAGACGCTGGGTTGGACCAACACGGTCAACCGGCCCGATCTGATCGATGTGTGGCAATTGCAGCTGGAGGCGGACGGCCAGCATTACCGCTATGTCGATGCCCCCGGCGCAGCGGCGAAGCGCGAAGTGCTGGAGCAGCGGCGGGTCTGGCTGCCGGTGCGGCTGGGGCCGCTGGTGCTGCCAGTGCCGCGCATGGTCTGGCGCAGCAAGTATGGCCCGGCGATCGTCAATGCGCAGGGCGCTTTTGCAGTGCGCTATGGCGGGATGGACCAGCTGGGCGCGGTCGAGCAATACTACCGCGTCACCCGCGCCAAGACCTTTGACCAGTGGCGTCAGGCGATGGCGATCGCGGGCGTGCCTGCAACCAATTTCATCTATGCCGATGCGGCCGGCAACATCGCCTATTGGTACAACGCCGCAATTCCGGTGCGCGCGCCGGGGCCAGACTGGCGGAACGTGGTGAAGGATGCGCCCGCCTGGCACAGCTATGTCCCGTGGGAGCAGCTGCCGCACCAGATCAACCCGGCATCGGGCACTCTGTTCAATTCGAACAACACCCCCCTGCTCGCCGCAGGACCCGGCAGCGAGCTCGATCCGGCGAAGATCCCGGCACTGTGGGGGGTCGAAACCGACCTGACCAACCGCGCCCGCCGCGCCAGCAAGTTGCTGGCCGAGCCCGGCCCGATCACGCGTGAGCGGCTGCTGCAAATCAAGTTCGACACCGGCTATGACCGTTCGGGCTATGTCGCCTGGACGCTCGACGCTATCGCGAAGCTCGACCTGCGCGGCGAGCCGGAGCTGCAAAAGGCGCAGCAATTGCTCGGCAGCTGGGACCTCACCGCCGATGGCAAGGGCGGTGCCGATGCGCTGGCGGTGATGGTGCTCGAACCGGGGATGAAGGCCAGCTACGGTCTGAAGACTGCGCCGGATATGCATCAGGTGCTGGCCGATAGCGTCGCGCATCTGCAACGCCATTTCGGCCGGATCGACCCGCCGCTGGGCGAAGTGCTGCGGATCCGGCGCGGCACAGTCGACCTGCCTGGCGATGGCGGCGGCGATACCCTGCGCGCTGCGACCGACTGGGATGCCGATCCCGACGGGCGACTTTCGGTCAAGCATGGCGACAGCTTCGTCATGCTGGTTGAATGGGGCAAGGACGGGCGGGTCCATTCGGAATCGATCCAGCCCTATGGCGCGGCCACCACCCGCCCCGATAGCCCGCACTATGCCGATCAGGCCACGCTGTTCGCGGCGCACCGGTTCAAACCGGTCCACTTCGAACGCGCCGATGTGCTGAAACATGCGGTTCGTCGAATTGTGGTGTCGAATGACTGACCGCGCGTGATTGAACCTATCGCAAATTTCACAGGATTGACCCGATGCGCCGTTACGCCGCCACTTCCCTGATCGCCCTGTCGCTGGCCGCCTGCACCCAGGGCGCGCCGAAAAGCGTGGCCCCGCCGCCGCCCGCCCCGGTCGCGGTCGCCCCGCCCGCTCCGGCCGAACCGGCCCCCGCCCCGCTGGCCGATCTGGTCAAGGCGGTGGACATTCCGTTTGAGACCTTCAAGCTCCAGAACGGCCTGACCGTGATCGTCCACACCGATCGCAAGGCGCCGATCGTGGGCGTCACGACCTATTACCGGGTCGGGTCGAAGCATGAGCCCAAGGGCCGCACCGGGTTTGCCCACCTGTTCGAACACCTGATGTTCGGCGGATCGGAAAACGTCCCCAATTTCGACGTCCCGCTTGAAGGGGCCGGTTCCACCAGCACCAACGGTTCAACCTGGTATGATCGCACCAATTACGTCGAAACCGTGCCCACCGGCGCGGTCGAGCTGGCGCTGTTTCAGGAAAGCGACCGGATGGGCCACCTGCTGGGCGCGGTCACGCAGGACAAGCTCGATAAGCAGCGCGGGGTGGTCCAGAACGAGAAACGGCAGGGCGATAACCAGCCGTACGGGCTGGAGGATTACCTGATCGGCGACGGGCTGTTCCCGCTGGGCCACCCCTATCGCCACGCCACGATCGGATCGATGGCAGACCTCAACGCCGCGAGTCTGACCGACGTGCGCAAGTGGTTCACCGACAATTACGGCCCCAACAACGCCGTGCTGGCGCTGACCGGGGATATCGATGCGGCCACGGCCCGCCCGCTGGTGGAAAAGTGGTTCGGCCATATCCCGGCCGGGCCGGTGGTCCGCGCGGTAGAGGCCGGGCCGGTCGATCTGCCCGCCCCGGTCAGTCGCGATCTGACCGATGCTGTCCCCAACCTGCGCCTGACCCGCAGCTGGAGCGGCCCGGGGCTGAACCATCCCGATGCCGAAGCGCTGCAAGTGGGGCTGGACGTGCTGGGCGGGCTGGCCAGCTCGCGGCTCGACAATGCGCTGGTGCGCGGCAGCCAGCAGGCGGTTTCGGTCACCGCCATGGCCCAGCAGCACGAACAGACCGGCATGCTGCAAGTGGCGATGATGGTGAAAGACGGCGTCCCCCGCGCCGAAGCGGAGGCCGCGCTTGATGCGGTAGTGGCGAAGTACCTTGCCGAGGGGCCGAGCGAGGACGAAGTGCGGCGCAGCGCCACCCGCCTCGTCAGCCAGGAAATCGGCCAGCTGGAAGTGGTCGGCGATTTCGGCGGCAAGGGCATGACTCTGGCCGAAGGGCAGCTCTATTCCGGCGATCCGGCCAAGTACAAGGCCAGCCTCGCCCGGATTGCAGCGCTGACCCCGGCAGAGGTCAAAGCCGCGCTGAACCGCTGGCTGGGCCGCCCGGTGCTGGCGGTGAACACCGTGCCGGGTGAGCGCACGCTGAAAGGTGAGACGCTCGGCGGGTGGGGCGATGAAGCGTCCACCTCCGCGCCGCGCGCCGATGCGAAACGGCCCGCGCCAAAGCTCGCCACCGGCCCCAAACGCACCGCCCCGCCGGTCGCCCCGGTCGGCGATCTGGCTTTCCCCGGGATCGAGCGCGCGCGGCTGGGCAATGGCATTCCGGTGGCGCTGGTGCGCCGCACGGCGGTGCCCAAAGTGGTGGTCAACCTCAACTTCGATGCCGGTACCGCCGCCGATGCGCTCGACACGCCGGGCACCCAGTCGCTGATGCTGGCGCTGCTCGATGAAGGGACCGAGCGGCTCAGCAGCGTCGAAATCGCCGAAGCGCAGGAACGGCTGGGCGCGACGATCAGCGCCGCACCGGGGCTGGATAGCAGCGCGATCTCGCTCGATGCGCTCACCGCCAACCTCGCCCCCTCGCTCGCGCTGCTGGCCGATGTGGTGCGCAATCCGGCCTTCCGCCGCGACGATGTGGAGCGCGTGCGCGACCAGCGGCTGAGCGAGATCGCCCAGACCGAGGCCAACCCGCGCGGGCTGGCCAGTCGGGCGATGGCGCCGCTGCTCTATGGCGCGGATCACCCCTATGGCCTGCCCAGCGACGGGCTGGGCACCGCCGCTTCGGTGGGGGCGATGAACCCGGCAGCGCTCAGCCAGGCGCACCATCAGTGGATCCGCGCCGACGGGCTGAAAATCACCGTGGTCGGCGATGTCACCATGGCGCAGTTGCTGCCGATGCTGGAGCAGAGCTTTGGCACCTGGGGCCGCCCTGCCTCGGCCTATCCGGGCAAGAACCTGACCCGCCCCGTCCCCCCCGCGCGCAGCCGGATCGTGCTGATTGACCGGCCGAATTCGCCGCAATCGGTGATCATGGCCGGGCGCGTCCTGCCGCTGACCGGGCGCGACCAGGGCAAGGAAGCGCTGGACCTGGCCAACGAAGTGCTGGGCAACGGGTTCCTCAGCCGGCTCAACATGGACCTGCGCGAGGACAAGGGCTGGTCCTACGGCGTGCGGTCCACCGTCTCCAGCCCGGTCGGCCTCCGCGCGCTGACCGTGACCGCCCCGGTCCAGGCAGACCGCACCGGCGATTCGATTCGGCTCATCATGGCCAACATGGCCGCCTTCCCGCAGCAGAAGCCGGTCGATCCGGTCGAGCTGGGGCGGGTCACCGATGGCAACATCCGCGGCTTGCCCAACCGGTTTCAGACCAACGCGCAAGTGCTGGGCGCGGTGGTGGCGGGGGAACGGCTGGGCCGCCCGGACGATTACATCGCCACGCTCGCCAGCCGCTACCGCGCGATCGACGGCGCGGCGATCAACGCGATGGCGCGGCAATACCTGAACCCCGAAGGGCTGACTTTCGTGGTGGTGGGTGATCGCAAGGTGGTGGAGCCGCAACTCAGGAAGTTGCCCCTGCCACTGGAAATCGCATCCCCGGTTGACAGCGCCGCTGGCTCTGGCAATTGATAGGCCTACTTACCCCCCTGTAAGTTGAGGCCAAAATCCTTAGGAGAGTTTCGATGTCTGTAGCCGGTACCTATGAATGCGTGACCAAGACCCCGATGGGTGACCAGAAGAGCGACGTGACCATCGTGGTCGATGGTGACACCTTCACCGGCAGCAACGTCGGCGCGATGGGTTCGATGGAGCTGGAAAACGGCAAGGTCGATGGCAACACCCTGACCTGGTCGATGAAGATGACCGTCCCCATGCCGATGACCCTGGAAGGCACCGCCACCGTTGATGGCGATACCCTGACCGGCTCGGTCAAGGCCGGCGCGTTCGGTTCGTTCCCGATGAGCGGCACCCGCAAGGGTTGATCCGCACCCATAACACATCACCGAGGGGGCGCCGGAGGGAAACCTCCGGCGCCCTTTTTTGCGTTTGGGGGCCGCTGAGGTTTTGGGCAGAGAAGCACTGGACTTGCCCTGCGGAACGTGTCCCTATGCGCGGCGTCATCACACGGAGCAAAACATGCGCTGGACAGTCTTGGCAGTTCCGCTTTTCAGTCTGGCCCTGCCGGTGCAGTCTGCCCCGGCCCGCGAACCCGCCCCGCAGGCCGCGGCGTTCGATGCCGCCGTCAGTCAGGCGCTGAAGGACAACGGCGTCGCCAGCGTATCCTTTGCCCAGATCGCCCATGGCAAGGTGGTGCGCAGCGCCGCCTATGGCCAGCAAGCCCCCGGCATCCCCGCCACGCCAACCACGCTGTACAACATTGCATCGCTGACCAAACCGTTGACGGCCGAAGTCGTGCTGCGGCTGGCCGCGCAGGGCAAACTTGCGCTGGATGAACCGATGGACAAGGGCTTTGTCGATCCGGATCTGGCCAAGGACCCCCGCCACAGCCAGTTGACCGCGCGCCTGGCGCTGACCCATCAGGCCGGCTTGCCCAACTGGCGCGCGCCGGGCGGGCTGGCATTCCTGCATGATCCCGGCAGCAAATGGTCCTATTCCGGCGAGGGGTTCCAATATGTCGCCCGGTTCGCCGAAAGCCGGATGAAGCAGCCGCTCGATCAACTGGCCCTGACTTACCTGTTCAAGCCGTTGGGAATGCAGAACACCAGCTTTGTCGGCCAGCCGTGGTACAAAGGGCGGATCGCGCTGCCCACCGATGCCGCCGGAAAATGGCTGGAACCGGTGGTCCCGGCCAAAGCCAATGCCGCCGATCTGGTCTATTCCACCCCGCGCGATTATGCCCGGTTCATGCTGGCGGTGCTGGCGGACAAGGGCCTGACCCCGGCCATCGCCCGGCAGCGCAGCACATCACAGGTCAGCCTGATGGAGATCGCCTGCAGCGGCAAACACGCCGCCACTTGCCCACCGCATGTCGGCTTTGGCCTGGGCTGGCAGTTGATGCAGTTCCCCACCGGCACGGTGCTGATGCACACCGGCAAGGACGAAGGGCTGTTCACATTCGTCTATCTTGATCGCGCGCGCCGCAATGGCACGGTGATCTTCACCAACAGCGACGTGGGGTACAAGATGGTGCTGCCGGTGCTGGAACTGACCAAAGCCGATCCCGCCTTTCTGGCCTTTCTGCGCGGCCAGATGGACTGACAGCACAAGGAACGCTTCATGCAAACCACCCTGCCCCGCATCGTTTCCGCAGCAGTCGCGCTGGCCCTGTGCAGCACCGGCGTGACCGCCCGCGCCGAGGAAGAGGACGCCGCGCTGACCGCGCAGATCACCGCGCTCGATGCCAAAGTGTTCGATGCCTATAACCGCTGCGATCTGAAAACCTTTGCCGCCCACTTCTCGCCCAAGGTCGAATTCTATCATGACAAGGGCGGCGTCACCTGGGACCGCGCCAGCGTGGTGGCCAGCACCAAGAAATGGATCTGCGGCAAGGTTCGCCGCGAACTGCTGAAAGAGACGCTGAAAGTCTATCCGATCAAGGATTTCGGCGCGGTAGAGGAAGGCGAACACACCTTTTGCCAGATCGCCACCGGCCAGTGCGAAGGGATCGCCAAATTCCTGATGGTCTGGCGCAAGGACCGCGCGGGCAACTGGGTGATGACCCGCGTGATCAGCTATGGCCACCGGCCATGGGTGAAAGCGGGGGAGTGAAGGCGGGGGGGTGACCGGGCCAGACCTTGTGTCAGGTCCAGCCCGATCCAGTCACTTCTTGACCTTTACCTGCGTGGTAATCCCCGGATTGGCCAGGTCCGTGCCGCTTTTCAGATCGATCACCGTATCGCGGCGATAATCGATCACGCCGGGGATCGGGGCGATGCGGGTGATTTGCAGGCCGTAATAATTGTTCAGCTTGCCGCTGGCCCGGAATTCGGCCTGCGCCGATGGCCAGGCTTTGAGCGATTCCGGCAGACCCCAGGCCAGGGCGGGTTTCTTGAACACCGGTTCCTTGCCTTTGGCCGCGCGTTCGGCATCGTACTTGCGCTGGAACTGGGTGAAGGTGTCAAACGGCTCTTTCGGTTCCGGCGCAGCGCTGAGGAAGTTGCCGAGATCGGTCACCTGCCCGGCCTTCACATCGAATTTGACCGAACCCATGCAATAACACAGCCCGCCCAGCGCCCCGTTGGGTGCGGCGAAGATCGGACCGTAATAGATGTAAGTGCCGGGCCGGACCGAAGTGAGATACGAAAAGTAGCCTTCACCCTTGCTGTAGATGAACATCGGCCCCCAGCTGGCCTGATCATACAGCGCGATCGGCCTGCCGACGAACGTTTCGCGGGTCGGCTCCACCGGCTTTTCCGGCAGTTCCTTTTTCCCGGTCTGCCTGGCAACCGCAAGATCCACTTCCCAGGCCTTGACCGCACTCTGATACTTCTTTTGCGCTTTGGCGAAATCCTCTTCCCAGTCCGCCTGATAGCGGGTGCGGGTATCGGCATCGGGTTCGCGCAGCAACACGCCCTGGGTGCGGATCGGCCCGTGGATGAAGACATAGCCCAGCTTGGGATCAAGCGTGGCCTTTCCGGCCAGCACGTTCTTTTCCTCGATCGGGCCGGTTTTCAGATCGTCCGCAGCAAACGCGGGAGCGGCGGTCAGCGCGAGCAGCGCGGCCAGTGCGATGCGGGCCATGTTCACAGTCCCAGCTCCTTGGTGGCGGGTTTCGGCCCCGATGCGACAAGCGCCTGCAGTTCCAGCGCCTCGTCGCGCTCGCCTTCCTTCTTGCGGCCGTGGCCTTCCTCGAAATTGAATTGCTTCCACAGATCGCCCGACAGCGGATAGCGGGCATAGCCCTTGAACCCCATGCAATTGCGCATGTTGACCCGGCGCTGTTCGCGCCGCGCGGCAGACCCGAAGATGGCGTCCATCGCGACCGAAGCAATCGCCCCGCCAGCGGCCCCGGCCAGCATGCCATATTGCGCCGATGCCGCCGCAATCGATCCCGCGTCTGCCCCCATGTAGATGTTCGCCCCGCTGGCCAGCGCGTCACATTCCTTGATGTCAACGAATGCCTCGGCAAAGCTGGCGTCGGCGCGATGGAAATAGAAATACTTCTTGTAATCATCCACAATTTCAGGGGTTTCGGCAAAGTCCAGCTTGGGCATGGTCAGGCTGGCCGGATCGGGCAATTCATAGACCGGCGCCGCAGCAGGCGCGGGCGCAGCAACCGGCGGCGTTGCTGCATCCTGCGCATGCAACGGGCCCGATGCCAAGGTCAGACAGGCCGCCAGCGCGGCGGTGGATTTCCGGAACATCGCTTCCCCCCTCCAATTGTTGCGGCATGCTGCGGCAACCGATGCTGCGCGCGCCCGCTTATGCTCTTTCTCCGATGGCGAAATTAGCCAGACAGCGCCCCGTGATCAATTGGCTGGCGGCGCAGGCGCGGTGCTTTCCCCAGTTGCAGGCGAAGGCGAAGCGTTCCCCGCCCCCGGCCGCGATTTGATCCCGCCCATGCGGTTGACCAGACCGCCCAGGTGGTTGCCGAATTCGACTTGCCCGGTCCAGACCACGGGCGCGGCGGCGGCGAAGACGGGCGGCAGCGGCATGTCTGCGGCGCTGCGGGAGCGGAAATCGACGGCGCGGGGCATGGGTTTGGGGACCACGCTGCCGAACAGCCCGCCCATCAGCGCGCCTTTCATCAGCCGCCCGGTGGTCAGCACGTCGCGTTTTTCACCTTCGGGGAAGTCGGTATAGACATTGGCGACGCCCAGATCGGTAACGCTGCCTGCTGCCAGTTCAAACGTGCTGGAGCCGAGCGCAAAGGCGGTGTCATTTGCGCCTTCGACCACCCACAGGCCGGGCTTCATTTCGACATAGAACAGCTGCCGGTCCTTCTGCTTGACCGAAGCCTTGTTGAGGATCAGCCGGTTGTCGAGCGGCCAGCCGCCCTTGGGGATCTTGCCGCCGGGTGGCGGGGTGGCTGCGGCAATGTCCTGTTTGTCCGCGTCATAGCGCGCCAGAGTTAGCGTGCCGAACAGCAGCGCGCCATCGAGCCGACCGATCTCCACCACCAGATAGGCCTTGGCCGGATCGAGCGTGGCGGGCACTTTCTTGAGCAGGCCATCGGCGAGCGCGGGGGCGGCGCTGAACAGGGCAAGCAGCAACAACAGTCTGCGGATCATTCCACCAGCACCTTTCCGATTGGTTCTTGCGCCGATACCAGCGCGAACAGCCGTTCCAGCCGGGCCTTGGCATCCAGTTTGCGGATGTCCTGATAGACCGGCTTGTCGATCGTGCGGCGCTGATAGCCCTTGTCGGCCATGCAGGTCCGCTCGATCCGCGAAACCAGCCGCCGCTGCTCGCGCCGTTCCAGAAAGCCCAGGAAGAAGCTGGCGATGGCCGCCGATTCGACCGCATAGGGCGCGTTGTAATTGGTCGGCTGGGCGGTGTAGCTCGGTGCTTTTACCCCGGTCGACAGGCTGGCGCAGCGATCGACATCGGCCATATAGGCCTCATGACTGACCGCGGCCTTGTGGAAGTAATAGGGATCCTCGGCCATGGCAGGCGCGGAAATCAGGGCGCAAAACGCCACCAGCAGCTTACGGGACACGCGCGACCTCCCCCGGTTGGACGGGCAGGATAACACGGCGCAGGCGCGGTGCAAGTGGCCGGACAGGAACAACTTTCCTACACGCGGCCGATCTGTCATCGTCTCACCCGCGCTTCGGCATGGCTCTTTGACATCGTGAGACCCGGTGGAATGCTCCACCCGAAAACTTTCCCGGCACAGCCATGCCGAGAGGATGTGTTTTATCAACTAACTCTGAAAATATCGTTCGTTTTCAGTGTTTTTTGAAAATCGGACTAACCTTCAGGGGCGCCCAAAACGCCCCTGAATGACCCCAAATCAGCCCAATTTGGCCTTCAGCACCTGATTGACCAGCTGCGGATTGCCCTTGCCCTGCATCGCTTTCATCGTCTGGCCGACGAAGAACCCGAACAGGGCTTCCTTGCCGCCCTTGTACTCGGCCACCTTGTCGCCATTGGCGGCCAGCACCGCATCGACCGCCGCTTCGATCGCGCCGGTATCGGTGGTCTGCTGGTTGGCCGCGATTTCGGCCTTGAGGTCGATTTCGCTGGTGAGGTAGCTTTCAAAGATTTCCTTGGCCTTGGACCCGGAAATCGTCCCGTTCTCGGTCGCCACCACAATCACGGTGTTGGCCTCGATGGTGTTCTTGGCGAGGTCGGCCGCGCTACCGGCGGCGTTCAGCACGCCGGGCTGTTCGGACAGCAGCCAGTTGGCCACCCGCTTAGCCACCGCATCCTCACCCTTGCCGCTGGCCGCGGCGACCGAGGTGAGCAGCGCTTCAAACTCGCGCGCGGTCTGGACGTCGGCGGTCAGCGCATTGGCGTTGTAGGCGGACAGACCCAGCGCGGTTTCATAGCGGTGGCGCTTGGCATCGGGCAGCTCGGGCAGGCTGGCGCGGCATTCCTCAAGGAAGGCGTCGTCGAGCACCAGCGGCAGCAGGTCCGGGTCCGGAAAATAGCGGTAATCGTGCGCGTCTTCCTTGCTGCGCATCGAGCGGGTGGTGTTCTTGTCCGGATCGTAGAGCCGGGTTTCCTGCACCACCGTGCCGCCGTCCTCGATCAGATCGACCTGGCGCCGCGCCTCGCTTTCGACCACAGCCATGACGAAGCGGACCGAGTTGACGTTTTTGGTTTCGGTGCGCGTCCCGAACGGCTCACCCGGGCGGCGGACCGAGACGTTGACGTCGGCACGCATCGAGCCCTGGTCCATGTTGCCATCGCAAGAGCCGACATAGCGCACGATCTGGCGCAGCTTGGCAAGGTAGGCCCCGGCCTCTGCCGGACTACGCATGTCAGGCCGGCTGACGATCTCCATCAGGGCCACGCCCGAACGGTTGAGATCGACATAGGACATGGTCGGATGCTGATCGTGCATCAGCTTGCCCGCATCCTGCTCCACGTGGATCCGTTCGATCCCGATGGTCTTGGTGCTGCCTTCGGGGTTCTTCTCGTCAAGGATCACCTCGATCTCGCCCTCGCCCACCAAGGGATGGTAGAGCTGGCTGATCTGGTAGCCCTGCGGCAGGTCGGCGTAGAAGTAGTTCTTGCGGTCAAACCGCGACCACTTGTTGATCTGCGCCTGGATCGCCATCCCGGTGCGGACCGCCTGGCGGATGCATTCGCGGTTGGGGACCGGCAACATCCCGGGCATCGCCGCATCGACCAGGCTGACCTGGCTGTTCGGCTCTGCCCCGAAAGCGGTCGCGGCGCCCGAGAAGAGCTTGGAATTGCTGGTGACCTGCGCGTGGACTTCAAGGCCGATCACGACCTCCCATTCACCCGTGGTGCCCTGGATGCGATAGTTGTTCATGCCCTCAGCCGATAGGGCCGCCTCGTTGCCATGAAAAGGGGGAAATGTGCCGTTCAACCGATCCGCGGCGCAAAGGCCCGCGACCGTTCACGCATCGGCTGTTCGACCAGCCGGTAAATCGCCCAGGCCGCCGCGACCGAGGCCAGCAGCGCGGCCAGGCCAGCGAGATCGGCATAGAGCCCCAGCTCTGCCGCCACCGCCGGTCGGTTGGGGGCGGAACCGCGGGTAAAGGCCCAGCCCCAGCCCAGCCCGGCCCCCAGCCGCGCCAGCACGGTCATCGTCGCGCTCTCGGCCAGAGCGTGGACCAGATAGAGCGAATAGGACCAGGTCCCCAGCGCCACCCAGGGCCGGGTCAGCAGCAAGACCGAGAGCGCCCCGCGCTGGCAGGCGAAAATCAGCACCATGGCGGCGAACAGTAGGTCATAGGCCAGGAATGACCCGGCATAGCCAAAGCGCAGGATCGTCCAGCCGACCAAGGCAGCAATGCCCAGCTCGGCCAGCGACCAGACCACACCCGCACCGCGCCGCGCCAGCCCGTGCCAGCGCTGCCACGCGATCCAGCAGCCCGTGCCCAGCCCGAACCCACACAGCCCGCGCACCAGCTTGTGATAGCCGCCCAGCTGCTCGGGAAACTGCAAGGCCAGCCCCGCCGCCAGCCCCGCGCCCAGGCTGGCCAGCCACCAGCCCCGCCCGAGCGGGCGCCAGCACCAGGCGGCCAGCAGATAGAGCACCAGTTCCACCGCGATCGACCAGCTGGCGATCGACCAGACCATGATCGCCCCTGGGACCAGCGCTTGCAGCAGCAGCACTTGCAGGGCAAAGTCCCCGGGTCCCCGTTCCAGCCCAAACGCCTCGCGCCCGGTCAGCGCCGCGCTGCCGCTGAGCCAGACGGCCAGCTCGATCCCCAGATAGGCCGCCAGAACCAGCGCATGCACCGGCCAGATCCGCCCCAGCCGCAGCCACACGAACCGCCGCGCCGGAAAGCCCGCCACCAGCCGCTCACCATAGGCCGAGGCGATCACGAAGCCCGACAGGACGAAGAAGAAATCGACCCACAGGCTGCCCAGAAAGAAGAACCGGTGCCCCAGCACGGGCCCCTGCGCGCCGAGATGCTCGATCGCGACGATCAGCGCGGCCACTCCGCGCAGCGAATCAAGCGCCTGAAAGCGGTGCGGCGCAGGGCCGCTGCCGCCTGCCGCGCTGTTTACCACCACTTCTCCGGCCGCGCGCTGAACGCCGCGCGCTGTTCGATCGCCAGTCCGGCGTTGAGCACGCCCTGTTCGTCGAACGGCTTGCCGACGATCTGCAAGCCCAGCGGCAGGCCTTCGCGGTTGAGCCCGGCGGGGACCGACATGGCTGGCAGGCCCGCGAGCGAGGCCGGCACGGCGAACACATCGTTCAGGTACATCGCCAGCGGATCGCTGACCATGTCGCCCAGCCCGAAGGCAGCGGTCGGCGCGGTCGGGGCCAGGATCACATCGCACTGCCCGAAGGCGTTCTTGAAATCGTGGCTGATCAGCGTGCGGACCTTCTGCGCCTGGGTGTAATAGGCGTCATAGAAGCCCGCGCTGAGCACGTAAGTGCCGATCATGATCCGGCGCTTGACCTCTGCCCCGAACCCGGCGGCGCGGGTTGCGGCATACATGTCCTGCAGGCCCGCCCCATCGGGCAGATCGCGCAGGCCATAGCGCACCCCGTCATAGCGGGCGAGGTTGGACGAAGCTTCGGCGGGGGCGATGATGTAGTACGTCGGCAGCGCATACTTGGTATGCGGCAAGGACACTTCGACCACTTCGGCCCCGGCGTCCTTGAGCCAGGCAATCCCCTGATCCCAGCTGGCGGCGACATCGGCGTCGAGCCCGTCGACCCGGTATTCGCGCGGAATGCCGACCTTCTTGCCCTTGAGATCGCCGCTGAGCGCGGCTTCCCAATCGGGCACCGGCAGGTCCAGGCTGGTTGCGTCCTTGGGATCGAACCCGGCCATGGCTTCGAGCATGATCGCACAGTCGCGCACATCGCGCGCCATCGGCCCGGCCTGATCGAGCGAGCTGGCGAAGGCGACGATGCCCCAGCGGCTGCACCGGCCATAGGTGGGCTTGATCCCCGAAATGCCGGTGAAAGCCGCAGGCTGGCGGATCGATCCGCCGGTATCGGTCCCGGTCGCCGCCGGGCAAAGCCGCGCAGAGACGGCGGAGGAGCTGCCGCCCGAGCTGCCACCCGGAGCCAGCGGGGCATTCCCGCCGTCATTGCGCCGCCAGGGCGAAATCACGTTGCCGAAATAGCTCGTCTCGTTCGACGAACCCATGGCGAACTGGTCAAGGTTGAGCTTGCCCAGCATGCCCGCGCCCGCATCCCACAGCTTCTGGGACACGGTGCTTTCGTATTCGGGCTTGAACCCTTCCAGGATGTGGCTCGCCGCCGTGGTCTGCACGCCCTTGGTGGCGAACAGATCCTTCATCCCGATCGGCACGCCGCCCATCTTGCCGAGCGGCTGCCCGGCGGCGCGGCGCGCGTCGGTGGCCCTGGCCGCATCCAGCGCCGCTTCGGGCGTGGTGACGATGAAGGCATTGAGCGCATCCTGCGCTGCCGCGACATTGGCGTTGAAGGCTTCGGCCACTTCGACAGCGGTGAAATCCCCCTTGGCCACGCCATCGCGGATCGCGGCAATTCCCAGGTCAGTCAGATTGGTCATTATTCGATCACCTTGGGCACGCCGAAAAAGCCGTGTTCGGCGGCCGGGGCATTGGCCAGCACGGCATCGCGGCGCCCGCCGCCGGTCAGCGGATCGGCATCGATGGTGTCTGCGCGCAGGCGCAGCTGGTTTTCGATCACCGCGGTCATCGGTTCGATCCCGGTGACATCGACTTCGCCGAGCTGTTCGACCCAGGCGAGAATGCCGTTGAGTTCGGGGACCATGGCCTCAAGCTCGGCCTCGGTCACCTTGATGCGGGCGAGAGAGGCAATCTTGGCCACGGTTGCGGTATCGACCGACATGGCGTTCCTTCTTGCGTTACGGGTTCAGCCGCGCGCTAGCACCGGCCAGCGCGGGCTTCAACATCTGGCGCAGGTCCAGATGCTTAGCGCGGCGGGCCTTCGGGCAGGACGCCTTCGGGCAGCGGGGGTTCGTTGCCGGGCACGCCGGCGGCACCGGCTGCGCCGCCACGGCCGCCCTTGGCGCCCTGTTGCTGCTGCATCTGCTGCATCTGCTGCATCATGCGCTGCTGGGCTTCCACTTCGGCGCGGCTCTTGAAATCGAGCAGTTCGATTTCAAAGGTCAGGTCCGAATTGGCGGGAATTTCGCCTGCGGCCTTGTCACCATAACCCAGCGCCGCGGGGATGAAGACCTTATACTTGCCGCCGCGCTGCATTTTTTCCAGCGCCTGGGTAAAGCCGGGGATCACGCCTTCGACCGGGAAAGCGGCCTGTTCCTGCTGATCGAACACCTTGCCGTTCTGCAGCGTGCCCTTGTACTTGATCAGCACCACGTCCGCGACGGTCGGCGAAGCGCCGGTCCCGGCCTTGAGCGTTTCGATTTCAACCGAACCGGGGCGGGTGGCCCAGGCCAGACTGCCAGCGGCAAGCAGGGCTGCGGCAACGCCAAGCCACAGCTTGGTCAGGGCGCCCTTGGCAATGGGCTGCAGGGGAACGCGGGTGATCTCGGTCATGCTGGCCTTCCTTCGGGGGCGCCGGATACGAAAAGGGCGCGGATTCGTCCGCGCCCTCATGGCTTAACACGCTGTCGCGTTCAAGCTTACTTCACGCCGTCGCGTTCCATCCGCTTGCGCTCCATCTTGCGGGCGCGGCGCACGGCAGCGGCCTTTTCACGGGCGCGCTTTTCGCTCGGCTTCTCGTAGTGACGACGCAGCTTCATCTCGCGGTACACGCCCTCACGCTGCAGCTTCTTCTTGAGCGCGCGGAGAGCCTGTTCGACATTGTTGTCGCGGACGAGAATTTGCATAAATCGACACACCTCACATACAAAACGGCCAGAACCCCGCGAAAGCCTTAGTGCGGGGGAGCACCCTTTGATACAGCAACAGAAAGACGGGCCGAATCCGCAAGGATTGGCTCGAACCGGCGGGCGGCTAGCAGAGAGTCGCGGGCATGGCAAGCCGGGAATGCCCGAGGGCGCGCAGACTTATGCCCCATTGGCGCAACCATTGTTGCAGCTTTGCCGCACCGGAACGGACCCATCTGTGCTTCGCGCCTGCCGCGCCGTGCCCTAATACAGGTCAAGCCGCAATCCCTTGGGGGGATCTGTCGATGCATAACGCCCGCAACCGCCGTGCTGCCACTCTGCCGAAACGACCCGCCCGGCCTCCGGCCATGGCCCATTCCGCCATGGGCGGCCAGGTGCCCAGTTTCCTGCTGCGCGCCGCCGAACCGCAAGCCCCGCCTGCCCCGGCGCTGCGCAGCTTTCCCGCCGACGTGCTGATCCCGCCGCATCGCGGCGCGGTGAGCCGCAGTGTGGAACTGACCACTCTGGCCCCACCCCCGGCCAAGCCCAAACGCAAGAGCAAGCCCAAGCGCGCGCCCAAGCCCAAAGCGACCAAGCGGCAAAAGGCCAAACCGGCGGCTCCCGCTGCGCCGGTCATCGCCCTGCCTGCCTGGCCCGAAGCGCTGGTGACCATGGCCCATGCCGCGCCTGCCGCCCCGCTTGCCCCGCCGCCGCGCCTGCCTTTGCCCCCGCCCCAGCAGCAACCGGCGCGCGGCCCTATGCGCCCGCTGCCGCGCCGCCGCACGCTTGCGCCGTGGCGGCCGGGCGGGCTGGCGGCGCAGATCGGTTTCTGGCTGCGCGAACGATCCCGCCTGCTGGCCGGCCTGCTCACCCCCCGCCGCAGCCAGACCCCTGCACCCGAAGCCGAACTCGCCCTTCTGCGCGCAGAGAATGAGCGGTTGCGACTGCAAATCGAAGCCCTGCTCGCGCTCCGCCCGGAAGAGCTTGCCCCCGGCGGATAAGCGCACCAGCTGACGGCGGCATCGGGAGTTCCCCCCCTGCCATGCACTTCCGGTGCCGCCGTCTTTGATCCCAGCTACAATTGCCTCTCGCCGCGAACTGTGGTCTTTCCCGGGGCAAGGGGGGCGTCGGCCATGCATACCAGCTTTACTCTGGCGGATTGGGCCGTCCTGGGGCTCTATGTGGCCCTGCTGGCCGCAGCCGGCTGGCTTTCGACCCGGCGCGGGCTGGCGAGCCGGGAGGACTATTTCCTCGCCGGGCATCACGTGCCGACCTGGCTGGTAGCGGTCTCGGTGCTCTCCACAGTGCAATCGGCGGCGACGTTCCTGGGGGCGCCGGATTCGAGCTATCGCGGCAACTTCACCTACCTTTCGGGCGTGGTCGGGGCGTTGCTGGCGGCGTGGATCGTGGCGCATGTGCTGATCCCCCGCTTCTACGCGCTGGGGGTCACCACGGTCTATGAACTGCTCGAAACCCGCTATGACGCCCGGGCGCGGCGCGCGGCGGCATGCATGTACCTGATCGGGCGGATCCTCGCGAGCGGGGCGCGGCTCTACCTCGCCGCGATTGCCGTTTCGATGATCCTGTTCCTCGACGTGTCGGCGCTGCACATCGCCATGGCGGCCTTCGTGCTGCTGCTGTTCGGGCTGGTGTTCACCTTCATGGGCGGGCTCGAATCGATCATCTGGAGCGATCTGGTGCAGGTCGTGCTCTATGTCGGCGCGGCCCTGGTGGTGGCGTTCTACCTCTGGCAGCTGATCCCGATGGACTTCGGGCAAGCGATCGACGCGCTGCGCCATGCGCCATCAGGCAACAAGCTGACTGTGATCGACTGGTCGCTGGATCTGTCCGCACCGTTCGGGATTTTCGCGGTGCTTACGGGCGTGACCCTGCTCAATGTCGGCTCCTCGGGCCTCGATCAGGACATCACCCAGCGCCTGATCGCCTGCCGCGATGCGAAACAGGGCAACCATGCGCTATACCTCGCCAACTGGGTCAGCCTGCCGGTGATCGCGCTGTTCCTGACGATCGGCGCGCTGCTCTATCTGCACTATGGCCAAAGTGGCGCGAGCGGTACCTTTCAGGGTGAGAAGGTGACCGTGTTCATGCATTTCATCCTGACCGAACTGCCCCCCGGGCTGCGCGGGCTGGTGACCGTGGGGGTGATCGCGGCGGCGGCGATCAATTCGGGGCTGATCTCGATGGCCTCGGTGCTGGTCAACGACCTCTACCGCCCATGGAGCGAACGCCGCGGCGGGCACAGCGAACGGCATTACGTGCGCGCCGGACGGATCGCCTCGCTGGTGCTGGGCCTCGCACTGTTCGGCATGGCGATCCTCAGCTTCTACTGGCAGCACTACAGCGACGCCTCGCTGCTCGAATTCGTGCTGGGGGTGATGGCCTTTGCCTATTCCGGACTGATCGGGGTTTACGGCGTGGCGCTGTTCACCAAGCGCGGCACATCGGCCAGCGCGATTGCGGCGTTCGGCGCGGGGTTCCTGACCGTGCTGGCGTTCCAGCCCTATGTGATCGACCTTGCCGGGCTCCCCGCCGCGCTCAAAGGCGTGGCTTTCCCTTGGCAACTGGTGCTGGGCACGCTGGTCGCCGCAATGGTCTGCGCGCTGCCTGCGGGCAAGGGAGTGGCGCAAAGCCCGACAAGTGGCTAAGGGGCTGGCGATGAGCACTCCCCCCACTTTCATGGCCAGTTCGATCTACGTTGCCCTTGGCGGCGCAGTCGGCGCGTGGCTGCGCTATCTGACCAGCCGGGTCTGGATGCAGGCGCTGGGCCCCGTGGCGGCGAGCGCGTTCCCCTGGGCCACCCTGACGGTCAACCTGATCGGTTCGATGGCGATGGGCCTGCTCGCGGGCTGGCTCGCCCGGTTCGGGCATGGCGGGGAGCAGTGGCGGCTACTGCTGGGCGTGGGCGTGCTGGGCGGCTTCACCACCTTCAGCGCCTTCAGCCTCGAACTGGTCAATATGATCGACCGGGGCGCGCTGGGCACCGCCGTGCTTTATGCCGCCGTATCGCTGCTGGGCGGGATCGCCGGGCTGTACCTGGGGCTTGGCGCGATGCGGGGTGTAGCATGAGCGACAATGTCCGCCAGTTCACCGTTCAGGGCGACGACGACGGCGTCCGGCTGGACCGCTGGTTCAAGCGCCACCTGCCGCAGGTCGGCTTTGCCACGGTCAGCCGCTGGGCTCGCACCGGGCAGATCCGGGTCGATGGCAAGCGCGCCGACGTGGCCGACCGGCTGGTCAAGGGCCAGGTGCTGCGTGTCCCCCCCGGCGGCGATGCGCCCGAACGCAAGGCCCGCACGCGCAAGCCACTGACCGAGGAACAACTCGCCATGGCCGACGCCATGGTCATCACCCAGGACCGCGCGGCGATCGTGCTCAACAAGCCGCCGGGTCTGGCCACGCAGGGCGGCAGCGGCACGTTCCAGCACGTTGACGGCCTGCTCGATGCCTATGCCCCGGAAGGCCCGCGCCCGCGCCTTGTCCACCGGCTCGACAAGGATACCTCTGGCGTCCTCCTGATCGCGCGCACTCCCGGCAGCGCGGCCTATTTTTCCAAGCGCTTTTCGGGGCGCACCGCGCGCAAGATCTATTGGGCGCTGATCACCGGGGTCCCCTCGATCGAGGACGGGCTGATCGAACTGCCGCTGGGCAAACAGCCCGGCACCGGCGGCGAAAAGATGATGGTGGACGAAAGCGAGCAGGGCCAGACCGCGCGCACCCGCTACCGTGTGCTCGACCGCGCGGGCAACCGCTGCGCCTGGGTGGAACTGCAACCGCTGACCGGGCGCACCCACCAGCTACGCGTCCATATGGCGGCGATCGGCCACCCGATCGTGGGCGACGGAAAGTATGGTGGCCCCGATGCGTTCCTTTCGGGCTCCATCAGCCGCAAGATGCACCTCCACGCGCGCCGCCTGATCATCGACCATCCCGACGGCGACCTGATCGACGTGACCGCCGAGCTGCCCGATCACTTCGCGGCGAGCATGGACCAGTTGGGCTTCGATCCGGAGCTGGGCGCAGAACTGCCCGATCCGCCCAAGGTTAGCGAACGCACCGCGCAAAAGGCGGCGGGCAAGGCCCATGCCAAGCAACTGCGCAAGGAACACCGCGGCGAACGCCGCAGCCGAGGCAGCTCTGCCGGACCCAAAGCCGCACCCAAGGGCAAGGATGGACCTCCGCCCAAGAAACGCGGGCCGACCAAGGGCAAGGGCTCGCCAGTCAAGGCCCCCAAACCTGCCGCCCCGGCCCGCCCGGCTAGGTCCGCAAAACCCGCCAAACCCGCCAAACCAAGGGCCAAGCGCTGATGCATCCCAACCAGTCGTTCCGTTTTGTCGGTGATCCCGATGTGCGCCGCGCACTGCTGGAAACCATGCTGGACGAAGTGGGCTTTGGCATGGTCTTCGCGCAG
The DNA here is from genome assembly GCA_964550775.1 of uncultured Novosphingobium sp. Classification (GTDB taxonomy): domain Bacteria; phylum Pseudomonadota; class Alphaproteobacteria; order Sphingomonadales; family Sphingomonadaceae; genus Novosphingobium. The sequence goes on along the minus strand of CAZKAX010000023.1, from coordinate 9,393 downwards.
ACCCCGGACGGCCCGCGCGTGGCGCATGTCCCCCTGATCTCAACCGGTGACGGCGCGGTGCAGTTTCACCTGTCGCGCGGCAATGCGCTGGCCAAACACATTGATGGCATGACGGTGCTGGCGGTGATCAACGGCCCCGACGGCTATGTCAGCCCGCGCTGGTATGACGATCCGCAGCAGGTCCCGACTTGGAACTACGTCACGCTTGAACTCGAAGGCCGGGTCCGCCGGGTCGGCAGCGAGGCGCTGACCGCGATGCTGGAGGACCTGTCCACCCGTCACGAAGGCCGGATCGCCGAGGGCGAGGCCTGGACGCTCGACAAGTTGCCCGAAGACAAGCTGCGCGCCATGCTGGCCGGGATCGTCGGGTTCGAACTGGAAGTGCAGGTCTGGCGCGAAACATTGAAGCTCAGCCAGAACAAGGACGCCGCCGTGCGGACCCGGTTGGCCGATGCGCTGGAAGCAGAGGGCAGCCCCGCCATCGCCGCGATGATGCGGAACCTTGCTTCGTGAGCGTGCGGCTCGCCGTGTTCGATTGCGATGGAACGCTGGTCGATGGTCAGGCCGGGGTGTGCTTTGCGATGGAGCAGGCCTTCGTGCAAAGCGGGCTGGCCGCGCCTGACCGGCATCAGGTGCGCCGGATCGTCGGGCTCAGCCTGCCGCAAGCGATCCGCCTGCTGGCCCCTGCTGCGGACGAGGCGATGCGAGCCGAAATCGACCGCCAGTACCGCGACATCTTCCGCGCCGCGCGTGAGGCCGGGCAACTGGTCGAACCGCTCTATGACGGGATCCGCGAAGTGCTGGATGCGCTGCTGGCGGCGGGCTGGACGCTGGGGATCGCCACCGGCAAGGCCGACCGCGGGCTGGCGCATTGCCTCGCCACTCACGGCCTGACCGGACACTTCACCACCCTGCAAACCGCCGACCGGCACCCGTCGAAACCGCACCCGGCCATGCTGGAAGCCGCGCTGGCCGAAGCCATGGCCGCGCCCGAACAGGCGGTGATGATCGGTGATACCCAGTATGACATGGGCATGGCGCTAAACGCCGGGGTCCGCGCGTTCGGGGTCGATTGGGGCTATCATACGGTGCAGGAACTGCACGAAGCCGGGGCCGCCGCCGTGGCTACCAGCCCCGCCAACTTGCTGGAGCTTTTGGGATGACCACACCGAACGACGATCTGGCGCGCACCCGGTTCCTGTTCCTCAACCTGATCCGGCTGGGCAGCCTGGCCTTGGTGCTGTTCGGGCTGACCATTGCTTCGGGCAAGCTGGGCTGGCCCGAATGGATCGGCATGGTGCTGGTCGCTGCAGGTGCGGCAGAGTTCTTTTTCCTGCCGATGATGCTGGCCAAGCGCTGGAAAAGTCCTGATCAATGAAGCGGTTCTACAAGGATGTTGCCACCGCTGCTGAAGGCGCGGGCTGGAAAGTCACGCTGGACGGCCGCGCGATCAAAACGGCCGGGGGCAAGCCGCAAGTAGTGCCCAGCATCGCGCTGGCCACAGCCATGGCGGCGGAATGGGCCGCGCAGGGGGAAGAACTGGACCCCGGTCTGTTCATGCTGCGCGATCTGGCCGACTATGCGATCGATGTGGTCGCAGGCGATCCGGCGGAAGTTATCGCCACGCTGCTGCGCTATGCCGAAACCGACACGCTGTGCTACCGCGCAGAACCGGACGAGCCATTGGCGGCGCGGCAGGCCGAGTTGTGGGAACCACTGCTGCGGACCGCCGAAGCGCGCTGGGACGTCCATTTCGAACGTGTTGCCGGGATCATCCATCGCCCCCAGCCTGACGCGACCTTGCGGCGGCTGGAATTGGTGCTGCAAGCCGAAAGCGCCTTCGTTCTCGCCGCGCTCAACACCCTGACCAGCCTGGCCGCCTCGCTGGTGATTGGCCTCGCCGCGCTTGCGCCTGATGCAGACCTTGCCGCATTGTGGGACGCGGCGGAGCTTGAAGGCGATTGGCAGGCGGAGCTGTGGGGCAAGGATCACGAAGCCGAAGAACGCCGCGCGCGCCGGCTCGCGGCGTTCTGCAAAGCTGCGGAATTTGCGCGGGCAGCGCGGGGTTAGGGCGCCTTCACCCAATCCGCGACCTGCCCGGCCACATCATTCGCCGCCTTGTTCAGCGCCGGGCCGATCGCTTCGGGGGTAGCCGAAATGCCCGGAACCACGCTTTCAAAGCGCTTGCTGGCGAGCACGCCCTTGGCATCGCTGCGCAGCGCATCGAACCGGACCACGACCGACTGGCTGCGCGCGTCATAGCCCATGTCGAGCAGGCGGCCGGACAGGCGCTCGGCCACCAAGGGCACGGCCTGATCGTCTTCCAGCACCAACCGGGTTCCCCGCGCGCGCAGGGTTTCGGCGATCAATCCGCGCATCAGCCGGGCCGGGCGTTCGACCCACAGCGCGTTCTGCAGATAGGCGACCGAGCTGCTGGATACCTGCACCGGCACGCGCTGCACCGCCAGGCGGCGGTCGGTTTCGGGTTCCATCACCATCAGCGCATCGCTGCCGGGCTTGCCGCTGCTGACTGTTCCCGCAGGCGCGCTGCTGGCCGGGGTCAGGCTGAACAGCTGGGCCGGCGGCTTGCCCCCGCCCAGCCCGAGACAGCCCGACAGCGAGAGCGCAAGCAGCATCAGAACACTGCCGCGAAAGGCGCTTGATTGGCGCATGGTCAATGCTTCCTTCCCCGCTTTCACGGCTTGTAATCCGGCAGCTTCTGGTTGCCGCTGAGCAGCGATCCGGCGCCCTGATCCTGCACCTTTTCGGTGATGTCGCGCAGCGAACGGGTCGCGGCGCGCAGATCGCGGATCGCGGCTTCGGCTTGCGGCAGCGTGGTTTCGTTCAGCTGGCGCGCGGCAGGGCGGGTATCGCCGAGCATGGCGTTGAGCTCATCCGAAGTCTTCTCGATCGATTTGAGCGAGTGGCGGAACTGCACCAGCATCTGCTTGCCTTCGGTGTTCAGCGTCGCGTCGGTATTGACGGCAATTTGCTGGAACGCCTGCACCGCCAGCCGTGCATCGGCCATGGTCCGCTGCAGTTCCACCATGGTCCGCTGCAGTTCGGGCGAGGCATTGGCAAGCTGGCCGGTCATCCGGTCGGTATTGCCCAGAATATTCTCGATCGCCTGCTGGTTCTTGTCGGAAAAGACCATGGTCATCCGCTCGGTCAGGGTCGCCAGCCGTTCGAGCAGGACCGGCGCGCTGTTGAGCAGTTCGCCCAGGCCGCCACGCTTGGTTGGGATCACCGGTACCCCTTCCGGGCAGGCCGCGCGAAGGTTTTCCGCCGGGCATTCGATCGGCGGCGCACCCTTGACCGCGCCTTCGAGCTGCAGGGTCGAAACCCCGGTAAAGCTGCCCTGCATGGTCGCGGTGGTGCCGATCAGGATCGGCACGCCCTGCTCCACGGCGATTCTAACCCGGACAAAGCTGGGGTCCTTCTTCCACAGCTCGATCGTCTTGACCTGGCCCACCGGCACGCCGGAGAAATTGACCGCCGAACCCTTGGACAAGCCATCGACCGCCTGTTTGAAGAAGATGTCGTATTCGTGGCGGTCGCCCTGCCCCAGCCGCGCGATCCATATGGTAAAGCCCGCCACCAGCGCCAGCAATGCCAGCGTGATTGCCCCTACCCAGACGTGATTGGCTCTCGTCTCCATCCGGACGCCTTATGCCTTCCCGCCTTGCGGCTTGTCCACCTGCTTGGCACGGTGCTGTGCTGCCTTAGCGGCTCTGCCGCGCGGACCGTTGAAATATTCCTGGATCCATGGGTGGTCCAGCGCGAGCAACTCCGGGATCGAGCCGACCGCGATCACCCGCTTGTCGGCAATCACCGCCACCCGGTCGCAGATTTCATACAGCGTATCGAGATCGTGGGTAATCAGGAACACGGTCAGCCCCAGCGTATCGGCCAGTTCCCGTGTCAGCCGGTCAAACGCCGCGGCGCCGATCGGGTCAAGTCCAGCGGTCGGCTCGTCCAGAAACAGCAGTTCCGGATCGAGCGCCAGCGCCCGCGCCAGCCCCGCGCGCTTGCGCATCCCGCCCGACAGTTCGGAAGGAAACTTCGCCGCCGCCTCGCTCGGCAGACCGGACAGCATCACTTTGTACAGCGCGATTTCGTGGCGCAGTTGGTCGGCAATCTCGGGATAGAATTCCAGCAGCGGCACTTCGACATTTTCCGCCACGGTCAGCGTGGAAAACAGCGCCCCGCCCTGAAACAGCACGCCCCAGCGGCTGCGGATGTCGATATCGTCATCGTCCTTGGCATCGGTGATCGACTGGCCCAGCACGGTGATTTCGCCCGCATCGGGCACCTGCAGCCCAATGATCGAACGCATCAGCACCGATTTGCCGGTGCCCGATCCGCCCACCACCCCCAGAATCTCCCCGCGCCGAACCTTCAGGCTCAGATCGTCATGGATCACATGATCGCCAAACTGGTTGCGCACCCCTTCGACCACGATCGGGTAATCGCCGGTGTAGTGCTCAATATGGCCGGGAATATGCGTGGTCATCCCCAACCCACCTCGGTGAAGAATACCGCGAAAAAGGCATCGAGCACGATCACTGCAAAAATCGCCTGCACCACGGCAATGGTGGTGCGCATGCCCACTTCCTCGGAATTGCCTTTTACCTGCATGCCTTGATAGCAGCCCGCCATGGCGACAATCGCCCCGAACACCGGCGCCTTGACCAGCCCGACCCACACGTCATGCAGCGGGACCACTTCCTGGATCCGGGTCAGGAAGGTCATGAACGGGATTTCCAGCGTCATGGTGGAAATGAACGCCCCACCCAGGATTGCGGCGAGCGAGGCGTAAAAGCCCAGCAGCACCATCATGAACGTCGCCGCCAGCACGCGCGGGATCACCAGTGCTTCCACCGGAGAGACCCCGATAGTGCGCATCGCGTCCACTTCCTCAGTCAGCTTCATCGTCCCGATCTGCGCGGCAAAGGCGCTGCCCGACCGGCCCGCAACCATGATCGCGGTCATCAGCACGCCCAGTTCGCGGAACGCCAGCCGCCCGGTCAGGTTGATCGTATAGATTTCTGCCCCGAACTGCTGCAACTGCACCGCGCCTTGCTGGGCAATCACGATCCCGACGAGGAAGCTCATCAGTCCGATGATCCCCAGCGCATTGACACCCACCAGTTCCAGCTGCCGGACCAGGGCCTTGATCCGGAACTCTCCGGGATTGCGCAGCAAGTGGCCGATCGCGATCAGCATGGCCCCCATGAAACCCAGGAAACCGCGCATCCCGTCAAAGGTCCCCAGCACATAGCCGCCGACCTTGGCCAACACGCGCTCAACCACCGGCAGTTCCGCCGGGGTCACCGCGGCATCCCCGCCGGAACGGTGGACCGCCGCGATCAGCCGTTCGGCCTTGTCGCTCGTGCCGCTGATGTCCGCCGAATGATCGCGGGCCAGCCGCCAGGCAATCCAGGCGCCGACCGTATCGATCTCGCTCACTTCAGCCAGATCGACCCGCGCCACCGGCCCCGGCAAAGCCCGCAAGGCGCGGTCCAGATCGCCGATTGCCGAAACCACAAGCGGCCCCGACAACGCGATCACCACCGCGCCATCGGCTTGCTCCTCCTCGCGGTATTGGGCCCATTCGCGCATCGCCGGGTGTTTGGGCGAAAATTGCGGCTGGGGCAAGGCGGGAGGGCGACAAGATCCGCCCCCCCTTGGGGGAGGGGAACCGGCGCAGCCGGTGGAGGGGGGCTGACAGGATTGCGCGCGGCAGCGCGCAGCCGCGACCCGCGGCTTTCCTTGATTAGCCCCCCTCCGCCTCCGCTCCGCTCCGGCACCTCCCCCAGTGGGGGAGGATCACAATGCGCCAAACCTTGCGCCCGCGCCGCGCCGCTGGCAAAGGCCGCAGCCTATGACCGGACAAGCACTCGACAAGACTTTCGACCCCGCCGCGATCGAGGCGAAGTGGTACGAACATTGGGAAACCAAGGGACTGTTCCGCCCGGAACGGCCCGATGCCGTGCCCTTCACCATCGTCAACCCGCCGCCGAACGTCACCGGCAGCCTCCACATCGGCCACGCGCTCGACAACACGCTGCAGGACGTGGTGATCCGGTATGAACGCCTGCGCGGCAAAGATGCGCTGTGGGTAGTCGGCACCGACCACGCCGGGATCGCGACGCAGATGGTGGTCGAACGCCAGCTGGAAGAGCGGCAGGACAAGCGCACCAATTACACGCGCGAGCAGTTCGTGGACAAGGTGTGGGAATGGAAGGCCGAAAGCGGTGGCACCATCACCCGCCAGCTGCGGCGGCTGGGCTGTTCGATGGACTGGTCGCGCGAACAATTCACCATGGACCCGCACTTCACCAAGGCCGTGGTCAAGGTGTTCGTGGACCTTTACAATCAGGGGCTGATCTACCGCGACAAGCGGCTGGTCAACTGGGACCCCAAGCTCAAGACCGCGATCAGCGACCTTGAGGTGGAGACCCGCGAGGTCAAAGGCCACTTCTGGCACTTCAAGTACCCGCTGGCCGATGGGGTCACGCGCGCCGACGGGCTCGACTATATCGAAGTCGCCACCACCCGCCCCGAAACCATGCTGGCCGATATGGCCGTGGCGGTGTCTGCCGACGATCCGCGCTATCAGAGCGTGATCGGCAAGGATATTGTCCAGCCGCTGACCGGCCGCCGGTTCAAGATCGTGGCCGATGAACACGCCGATCCGGAACTGGGCAGCGGCGCGGTGAAGACCACGCCGGGGCACGATTTCAACGACTTCGAAGTGGGCAAGCGCGCCGGGATCAAGCCCGCTGACATGCTCAACATGTTCGATGCCGAAGCCCGCGTGGTCCAGACCGCCGACGGGCTGGTGCCCGAAAAGTACCTCGGGCTCGACCGCTTCGTGGTGCGCGACATGGTGGTGGCCGACATGAAGGCCGCGGGCATGCTGATCCCGCATGTCACCAAGGACAAGGACGGCAACGAGCAGGAACACGACGCCGAACCCCGCACGATCCAGACCCCCTACGGCGATCGCGGCGGGGTGGTGATCGAACCCTGGCTGACCGACCAGTGGTACGTGAATGCGGCAGAACTGGCCAAGGCCCCGCTGGACGCGGTGCACTCTGGCGCGATCGAGATCGTGCCCAAGACCTGGGAAAAGACGTTCTTCAACTGGATGGAAAACATCCAGCCGTGGTGCGTTTCGCGCCAGCTGTGGTGGGGGCACCGGATTCCGGCGTGGTATGGGCCTTCGATTGCGGACGATGGTCAATTAGAGGTGAAATGGTCAGCGAGGCCTGATTCTGATGGAGTCTTGGCGGAACGTCTCGACGGACCAGTTGCATTTGTTGCCGAGACGGAGGCCGAGGCAATCGCCAAAGCACAAGAATTCTACAGTCGGTTTGGTCTCACGGTTTGCACAAGCGAAGAGTCACTGTTTCCGGGATACGACAACAAGTCGGTTACAATCGTTCGCGACCCCGACGTGCTCGACACCTGGTTCTCCTCCGCGCTGTGGCCCTTCGCCACGCTGGGCTGGCCGGATGAGGGCGCGCCGCTGGTGCAGCGCCACTATCCCAACGACCTGCTGATTTCCGGCTTCGACATCCTGTTCTTCTGGGATGCGCGCATGGCGATGCAGGGGCTGCATTTCATGAAGGAAGTGCCGTGGAAGCGGCTCTACCTGCATGGGCTGGTGCGCGCGGCGGACGGCCAGAAGATGTCCAAGAGCAAGGGCAACGTGGTCGATCCGCTCGGCCTGATCGATCAGTACGGAGCCGATGCGCTGCGCTTCTTCATGTGCGCCATGGAAAGCCAGGGCCGCGACGTGAAAATGGATGAGCGCCGGGTCGAAGGGTACCGCAACTTCGCCACCAAGCTGTGGAACGCGGCGCGGTTCTGCCAGTCGAACGGGATCGGCGCGAGCCAGTCGCTCGCCGCGCCCACGGCGACCAGCGCGGTCAACAAGTGGATCATCGGCGAAGTCGTCGAGACCCTCGCCGAATTGGACAAGGCCTTTGCCGACCTGCGGTTCGACGCGGCGGCCAACGCGATCTACCACTTCGTCTGGGACCAGTTCTGCGATTGGTACATCGAACTGATCAAGGGTTCGTTCGATGAGGAAACCAAGGCCGTGGCCGGGTGGGTGCTCGACGAGATTCTGGTGATGCTGCACCCGTTCATGCCGTTTGTGACCGAGGAATTGTGGAACGCGCTGGGCGACCGGGCGGGTTATCCGCTGATCACCGCCAAGTGGCCGGAGCCATACGCGACGCAAACGGTTCAACCGGCCTTGTTTGAAAACGAGAGTGTGATCTTCCCTCCCACAGTGATCGCCGGTGCCAAAGACGAAGTTGAATGGCTGATCGCACTGATCGGCAACCTGCGCACCGCCAAGAACGAGCTGGGGATTGCCCCGGGCGCGAAGCTCGACGCATTCCTGCCCGAACCTTCGGCGCAGACGCGCGGGATCATCGAACGCAATCCTGCCGCGATCGACCGGCTCGCCCGCCTGAACGGCATCCGCTTTGAAGCCGCACCCGCAGGGGCAGCAATGCAGATTGGCGCAGGCGATGCCAATATCGTGGTGCCGCTCGAAGGCGTGATCGACATCGCCGCCGAAAAGGCCCGCCTGACCAAGGCGCTGGAAGCATCGACCAAGGAAGCCAAAAGCCTCGAAGGCCGCCTCTCCAACGCCGCCTTCGTCGAAAAGGCCAAGCCCGAAGCAGTCGAAAAGGCCCGCGCCGACCACGCCATGCACGCGGCCGAGGCCGAACGGCTGGCAGCGGCGCTGGCGCGGTTGGGTTGAACGCGTGGCGGCCCCGGCTTTCACACATCCGACCCTTGGAGTGTTTGAAGCTGAGTATCGCCTGCCAGACTATGTCAAAGGCGTGGCTAGCTGGCTTGGTCTGCCAGTCCCGCTTAGCCTTTCGTGCGAAGAGGGCACCTGGGATCAGGCCGCAGAACACGCGTTGGACTTCATGGCCCGGGATCGGTTCTGGACCGCCGAGTTTGAGGATCGGATTTTTGAAAGGCTATTCGAGACCTGGACTGATGGCTGGCGCGGGGATGACCAGCCCAACCTGACAAAGGCTGAATGGTTTTCAAGAATGGTTCCTGACTGGCTTCAGATGATGCCCTCGGGCTATTTTGAAATCGGCTACAAGGACGGCGATCTATTCTGGGGCCACAGCATCGTGGTTTGGGGCTCCTTAGAAAAGGGTGTTCTGAATGTCTCCTTGTTCGGCTAGATGTTACTAACCCTCGCCACCACCACACCCGGCGAGCCGGAAGTGTTCGCCTCGCTGCAGGGCGAAGGGCCGAGCATCGGCCGCCCCTGCGCTTTCGTGCGGCTGTCGCGCTGCAACCTCGCCTGCACCTGGTGCGACACCGCCTATACCTGGCGGTTCGAGGGCG
>CAZKAX010000022.1:28314-37524 GCA_964550775.1 uncultured Novosphingobium sp. | reverse complement strand
TGACAGTTGAGACTGATGCTTTGGTCGACTCTGCGCGGTTGGCCGCGATGAAGCCCGGCGCGGTCCTGATCAACACCGCACGCGGTGCCATTGTTGATGAGCCAGCACTGATCGAAGCCCTGCAATCGGGTCACCTGGCTGCTGCCGGGCTGGATGTGTTTGCAGCGGAACCGGCCGTTCCGGCGGCGCTGCTGGCGATGGAACAGGTAGTGCTGACGCCGCACATCGGCTCGGCCACCTCGGCTTGCCGCACCGACATGGCGATGCGCGCCTTGAACAACCTGCTGACCTTCCTGGGCGGGGGAACGCCGCCTGATCGGCTGCCCGCGCCCTGAACGCGATCAACCCAGCCGTGCCTGCCGCCAGCCGCGCGGTGATTGCCCCGCGCGGCGGCGGAACGCACGAGTGAATACGGCTGGCTCGGAATAGCCCAGCATTGCGCTGATCTCGCCCAGTGAGAGACCCGTGTCGCGCATATAGTGCTGAGCCATTTCAAACCGGACATCGTCCAGCAACTGCTGATAGCTGGTTCCCATAGCTTTCAGCCGCCGCTGCAAGGCGTGGCGATTGACGCCAAGGGCAGCGGCCACCGCCTCAAGGCTAACGTCGTCGCCCAGCAATCGCTGAATCTCCTGCTTTGAGCGGGCGATGAAATCCTCGGTCATCTCGCGGTCGATGCGGTCAAGATAGTCGTGGAGGATCCCGAACAGCTGCGGATCGGCGGTGCGCAGCGGGCGGCCAAGATCTGCACGGCACAGCTCGATGCCGGTCGCGGCCTGCCCGAAAAGCACTGGGCAGCGAAAAACCCGGTCGAACAAGCGGACATCGGCCGGGCGATCATGCTCGAAGTAGACCGCCTGCGGAGTCCAGCCTTCGTCGAACACCGAGCGGATGAAATTGCAGGTCAGGCCAACCGTCAGTTCGGTTTGCTGGATCGCGGAATCGCCCGCTACCCCGGCCAGACCATAGAGCCACATCGCCGATTGCCCATCGATCTGCAACTGGCTGAGCGTCCCGCCATCGTGCGTGCGCGTATAGCGCGCCAGCCGGTCGATCGCCTGGCTCAGGTCCGCCGCATGGCGCACCAGCAAGCCCACTGCACCAAGCTTGGAAAAACTTTGCCGCTGTGAGAGGAGCAAGCCAAAATGAGCCAGCCCGGTCGCCGCCGCCGCTTCGTTCAGGGCTAGGCGGAAACACCGGGTCGGGATCCTGAAATCGCGATTACCGAGCTGCGCCGGATCTATCCCGGCCCGCAGCAGGATTGGCACCGGATCATGGCCAAGTTCGAACACGAATGTCCTGAACCCCTCAAGCGCGGCAACGCGGATCATGATTTCATGCGGTTCGGCCATCTTGAACGTGCACTAGCACAAAAGCAATTGTGCCTCACGCACGAGATTTCCAGAGTTTTCCGTGAGCGTTCACCGATATTCTTCTACCAGCCAAACCAACAACCCTTAGCGGCGATATGGCAGATGTCTGAATGTATAGCAGCTAGTTGTAGTCATCCGTTAGATTCCGGACAGCCTCCTTCGTCCAACCTAGCTGCCGATCCGTACTTGGCACAGTACCGATCCGCGCGCTCTTTGCGCTTGAGCTTTGCAGCGATTGATCGCCTCGCGATTGTCGGACGACAGCGTGGCTGCCTCGACCACTTCCTTCCAACGAGCTGGATCTGCGGACTGCAGCAACCTAGACCCGGCATCAACAAGGGTTTCTACACCTAGCGCGCGTCTCGCCATGCGTTCGGGCACTTGCCAGCTCTCGGGTAGCGAGCGGGCAATAGGACCTGCCAAGCCACCCCAGAGCAATACGCCGATCAGAACGCCAGCCCCAGCCGCCTTGATGGTTCGCTGACGCTGCTCGACAGCGGTGCGGATCGTGCCCGCCGTACGTCGCAAGTCTTCTCCAGCGGTCCCCAGCTCGATCTGCGCTTGGAGCAATCGTTCATGATCCGAGCGTCGGGCCGTTTCGGCGGCCTGAGCAATGCGCTCAGCCATGGTCTGCGGGGTATGCTTGAGCGCAGGCTCAGCAGCAATCTGCGCAACCGAATGGGTGACCTTTGCGAGGTCCCCAGCGAGCTTGCCAAGGGTAGCGCTGTAGTCGGGAACGGATTTCTCGGCACGTTCGGTGGAGAGGTGCTCGACCGCGCGACGCATCAAGGCCATCTGGCGTTCGAGCCTGGTAAAGGCCTGGGTGGCGGGGTCTATCTCTCCATCTTGAGCTGAGCTCGATCGTGCCTCCTGTTCGGGTTCGTCATCAGGTTCCAAATCGAGTTCAACTTCGTCTGCGTTCTGCATGTCACTTCTCCTTAAAGCCCGATGTCGAACGGGCGGGTTCGTTCCTTGGTAAGGGTGTCGGCAAGCTCGAGGTGCAGGCTGCGTTCGGAGCGCTGTTCGATCCCAAGCTCCTTGACCTTGCCGCGAAGCTGGGCCTCAAGCTCGGGATCACGCTCAAGCCCCCTGGCCAAGCCGCGAAGCAGCGTGGTGAGCTTGCGCGCACCGGCTTCGTCGCCTTGCTCGCGCAGCTGGGTGCGGTGCGCCTCAAGCTGTTTCCAGTCGCCGACGAACCGTTCGGCGCGCAGCACAGGGTCAAGCCGTACCGCTGCTTCATGGTTCATCGCCCGGACCGCGTCGTGGCTCCGACCTGCGGCGGCATCGCCAATGAGGTCTGGACGGCGAGCGAAGGCAGCAGCGAGATCGCGCGTCGCCTCGGGCCGGAGCGCGTCGAGCGCCTGCATCGCCCGGTCCAAAGCCTCGCTCTGGTGGGGCAGTACCGGCAGCCCTTGCTCACGCATTCGGGCGATGTCCTGCACGCTGCGCGCGTAGCGTTCGACGGTGCGGCTTTCCGGGGTTCCGGCTGGCTTCTGCCCAGGGAGGATTTCGAGCCCGTTTTGCCTGGGCCGGAACCCGTCGAAGATACCGCGTACCTTCTCCGGAACCTTGCGCACAAACTCGGCAATGCGTTCGCGGAAGGTGATGCCTCGCCGCTCGGCGAAGGCGCGTGCCGGGGCACCGTCGGTGTGATCGCTGGCCATGTCCTTGGCGCGCTCACGCCCCAACAGGCGAACCAGTTTGGACTGATCGGCAAAGTCGTCCTTGCCATAATGAAGATCCATCCCATCGCGATGGCGCGAGAGCGCGACGTAGCTCGCATGGCTGTCCATGCCGGGGGTTGCCAGCACATGACTGCGATCGACCGTCACCCCTTGCGCCTTGTGGATCGTCGCGGCGTAGCCGTGGTCGATATGGGCATAGTCGCGGGTCTCGAACGCGACCTTGCGGCCATCGTCGGTCCGCACCGCCAGGCGCGCGGTGTGCGCAAATTCGACGGTGCCTAGGGTCCCGTTTTTGATCCCGAGCCCACGCTCGTTGCGCAGGAACATGATCCGGTCACCCGACGCGAACTCGCGTTCGCCGCGCGCAGTTTCGACAATGGCATCGCCGCCCAGATCACCCGCTCGGCGCATGCGTTCGCGGGCCATCAGGTTGAGCTCGCGGACCTCGGCGTTGGTATGGGTGAGGATAATCCGATTGGCCGCCGGATCGGCCTGCCGTGCATCATCCCACCGCTGGATCAGCGCCTCACGCGCTGCTTCGCGGGTGTCGGCCATGTGGACCATGCCGCGCTCGTCGTAAGCCCGGATCGCTTCCCCGGTCCGGCCCGTCGCAAGGTGCCGTGTCGCATCGCGCTGCCAGTCGGCAAGCTGGCGCCGGATCTCGGTGATCTCGACCCCGCCGTGATGCTCATGGAGCGCGCGGAAGGCTGCCCCGGCTTCGATCGCCTGGAGCTGCTGCGGATCGCCAACCAGCACCACTTTAGCGCCTGCATCGGCGGAACGGGAGAGTACGCGTTCCATTTGCCGGGTGCCGACCATTCCGGCCTCATCGATCACCAGCACGTCGCGCGAGCTGAGGAGTTCGTTCCCCTTGCTCCAGGCGTGCTCGAGGCTGGCAATGGTGCGCGAGGCGATCCCTGATCCGGCTTCGAGGTTCTCGGCGGCGATGCCAGACAAGGCCGCACCACGAACCGCGTATCCGGCACCTTCCCAGGCTTCGCGCGCGACGCCGAGCATGGCGCTCTTGCCGGTACCGGCGTAGCCTACGACCAGAGCCAAGCCGCGCTTGTCGATGACATGTTCGAAGGCCGCCTGCTGTTCGCCGGAAAGGGCCAAGCCGCGTGCCTCGGATTGCTCCAAAGCACGCAGTTGCTGCTCGGGACTGACCTTGAGGGCAGCGCGGTTTGAAAGTTTGTCCGCGGCACTTTGCAGCCGCTGCTCGGTCTCGATCATTGCGCGTGAAGTGAACCGCTCCTCCCCGCGTCTATCGGTGCCAAGCGCAACCAGTTCGGTGGAATGGCGCACCGCGCTCAGCACCGCATCAAACTGCTCCTTGCCGTCGCTGTGACGGTGGATGAACGCTGCGAGATCGCGCCTGGTGAACGTCGCCTGATGGTGCGTGATGGCATCGAGCGCAAGCGCAGGATCGGCGATGATCCGCTCCCCGTTGCGCTGGGCAATCGCGCGGTGTTCCTCGATCCGTTCCGCCTCAAGCCCGCGCCCGCCGATGCGCGAAGCGGCGGGGCCGATCTTGTCTTGGGGTTCGAGGGCAATGCCTTGGTCTGCGAGGCTGCGATGATCGATCCGCGCATCGATATCGCGCTCCGCAAGCGCAAGGTTGACGTAATCGGCCCAGCGCTCGCGCCACTGCTCGATAAGCTCGCTGCGGTTCCATTCGCGCACCTTGCTACCGAATGTGTCGCCGACGACTTCGCGCATCGTCAGCATGGCATGGGCGTGCGGTTTGGCCTCGCCGTCCTTGCCAATATCCCAATGGACGTTGAGATCGGCAATCATGCCTTCGGCAACAAACTCTGCCTCGACGAATTCGCGTGCGAGCTCGATCGCGTCCTCTTGGGAAAGCTCGCGGGGGAGGGCGAACTCGACCTCCCGGGCGAGCTGAGCGTCCTTGCGCTTCTCGGCCTTCTCGACCGCGTTCCACAGCTTCGCACGGTCGGCGAGCTCGGGGCTGGCGCCTTCGGGCAACAGCACTTCGGAGTGCACGACGCCAGCCTTGCTGGTGAAGTCGTGGTCACGATCGATCCGCTCATCGTGCAGCCGCTCGCCCGCACGGTAGGCGGCAGCGGCCACGCTGCTGCGCCCGCTCGATCTGCCGATCACTTTCGCGCTGAAGTGGAAGATTGCCATAACGGCAATCCAGTTACGCCATCAAAGCCACGTCGGCACGACGTATAAGCGCGCCCTCTCTCGAAAATTTCTCGCTCGGGACTCAGCCGTATCAGACTGTCCCACCGACCTTGCTGCATTGGGATCAGCGCAGCCGTATCATCGGCGCATCACCTCCCAGTGGAGCAAAAGGAATGCGCAAACCCCGCGATATCGATTCGGAACTCAAGGCTCTCGCCGACAAGGCGAGGCAGCTCAAGGAGCGCCGCGTGCGCCAGCTTGGCGAGCTGGTGATCACCACAGGTGCCGATACCCTCGATCCCGACGAGCTGGCGGGTGTGCTGCTCGATGCTGCGGGCAGCGACGCTGCACATAAGGAGGGCTGGCGCAGACGCGGCGCTGCGTTCTTTCAAGGGAAGGGCAGCAAGCCTGCGCGCGGAGCTCAAGACAAGCAGGACGGCGCTGCTGCGCGCGACAGCGGCGCGGCATCGGCTTGAGGCGAGAAAGGCGAGGACCGACATGCGCGACTGGCAAGTCCAACGCCGCGAACGCACCCGCCAGCTGATCGAGCTTGGCGGGCTGGTCGTGAAGGCGGGGCTGGTCGAACTCGCCGACGATGACCGCGCCGCGCTCTACGGGGCGTTCCTGACGGTCGCGGCCAAGCTGCGCGGGGAGGAGGGTGCCAATGCCCTGGTGCTGTTCCGCCGCAAGGGCAAGCGCGCGTTCGATGCGGAAGCGGAGGAAGCCGAGGCAAAGGCAAAACGCCCCGGCGGAACACCCGCCGGGGCGTGAAGCGACGCTACTTCGCGCGCCGCTTTTTGGGTTCTTCCTTGCTGGCTTCCTTGGCCTTGGCGAGGAAGTCGACCTGCTCGGCGATGATCTCGCAGCCATAGCGGGTCTGTCCTTCGCTGTCGGTCCAGCGCGAGTAGTGGATCCGGCCGGTGACCATGACCATCGCGCCCTTGGTGACGTGCTCGGCGACGCATTTGCCGACGCCGTTGAAGCAGGTGATCCGGTGCCACTCGGTCTCGGTCTGGCGGGCGCCTTCGCCATCCTTGAAGCTGCGGGTGGTAGCGAGAGAGAGGCTGGTGATTGCAGCACCTGACGGGGCAGTGCGGACTTCCGGAGTGTTGCCGACGAAGCCGACGAGGGTGACGGTGTTCTTCATGAGACTGACCTTTCGGAGCTGTACTTTCGTCCAAGGGACCATCCCTTTGACTGAGCCCCGAAGGGGCCGGGCGCGGACAGGTCTGCACCGAGCGCAGCGAGGGAAACGTCGCTCAAAGGAGTGGTGCGGGCAGGCATGCGCAGCATGACCACACGGTCCGCATGAGCGCGCGTTGCATGACCAGGCCGGGTTCGGTCAGGGGCGTGGATTAGTCATGGAAGGGGATGGAACTTTGGGCGGTGATTGCTGCGATTGGTCGACCAATGACGGAGCGCACTGCGACTGGATTCGCTGACTTAGCCGACGTTCGGGGCACGTAATGGGTCCCCTGAAAGCCGCTTTCCATTCAGCGGCAATAGAGGTCACTTCACCGCCGAACCGAGGATCTTTACCTCGGCGCTGTTTCGCACCAACGAGAAGAGCTGGAATAGCTATGCTATTCAGACGGCCAGCGAGGCCTGATCTTCAATCGGCGATGACCCCGGCAGCAAAAACCATGGCGATCTGTCGGGAAAGAGCAGGCTGGCCAGCAGGGCCGTCATCGCCACCGCCGGCTGATCGGGAACTGGGAAGCTCGGCCATGCCGCCTCCAGCTCGGCAATCGTCCAGAAGTCATGGCCGACTAGAAACACCGCATTCGTGCCGCCCATGATGTAATCTTGGCCGAACTGATCATAGTTGTCGGCGAGGTACGCGTTCAGCGGCAGGTGGTCGAGCGCGCTGAGCGATGGGTCGAACTCGTCGGCAAGGTCGAACAGTCGGGACAGACGCAACAGCGCGAGGACCAGTTCGGTAGGCTGCGCAATCGTCTCTATCGTGAGCTGCGTCGGCTGGTTTCCTCGCTCTACCAAATAGGCCAGTATCTTCGAGGCATCGAGATCGCTGCGCGCGACACGTCCGCCGCAGGCGACAGTCGATGCGAACATGTATCCGAGAACCCGCTCGGCGGCATCCCTTAAGCCCAGTTCTGCGCACGCCGTCATTGCAGACATGACATAGGGTGCTTGACAGTCGCTCATCGCCACGAGCGAAAGCGAATAGGTGTCGAAGATGCGATCGAGAAGCGAGGCGAGTCTACTTGCGGCCGCGTCCGTATTCAGCCCCAAGACGCGACGCGCGTGAACCGCGAATCCCGCCCATCCCATCAGCTTCGAAAGTCGGATCGGCAGGTGGTACAGATCGCCGAGACCGCCCGTCACTAGCGCGTATCGATAAGCATCCACGGCGTCGATCACGTCGCCGATAGCCAGCTCGACGAGTTCGGCGATCTCGATGCTCTGGGCACCGAGCATTTCGATGACTTTGGGTTCGTCGGAGAAAGGCAGCAGGGCAATAGCGCACGCCGCCCTGACCTCGATCTCGCAGAACCGGTCCTGGGATTCCTGCGCGCGCACGGCGAAGGTCGCCGATACACGCTGGACGAGGTTGAGCAAAACGGAGGGTTCATCCTTCAGCGTATCCATCATCGGCGCGAGCTGGTCGAGGAATTCGCGCGGATTCCAACGCGTCGGGACTGCGACGTAGGGTTCCCAAAGTCGGGGTAACCCTGCGCGAATCGCGGCGGTCGTGACGACGTTCGGCCATCCCGTCAACACACTGCGGAGCGGGGCGTCGGACATGCCGAAATGTGGATTCTTACAAAAGCTAGACGGACCGTAGAGATTGAGACCCCAGACCACCGGCGTCTGTGCTCCGTTGGCGCTGACGCGTTCTGAAACGGCACGGCCAATCTCGACAAGATCGAGTGCGGGACTGCCATCCTGCAGGAAGATGTCGCCCCTGACGCATTCGAGCAGCGCCGCAGTGCCGATCCCGTGCCCGCCAGTCTCGGCTGCGGCCTCGTTTGATGCCGCCGTCGCCAGTAAGGTAATGCCAGGCGTGCCGAATTCGCCCATCACTTCCGATTTGAGGATTACGTTCAGGTCTGAAATCAGACCGCCGGACTCGCAGGCGTCGATAACCAGATAGGTCTGCTTCGGCGCCGCCTCTGCGATCATCCGGAACAGATCGGCGAGCGACAGCGCGGTGGCGGATAGAGCATGTACGCGCGAGTCCCGCGTCGCCATGTAGAAGCTGCCGCTGCTGGCCGCGCCGTGGCCGGCGAAGGTAATAGTCAACGTATCCAGCGCCACTCCATCGAAAAGCATGGTCGCGAGCGCTCCGCGCACTTCTTGCAACGTCGGCGATAGGAGCAGGCGCGACCGCTCCACATCGTAATCGCCGATGCTCGGCTCGATCAGCAACCTGAAGAGGGCATCAGCATCGGCCTCTGCACAGGTCAGCCGATTGAGATAATCATAGGCGTCGCACCCGATCGCGAGCAGGGCGCGCCCGCTCATCCTTCGGCCCGCTTGAACTTCGCCTTGCGTTCGGCTTCGCGGTCAAGCGCATCCTGGATCTTCTCCGCCTTAACCCGCTCTATCTCGGCGTTAATCTCGGGCGGTACCTTGCTCATCTCTTCTGGTAGCCGTGCGTAAAGGTCGGGTCCGACATGCATCTGAGGCATGCTGACGTTTCCGTCGCGATCGACTCCAAGTTCGAGCTTGCGGAACATTTCCAGCATCGAGGCACCAAATGATCCTGCAGATTTCGCGTCCACGACGTTGCCGACCTTTTGCGCCGCCGCCCCGACCACACCGTACATGCTTTGCGCGAACTGCTTGTCCATCTCCTCGCCGACAGGAAGTATCGTTCGACCGATTAGGCCGAGGTCATTTGCGGCAATGTCCTTGAACGGGATTGTCCATTCCGACGATAGAGTATGCATCGACGTGTCAGGTTCCGGATTACGCGCCGAATGCACCCATTTGCTGCCATGGTTTATCCGCAGCACGTTGTGCTCACTGACGAACGTCTT
>CAZKAX010000022.1:0-28304 GCA_964550775.1 uncultured Novosphingobium sp. | reverse complement strand
ACGCGACTTTTCCTGCAATTTCGCCATTAGAGCCACGACTGATTTTTCGAAGGCCTCGTCGTCAGCGGGACGTTCGAAGCAACGGATACGGGGATCGTCTGGTTTTGCTTGAGGCTGCTCGTTGGTATTGCTCATACGACACTATTAGCATGAACTGCGGATCGGCCAATTATTCAAGTCGAACGACCGTGTTTGGTCGGCGAAGATGACACACCGGCTCGCCGTCTGGAACGACCGCTATCTGGATCGGCGTCACCGATAGGAGATTGTCCGGAACGTCCAACCACTCGGACATGGTGGAGAGTGTGCGAAACCTGCAACACATGAGTCGAAATGATGCAAATGAAGCTTGGCGTCTCGGGCCAGCGCTATCTGTCCGCCTGTTTCCTCAGGCTTCCATAGAAGTCCCATATCATGCCCGTTTCGTCGGACCGCTGATTTGGCATCGCCATTGACCAGAATTTTCAGACTTGCATCGAACGCAAATGTTCCCATTATGTTCCGTCAGGAGGGGTTGAACTGCCAGTAGTGGAACTACCCCATGTTGAATACCGAACGCATCATTCGCCTCAAAACCGTTCTGGCTCGCACCGGGCTCTCCCGCTCCACGCTTTACCGCAAGATCGCCGAGGGGACATTCCCCGCGCAGGTCAGGATCAGCATCCATGGCGCCGGTTGGCATGAGTCAGCTGTCAGCAACTGGATTGCCGATCCTGTCGGCTACGGCCGCATCCAACGTCACGCTGAGCGGACTGATCAGCCTGCGATCTGATGGCCTTGGCGGAGCCCGGCCAGTTCGGCACTGTCGAGATAGCTGGACCACCAGGCCATCATTTCCCGGCGCTGCTTGAGATAGCGTGCCGAGTTGTAGGCGGCACGCACGCCCCGCTGGACGTGGGCAAGCTGCATCTCGATCCAGTCAGGCTCGAACAGGCCCGACTCATTGAGGACGGTGCTGGCCAGGCCGCGAAAGCCGTGAACGGTCGCTTTGCCGCGCAGGCCGATGCGATACATCACGTCGAGCATTCGGTTTTCGCTGATTGTGCAGGTCTTGCTGCTAGCCACTGGGAAGAGAAACTTGCCCAGCCGCTCGTTGCCAGCGGCCCGGAACCGATTGGCCCTTTCGATTTCGCCAAGGAGCTGCACGGCTTGCGGGGACAGGGGGACAATGTGCTCGGTGCGCATCTTCATACGGTCGGGAGGCAAGCGCCAGATCGGTTCCGCCGTGCCCAGACCTTCAAATTCACTCCACTCGGCGAAGCGGGTTTCCTGCGTCCGGACCATGGTGTGCATGGTCCAGCGCAGGGCAAGATGGCTCATCGGCTCTCCCTGGTCCTGGTTCAGCCGAGCGAAGAAAGCGGGAAGGTCTCTCGCCTCTACCTTGGTCCGGTGTTGGACTGGTGGCGGCGTCTTCATGGCCGGGGCAATGTCGCGGCTCGGGTCGCTGCGGCACTTGTCCATCGCGATCGCAAAGCGGAACACCTCGCTGCAATAGTTGCGCACCCGGTGGGCCATTTCGATTGCGCCGCGCGCCTCGATCTTGCGAAGTGCGGTCAGCAGCATCTGCGGATCAATCTCCGCGATCGCTTCGTGACCAAGCACCGGGAAGATATCTTCGCGCAGCCGCGTTTCGATAACTTTGGCGTAGCGAGGCGACCATGCGCAGCGGCGGGCGTCGATCCACTCCATGGCGATGGTCTCGAAGGAGTTCTCGGACGCAGCCTTCAGGGCCTGCTTGGCGGCCTTCCTCACCGCAGAGGGATCCCGCCCCGCCAGCAGGTCGAGTTTGGCTTCATCGCGCCATTTGCGCGCATCGGCGAGTTTGACGAGCGGGTAGGGGCCTCCAGAGAGCAGCTTCTGCTTGCCATGGAATCGATAAGCCAGCCGCCAGTGCTTGCTGCCCTCCGGCGTGACAAGAATGAAAAGGCCGCCCCCATCCGATTTCTTGATCGGGCGAGGGCCAGGTTTCAGTGCGCGAATGGCGGTGTCAGTGAGCATGTTGGTAACTGAAAAGACAGTACCATCATACCAACGCGATTACCAGCTTACCAACGGGCTGACCTGGAATTCAATGAAGCCGAATGGGATCAAAAATTGACCGCAAATCAATGTAAATCAGGCATTTATGGGATGATTTGAGATTGATCGGGAATGGCTGAAATTAGGTTTTTGGTCGGGGAGACAGGATTCGAACCTGCGACCCTCTGCTCCCAAAGCAGATGCGCTACCAGGCTGCGCTACTCCCCGACCCTGGTTCATCGTGTCCGGCGGTTTGCCGGTGGTGGTGGGCCCGGCAGGATTCGAACCCGCGACCTAGCCGTTATGAGCGGCCAGCTCTAACCGCTGAGCTACAGGCCCCAACCGCCGAAACAGCCGAGGCTGCTTGCCAGACTGCGCGGCCCTAGCCCGCCGGGCGGGCTTAGGCAAGCGCCACGGCCCGCATCAGTTCCGCGACATTGACCGGGGCCACGCCGCGGTGCGCCAGATAGGCGAAAACGCCGCGCCACCATTCGTAAAGCGCGTCAAGATCGTCCTCGGTGCGGACATAGGGGGTGAAGCCGGGGGCCAGCGACGGGCTGTGGAACGAAAAGACCAGCACCGGCAATCCTTCGTCCACTGCGATGTCGATCCCGCGCACGGCTTCTTCCAGCGTGACGCCTTCCGGGGTCAGCGGGATGCGTTCCAGCATGCCGATCCGGGCCAGGGCACCGCGCAGGCGCGGCACTCGCCACATCTTGGCGTAGAGCCAGGGCCCCATTTGCCGCAGCAGGCCCCAGTAAACCGTGGTCAGCGGCAGTTCCATCAGGCCCAGCTTGCGATCAAGCCAATAGGGACGGACCGGAAATGCGCGGAAATTGGGGCCGCCGCCGCTGCTGTAATCGAACCGCGCGCGCACCGAAGTGTCGATGGCGATCCCGCCTTCGGCCAGGATTGCCGCGCTGTTGGGCCCCACACCATAGCGCCCGGCGCGGTAGATCAGCGGATCGGCGCCGAAATTGGCCTTGATTGCGGCGCGCAGTTGCATGAACTTTTCGCGTTCAAGTTCTGGCGGAAGATTGCCGGCAAAGCTGTTGCGCTCGTTCACTTCTTCATCAAACGGGGGGCTGACCCAGGGGTGCAGCTGGACACCGACTTCGGCCTTTCCGGCCTTGATCGCATCGCGCAGGATGTCCCCCGCAGCGGGGGAAGTGGCGATCGGGTAATCGACCAGATAGACCGGGCAGACCCCCTGACCTTCACAGAATTCCTGAAACTTGGCGAGCCGCGCGATGCTGTGCACCGTATAGCCTTCGCGGGCGATCGGCTTTGTCCAGTCAAATTCCTCTTCGGTATCGACTGTCAGGATGAAACGCTGGCCGAAATCGTCCGCGAACCGCACCGGTTCCGCATCATCGGGCAAGTCCGTGATCCGGGTCTGCACCACTTGTCTGAACTTCCCCTGTCGCCCTGTGTCAGGCTGTGTCTTGATCAGCCCTATCGCTATGATCCGAAGTGGCTGCGGTCAACCCCGGCAGTTCCAGCCGGAGTCGGTCGTCGCGCCGTTCCAGGCTGCCCCCGGCGGCGCGGGCTTCGGCCACGGCGAGGCGCAGGGCAAAGCCGACCCCGAACACGCCGGCGGCGATCACTTGCGGCACCGCGCCCGTGGCGGCGGCGAACAGCGCCTTGTCATCCAGCCGGGCCAAGGCGGCGGGCAGCTGCACGGTCAGCCGGGCCATGCCGCCCTTGCTTCGCAGCTTCAGTTTCAGTTCCTCGCCCGGGGCCGCGGTTCCGGCGAGGGTGGCGAGCAGACGCCAGATCAGCCGTTCCACCTCGATCCGGGCGAGCGGGACGGGCAGTGCGGGTTCTTCGATCCGCGCGGCAAAGCCGCTGGCGCGCGAGCGGGTGTGGGCGGCCAGCTGGGCCACCGTGGCTGCCACCAGCGCCGCCAGATCGGTTTCGCCCGGTTCGACATCCAGCGCCCCGCTGTCGAGCTTGGCCAGCCGTTCCAGCTCTTCAAAAGCGGCCAGCATGCGCGCGGCATCGCCCGCGATCCCGGCGGCGAGCGCGCGGTATTCGTGCGGGGTGGGGCCGAACAATTGCTGCTGGATCACTTCGGCAAAGCCCTGGATCGCGTTCACCGGGGTGCGCAATTCGTGCAGCATCTGGCGCAGGCGATCGGCCTCGCTGTCGCGCGGGGGCAGGGGGCTGGCCGATGTTGCCGCAGCCGGGGCCGGGCGGCGCATCCGCCCGCGATAGCCGGTAAAGCGCCCGGTCAGCGGATCAAACGCCGGGGCGGCATCGATCTGCCAGTGCCCGGCAATCGCTCGCGCTCCGCTGAGCTTGAGATGCAGCGCGCGCAATGGCTGGCGGCGGCGCAGGGCTTCACGCAGGGCGGGCGGGGCCAGTCCTTCGCGGTCCAGCTGGATCCCCATGGTCATCGGCGCGACGCCCGGATCGACCCAGATGATCCGCCCGGCGGCATCGGTGGCGAAATCGAATGCGCGCGCCAGCACCGGGACTTGCAGCGCATGTTCCTCGCCCAACGGCAGGCGCGGGCTGTCGGCCAGGGGTTGGGCGTCGACCACCTGACGGGCCTTGCGATAGGCCTCGATCCGTTTGACCAGCGCGCCGATGCTATCCTCTCCCGACGCGGCGGGGGGCGGGGGGAGCACTTCGACCGGAGGCTGCGGCGCGGCGGCAGGCGGGGCAACCGGTTCCGGTGCCGGAGCAGGTGCGGCAACGGGAGCCGGGGCCGGGACAGCACTTTCCTGCGGAGGCAGGCCGCGTTCACGGATGCCGAGCCGCTGGAGCAGGTCCTGCGCGCGCGGGCCCAGGTCCAGGCGGCGATGCATTTCGGCCCGTGCGGTGGGGGGCAGGGCGGGGATCAGGTCAAGCCATTGCTCTTCTGCAAGCTGCGCGCGCGACAGGGCGGCGATCGCCACGGCGGGCTCCCCACCGGCGAGGGCGGCGACCAGCCGGGGCGAGCGCA
This sequence comes from uncultured Novosphingobium sp., assembly GCA_964550775.1. GTDB lineage: Bacteria > Pseudomonadota > Alphaproteobacteria > Sphingomonadales > Sphingomonadaceae > Novosphingobium. The sequence goes on along the minus strand of CAZKAX010000022.1, from coordinate 23,335 downwards.
GCCGCAGCGCGCGGTCCCCCAGGATCGTGGCGCGATTGGCCGCGGGCAGGGCGCGGGCAAGATCGGCCAGCCGTTCATAGGCTGCATCGACTTGCGGCCCTTGCGCCTCGGCCGGAAGGGTACCGAGCAGGTCGAGCAGTTGCCTGAACTGCGCGCGCGCGCCAGCCGCGCCTTGCGGGCGCAGGCGCAGCACGGTGGCCAGGCGGTCGTCGAACAGCATCGCGGCTTCGAATCCTCAGGTCCGCCGCGCGCCGAAAGGGTGCGCGGGGGCACTGCGCCATACCAGACCCCAAGGAATGGGAAAGCGCGCGCGGATCGTGCGTTGCAAAGCGGGACAATTGCGATATGAAACAATAAAATTATCCGCGCTGGCACACTTTGCTGTGAATATTGCCCTTCCGGGCCATTGTGCTGCGCGATCCGATGCAAAAGGGTGGGCTACATGGCAAATCTCGATTCCATTGACCGGCGCTTGCTCGCCGAGCTGCAGGACGAGGGGCGGGTAACCAATGTGGAGCTTGCCAACCGCGTCGGGTTGACCGCGCCGCCCTGCCTGCGCCGGGTCCGCGCGCTGGAGGAAGACGGCGTGATCCGCGGCTATCACGCCGATCTGGACGCCTCGAAACTGGGCTTTGCGATCACCGTCTTCGCCATGGTCAGCCTGAAAAGCCAGGCCGAAGATTCGCTCCGCCAGTTCGAAGACGCCATGAAGGATCTGGCCGAAGTGCGCGAATGCCACATGCTGAATGGCGAGATCGATTTTATCCTGAAAATCGTCAGCCGCGATCTGCAAAGCTTTCAGGAATTCCTGACCAGCAAGCTTACCCCGGCCCCCAACGTCGCCAGCGTCAAGACCAGCCTGACCATCCGCACCGCCAAGCAGCTGCCGGGCGTGCCGCTGGAATAGGCCCGGTGCCTAATCCGGCATCACGATAAATTGCTCCCACCGCCCGGTTTCGCCCGGTTCGGCATAGGTCACCAGCACCAGCTTGCGCTTGCCGAATTGCAGCGAGAAGTTGCGGTTGACGAAGCCGCCGCGCAGGCGTGGGGCGCGGGTGGGGGTGATTGCGGTCAGCGGGCCCAGCTTGCGCAGGCTGGCGGCATAGTCACCGCGCGTTTCAGCAGTGAAATAGTACTGCGCATTGGCGGTAAAGCGCGCGGGATCGAGCTGTCCGGCGATCAGCGCGCGCAAGGTGGTGCGGGCATCGGCGGTGCGCGGCGCTTCGCCGGTATCGGCGCTTTCGGCCTTGGGCAGGATGATCCGGGCGATCTCGCCGGTCAGCTCGTTCTGGACATCGCCGAAATCGCCGTTGGTCAGCACCGTCACGGCCACCCCGTCATCCACCCAGACCGAGTTCTGCGAAAGATAGCCAACCGATTCGCCGCCATGGTCCACCACCCGGCGGCCATCGACCAGATGCGTGGTAACCCCCAGAGCATAGCCGGTGGTGGTGCCATCGGCGAGCCGCACCGGGCGCTCCATTTCCTCCCAGTCCTCCCGCGGGAGCAGGCTGCGCTCGATCCGGGCCTGGTTCCACGCGGCCAGTTCCGCCGCGGTCATCGCCAGTTCGCCCGCCGCCCACAGCCAGCCCCGCCCGGCGGGCGCCGCGGCCCGCACCGGGCCCAGCGCGTTGCGGTGATAGCCCTGGGGAAAGGCGGGGCCGTTCGTATCGTCCACCGCCACCGGGCGGATCCCCAGCGGGGCAAAGATCCGGTCATGAAACTGCTGCATCAGCGCCTTGCCGCCCGCGCGTTCGGCAATGATTCCTGCCACGACATAGCCGGTGTTGGAATATTGCCGCCGCGTGCCGGGTTCGTAATCGAGCGGTTTCATCCCCCAGCGCCGGACGATTTCATCCGGAGTGACCGGGCGCTCCATATCGGCAAAGCTGTAATCCTGCGGCCAGTAATCCTGCAGCCCGCTGGTGTGGGTCAGCAGCATGCGCAGCGTGATCCGGTCTGCCCCGCTGACCTGCGGCAGCCATTTGGCCACTTTGTCATCCAGCCGCAGCTTCCCATCGTTTTCAAGGATCAGCAGAAGAGCGGCCAGGAACTGCTTGGAATTGGAGGCAATCTGATAGGGCAGATCGCTCCGCGCCTGGGGGATCACATCAGACGCCTTGCCCCAGGCCCGGTCGAGCACCAGTTCCCCGCCGCGCAGCACCGCGACCTGCGCCGACGGCACCCCGCTGGCGGCAAGCTGCGCCGCGACGGCCGCGTCGATGGCTTTCAACTCATCGGCGGAAAGCTGCTGGGACAGCGCTGCGCCGGGCAGCAGGGTGAGCGACAGGGCGATGGTCAGGATGGTCTTGCGCATGGCCCCGCAGGCTAGGGCAAGCCGCGCAACAATCAAGTGATGGCCATCCGCGCCGGTTTGCGGTTAAAGCCCTGATCAAACAGGAGGAGCCCAAACCATGGCCGGACACGGCGGAACCCGCGTTATCCTAACTGCCCTTGCCGCCAATGTCGGCATTGCGATTGCCAAGTTCGTCGCTGCCGGGATCACCGGTTCATCCGCGATGATCACCGAAGGCGTGCACAGTCTGGTCGATTCGACCAACCACGTGCTGCTGCTTTACGGCACCAAGCGCAGCACCCGCCCGGCCGATGCCATGCACCCGCTGGGTTATGGGCGGGAACTGTATTTCTGGTCATTCGTGGTGGCGATCCTGGTCTTTGCGCTGGGCGCTGGGGTTTCGCTGTACGAAGGGGTTCTGCACATCCTGCATCCCGAACCAACCACCGACGTAACGGTGGCCTTTGTGGTGCTGGGCGTCGCCGCAGCGCTGGAAAGCTGGTCAACCTGGGAAGCGATGAAAGAGTTTTCCAAGGCCAACCAGGGCAAGGGTCTGTTCCGCGCGCTGCGCGATACCAAAGATGCGCCGACGCTGATCGTGCTGCTGGAAAATGCCGGGGCGCTGGCCGGTCTGGCCCTGGCGGCGGGCGGGATTGCCCTGTCTGTCACCAGCGGCAATCCGGTGTGGGACGGCGTGGCATCTGTGATGATCGGGCTGGTACTGGGCGCAATCGCGATCATGCTGGTGATCGAGGCCAAGGGCCTGCTGATCGGCGAAAGCGCGGACCCCGCGCTGATCGAAGCGATCCGCGGCTGCGCGGTGGGCCACGCCGGAGTGGCCTCTGTCCACGAAGTGCTGACCGTGCATCAGGCCCCCAACATGGTGGTCAGCGTGATCAGCGCCGATTTCGACGACGGGATCACCGCGCGCGAGGTGGAACAGACCGTGCGCGACATCGAAGCCGCCGTGGCGCGCGAATTCCCGGTGGTCACCCGGGTCTATGTCCGCCCGCTCGATCCGCGTGACGCGGCCTGATACCACGCGGCGACTATCAGAACTGATAGCCCTCTCCCCTTGAGGGGAGAGGGTTGGGAGAGGGGAGTGCGCGGCCTCCCCCTCTCAACTTCGGCTAGCGAGCAAGCTCGCAAGCCTGCGTATCTCTCCCCTGAAGGGGAGAGAGCAATTAATGCCGCTTGGCCTGAACCGGGGCTGTGGACAGTTTTGCCGTCCCGCCCTGTCGAATCTGTCACGCTGCTGTAAGAGCCGTGTCACATCTTTCCTGAGGGGGAATTGGCAATGTTCGGTTGGTTCCAGCGGCTGCTGCCGCATTCGAGCGACTTTTTCGTGCTGTTCGAACGCCATGCCCTGGCGCTGACCGGGGCGGCGGACGCACTGGCGCAATTGACTGCCGGGCAGGGGGATCGTGAAACGCACCTGCGCACGATCCGCGACAAGGAGCATGATGCGGACGAAGTGATCCGCGAAACGCTGCACGAAGTGCGCCGCACATTCCTGACCCCGTTCGATCGCGGCGCGATTACCGCGCTGATCGGTTCGATGGACGATACCATCGATGAAATGAACCGGTCCGCTTCGGCAATCGAACTGCTGGAAGTGCGCAGCTTCGATCCCGAAATGCGCCAGATCGGCGTGCTGGTGCAGGATGCCAGCCGCCTGATCGCCGAAGCCGTGCCGCTGCTGCGCGATGTGGAGCGTAACGGCCACCGGCTCCACGCGCTGACCGCCAAGCTGGTCAAGCTGGAAGGCGAAGTGGACGTGCTGCACGATACCGGCATGCGCGGTGCCTTTCAGGCGCAGAAAACCAAGCCCGATCCGCTGGCCTTCATGGTCGCGCGCGAGATCTACAAGCACCTGGAACGGATCGCCGATGCGTTCGAGGACGTTGCGAACGAGATCGACAGCCTGGTCATCGACCACGGCTGAGGCCGCAATTTAGGACAGGAGTGCGGCCATGCATGAGCTTGCCTTTCCCTTGCTGGTCGGTCTGATCATCATCGCGCTGGCGTTTGATTTCCTGAACGGCCTGCACGATGCGGCCAATTCGATCGCCACGGTGGTCTCCACGCGGCTGATGTCGCCGATCTGGGCGGTGGCGTTCGCGGCCTTTGGCAATTTTGCGGCCTATTGGCTGGTGCCGCTGCACGTTGCCGATACGATCGGCAAAGGCATCATCAACAAGGACATGGTCACCCCCGGCGTAGTGTTCGGGGCGCTGATCGGGGCGATGTTCTGGAACGTGGTGACCTGGCTGAAAGGCATACCTTCCAGTTCCAGCCATGCCCTGCTGGGCGGCCTGTTGGGCGCGGGGATCGTGCATGGCGGGTTTGATGCGGTGGAAAGCAAGAAGACGCTGGAAACGGTCTTTGCGATCTTCCTTTCTCCGATGATCGGCTTTGCCCTGGCGATGCTGATGGTGCTGCTGACCAGCTGGCTGTTCAAAGGGTTCCAGCCGCGCCGCGCCGAAGGCGTGTTCAAAACGCTGCACCTGTTCTCATCGGCAGCCTATTCGATCAGCCATGGCGGCAACGATGCGCAGAAGACCATGGGGATCATCACGGTGCTGCTCTATTCCACCGGCAATCTGGGCGGGGAATATCACATCCCGACCTGGGTAGTGATCTCGTGCTATCTGGCGATTTCGCTGGGCACGCTTTCGGGCGGGTGGAAGATCATCAAGACCATGGGCACCAAGATCACCAAGCTGAACCACCACACCGGGTTCTGCGCCAGCACGGCCGGTTCGATCGTAGTGTTCAGCGCCAGCATGATGGGGATCCCGGTGTCCACTACCCATGCCATCACCGGTTCGGTGATCGGCACTGGTGCCGCGCGCAAGGCCAGCGCGGTGCGCTGGGGCGTGGCTGGGCGGGTGATTACCGCCTGGTTCATCACCATCCCGGCCAGCGCGGCGGTGGGCGCGGTATTCTATACCCTGACGCGGATGTTCTGAGTGTTGCTCCGTTCCCGTCAGCGGATGGGGAGGGGCACATTCCGGCGGTAAGATCGATTTTCCTACATGGGCGGGAACTGCTATAGCGATTCCCGCTCTTTCTCATTGTCGATCGTCCGTCCCTGGCCTTGCGGCAGGCCTGGATTCGCCTGCTGCGGGCATTTTCGGCGGAAAAACGCAGATGTGTCACCTTATTCAGCGTAAAGCGCTGTTATATAGGGAATAAATAGAGTGACAGGGTGTCACCTTGTTGTCACCTTGTCCGGCGGCTGTCCGCGGCCCAAAAAGAACGGGCCCACCTTGCGATGGGCCCGTCCGTTGGTATCCGGTCAAAGCCGGGTGTGAACTGAAAATCAGTGGCGGCGTGCCATGCCCGGACCGGCCGGGGCTTTGGCAGCAGGCTTGACGGCGGGCTTCACCGGAGCCTTGGCCAGCGTCGGGGCCTTGGCCTTGGCGCGGGCAAAAGCCGGGGCATTGGCCGGACGGCCAGCCGGGGCGAAGTGCTGGGTGCTGTAAGCAAAGCAGACCCCGCCGCGCGATTTGACCGCGCCACACATGCCCTGGGCCGAACGGCCATCGAACCCGGCAGCGGCCACGCGCCAGAAGTTGCGGCCACGGACCTTGGCCGGGGTCACCACCATCTTGAACTTGCGCAGTTCGGGATTGCGGGCCGCAAAGATCCCCCAGGCGCGGCGGGCGCCTTGCGGGCTGGAAAAGCTGCCCAGCTGCACGGCATGGCTGGCATTGCCCGCCGGAGCGACGGCCACGGCGCGGACCGGCTGCGGACGGGCAGCGGGCCGGGCCATGGCCGGTGCGGGAGCCTTAAAGGCCACCTTGGCGCGCACCACCGGGGCAGGCGCGGCGGCCGGTGCCGGGGTGGGGGCGAAGCTGGCGGCAAAGCTCTGCTGGGCCGGAACCGGAGCCGGAACCGGAGCCGCAACCTCGACCGGGGCCGGGGGTGCGCCGACCGGGGCATAGTTGGCCAGCGCGGCAGCGGCTTCGGGCGAAGCGGGCTGGGCGGCGGGCAGTTCAGCTGCGGCGGCCGGGGCCTGCGCGGCCAGGTTGGCAGCCAGCGCGGCGCCGCTCTGTTCGGCGGCAAGCTGTTCGGCCGGCGGGTTGTCGCTCAGCGCCAGGGCGGTCGGCTGACCGCTGTCGGCACGGACCGGGGTGTTGAGCAGCCCGGCCACGCGCAGACGGGCGTCTTCGGGCTTGGACTTTTCGGCCCAGGCGCTCAGGCGTGCGTCGATCTGGTCGGCGGGGACATCCATCGCCGCCATCACCCGCGCATCGCGCCAGCGCCCGTCGAGGGCATAGGCATAGGCGAGGTTCTGGCGGACCTTGGCACTGGCATCGCCCGAACGCAGCGCGTCGGACAGGATCGCCACGCCGCGGCTGCTTTCACCGGCCAGGGCCAGGGCCAGGCCCAGATCGGCGGCGGGGATGGCATCGCGCCAGTCGTCCAGGATCGCCACGGCATCGCGCGGCTTGCCTGCGGCGACGTTGGAGAGGGCGAGGCCCAGCGCGGTGCGCGAGGTGTTGTCACCCAGCTTCATCGCGTCGTTGAACGTGGTGACCGCCGATTCAAAGCGACCGGACTTGAGGTAGGCATGGCCCAGCAGCGCCCGATAGGCCGGTTCGCGCGGGGCAGCGGCAACCAGCCCTTCGGCCAGCTGGATCGCCTTGTCGACCTGGCCCTTGGCCAGCGCGGTCTGGGCAGCCTGCGCGGTCTTGTCCGGGCTGGGCTTGGCCGTCGCGGTCTGGCTCATCCCGGCACCGGCGATGGCCAGCGCGGCAATTGCCCCGGCCAGGCCAAGCGGAAGAAACTTGCTACGGATGCGGTTGGAGGTCATGGGAAACTTCCTTCTCTGTAAATCAGCGGCGCCGCTTGTCGGCAACTTGGGCGGCCAGGGCGGCCACATCGGGTAGGTCTTCGAGCAAACGGTCGAGGGCTTCGGTCACCAGCTGCTGCGCACTGCGATTGCGCACCGCGCAGGCGAGGCGCAGCTTGAGGTGACGATCGGAATCGACCCGCAGGGTGAAAGCGGCGCGGCGGCCGTCATCCAGTGCGGACTTGCGCGGCTGGGCCACGCGGCGGGCGACATCCTGCTGCTGGCGGACCACTGCGGGCACCGCCGGAGCCGGGATCGGCGCGGAGGGTTCGATCGCTACCACGTCGGCCGGGCCTTCGTGGGGCTGGACCTCGTGGTCGTGCTCATGCTCATGATCGTGGCCCATGTCGTTCCAGCCCAGGTCGTCGAACTGGTGGGCCAGAACGTCCGGGCCAAGCGGCGCGAGCTGCGGACGCATTGCCGGACGCGCTCCACCCTTGCGGGCAAGCAGTCTCGGGCTGAGCGAGGCGAGTGGTTTCGGTTCTGACATGCCCCCCAGCACCCCGTCACGAACCCGCTACGCGGCGGCCAAAGCCACCAGCGGGACGATGGACACCGGGCATCACCGCGACGCTGCTGGGCGCAGCGAACACGGTTCGGCGGAAATTCTTTTCGAGGCGGTCCGAGATATAGTTCCACAGCGACACCACTTCGGCGGCGGAACGACCATTGGGATCGACTTCCATCACGGTGCGGCCATCGATCATCGAGGCGGCGAAATCGGTGCGGTGGTGCAGGGTGATCGGAGCCACGGTGCCATGCTGCGAAAGGGCAACGGCGGCTTCCGAGGTGATCTTGGCCTTGGGCGTGGCGGCGTTGACCACAAAGATCAGCGGCTTGCCCGCGCGTTCGCACAGGTCAACCGTGGCGCCCACGGCGCGCAGGTCATGCGGGCTGGGGCGGGTCGGGACGACGATCAGTTCGGCAACTGCGATCACGCTCTGGATCGCCATTGTGATCGCAGGCGGGGTATCGATCACCGCCAGCTTGAAGCCCTGCTGGCGCAGGACCGCGAGGTCCGAGGCAAGCCGGGCGACGGTGGTCTGGGCAAAGGCAGGGAATTCCGCCTCGCGCTCGTTCCACCAATCCGCTAGCGAGCCTTGCGGATCGATGTCGATCAGCACCACGGGGCCAGCCCCTGCAAGCTGAGCCTGCACCGCCAGATGCCCGGACAAGGTCGTCTTGCCCGATCCACCCTTCTGCGAAGCCAAAGCCAATACGCGCACAGCAATCCCCCTAGAAACGCGGCCAATCCAATTTCACTTGCCCCGGGGGATCGCAGATCGTTCCTAATTTTGAGTTAACGCGGCCCTGATATGAGACCGCAGGACACAGGCTGATCGGGATAAATGCTTTGCTAACCAGTTATTCACTATGGCAGTTAAGCACTATCAGGTGCTGGCTTGGGGCCAGAAGGGCGGGGCATGTGCCGTCCAAAGGTTACCGCCAGCTTGGTTACAGGAATTTTCCGATGGGTCGTAAGTCTATCCAGTTCGCCGCCATGCTTGCGGCCATGTCCCTGGCCGAAGCGCCTGCGCTTGCCGATAACAAGGCCGGAGTCGATGCCTGGTCGCGCGGGGATTTCGCCACTGCGGTGCGCGAATGGCAAGGCGATGTCGCGCGCGGGGATGCCGATGCGATGTTCAACCTCGCTCAGGCCTACAAGTGGGGCCAGGGGGTGAAGCAGGACATGACCAAGGCCGAAGAGCTGTATGGCAAGGCGGCGACGCTGGGCCATATTCAGGCTTCGGACAATTACGGCCTGTTCCTGTTCCAGCGCGGTCAGCGGTTGCAGGCGCTGCCCTATATCCGCGCCGCCGCCGATCGCGGCGATCCGCGCGCGCAGTATCTGCTGGGGCTGGCGCATTATAATGGCGAGAACGTGCAGCGCGATCCGGTGCGGGCCTATGCTCTGGTCAGCCTGGCGCAGCAGCAGGGGCTGGAAGCGGCCCAGAACGCGCTGGTGCAGATGGACAAATATGTCCCGATGGAACAGCGCCAGCAGGCCGTGGCCCTGGCCGCGCAATTGCAGAGCGATGCGGATTCGACCCGCGCCCGGCAATTGGCGGCGGTGGACCTTGGGGCAACCGTTTCTTCGAACCAGCCGTCCGCCGCCGCTGCCGCACCGGTGCGCAGTCCGGTGGTGGTGGCTTCGGCCGATCCGATCTCTACCGCCGCGCGGGTGGCGGCTGGCAGCACGCCGGCCAGCGCCGGGGCGGACTATGCCCGCCCGCAAGTGGTAACCCCGCCGCCGCGTCCGGTGGTCCATGCGGGGCCGCCTCCGGGTTACAATCCGGGGCCGCCCGCTCCGGTTTCCGCGCCGCAACCTGCGCCGGTCCTCGCTGCTCCTGCGGCAAGCGGCGGCTGGCGGGTGCAGCTGGGTGCTTTCGGGCAACCGGCCAATGCGGATGCTCTGTGGGCCAGGCTGAAAAGCCGGCCGGAACTTGCCGGGCATCCGCGGCTCAATGTGCGTGCAGGTGCGGTGATCAAGTTGCAGGCCGGCGGCTTTGCCAGCGAAGCAGCAGCGCGTGCGGCCTGCGGCAAGCTCAGCGCCAGCGGCCAGACCTGCATCGCGGTAAAGAACTGAGCCCATGGCCAGCGCGGCGCGCGACCGGCCAGAGGCCCGCGCGGCGAGCGAAAGAATTGCCGCGCTTGACCTGATCCGGGGGATCGCCGTGCTGGGCATCCTGGCGGTCAACGTGGCCGGGTTCGCCGGGCCGGACAGCGGCAACTATTCCCCCGATCTGCCGCGCCCCGGCAGCACGGCGGATCACGTGGCCTTCATGGTCCAGCAAGTGCTGTTCGAAGGCAAGATGCGGGCGCTGTTCTCGATCCTGTTCGGTGCCAGCATGGTCCTGTTCATCGACCGCGCCGAAGCGGCCCGCCGCGATGGCACCTTGCTGCAGGCGCGGCGGCTGATCTGGCTGGCGCTGTTCGGCTATCTGCACTTTCTGCTGCTGTGGTCGGGCGACATCCTGTTCATCTATGCCATGGCCGGGTTCATTGCCCTGCTGTTGCCGCGCGCCAGACCGACCGCGCTGGTGGTGGCGGCGCTGCTGGTGTTCTCGCTGTGGCAGGCGGTAAACCTGGCCCAGTGGTATCCTTCGCTCAGCACCGAAGCCGCCGTGCGCAGCGGCACGGCCAGCGCGGAGCAGGCCCGAAGTCATGCCGAAACGATCACCTATTACCGCGAGGAAGACCGCGAGAAGACCGGCGCCCTGACCGGCAGCTGGCACGACCGCTTCGTCTATACCCTAAGCCGCGCCTATATGCCGCTGGTCGGGGCGGCGTTCATCATGGGTGAAACGCTGACCTATGTCCTGCTGGGCATGGCCCTGCTGTCCAGCGGGTTCTTTGCGGGTGAGTGGGAGCGGCGGAACTTGCGCCAGTTGGCGGGCTGGGGGCTGGGGCTGGGCGGCCTCGCGACGCTGGGGTTCGCGGGCTGGTCGGCGCTCAATCACTGGCCCGAAACCGCAATGCATTTCGCGATCGGTTATGGTCTGGGCTTTGCGCATCTGGCCATGGCGCTGGGTTATCTGGCGCTGGGCATGCTGCTGATGCCGCGCCTGCTGGCCAGCGCAGCGGGGCGGCGGCTGGAGGCGGCAGGGCGGATGGCGTTCAGCAATTATATCGGCACCAGTCTGGTGATGACCGCGCTGTTCTATGGCTGGGGGATGGGCCGGTACGGGCACTATGGCACGGCCGCGCAGGCCGGGTTTGTCCTGCTTGGCTGGACGCTGATGCTGGCTTGGTCGGCCCCGTGGCTCGTGCACTTTCGCCAGGGTCCGCTGGAGTGGTTGTGGCGCAGCCTGACCGAATGGAAAGCGCTGCCGCTGCGCCGCCGCCCTATTTCTTGAACGGGTTCTTCGAACTGCGCAAAGTCAGCCGCACCGGCACCGCATCGAACCCCAGGTCGCGGCGCATGCCGTTGACCAGATAGCGCTGATAGCTGGTCGGCAGTTCCTCCAGCCGGGTGCCGAACAGCACAAAGCTGGGCGGGCGCACGCGGGCCTGGGTGATATAGCGCAGCTTGATCCGCTTGCCGCCGGGTGCCGGGGGCGGGTTCTTGCCCAAGGCTTCGTCGAACCAGCGGTTGAGCAGCGCGGTCGGCACCCGCTTTGACCAGGCCTCGCGCAGTTCGAACGCGGCCTTGATCAGCTGGTCGAGCCCCTTGCCGGTCCGCGCCGAGACCGACAGCACCGGCAGGCCGCGCACCTGGCTGAGCCCTTCGTCCAGCGCAGAGCGGATCCCGTTGAACAGGGCGCTGGCATCTTCGGCCACGTCCCACTTGTTGATCGCCACGATCAGCGCGCGGCCTTCTTCCAGCACCAGGCTGGCGATCTTCAGATCCTGATGTTCCAGTCCGCGCGTGGCATCGAGCAGCAGCACCACCACTTCGGCAAAGTCCACCGCGTGGCGCGCATCGGCCACGGCAAGCTTCTCCAGCTTGTCCACGACCAGCGCCTTCTTGCGCATCCCTGCCGTGTCGATCAGCCGGACCGGCCGTTCCTCGCCGCTGTCGGGATCAGTCCAGGACCAGTCGACCGCGATCGAATCGCGGGTGATCCCGGCCTCTGGCCCGGTCAGCAGGCGGTCTTCGCGCAGCAGCGCGTTGATCAGCGTGCTCTTGCCGGCATTGGGCCGCCCGACGATCGCGAGCTTGAGCGGGCCGCTCGGCGCTTCCTCGTCTTCGTCGCTGCTTTCCTCGGGCAGGCCATAATCGTCTTCCGGCTCGTCGCCTTCCAGATGCGGGCGCAGCGCATCGAACAGATCGCCCAGGCCTTCGCCGTGTTCGGCGGAAAAGGCGATTGGCTCCCCGAAGCCGAGCGAGAATGCCTCATAAAGCCCGGAATCGCCCGCGCGGCCCTCTGCCTTGTTGGCGATCAGCACCACCGGTACGGTCGATTGGCGCAAATACCGCGCGATCTCTTCGTCCATCGGGGTCAGCCCGGCGCGCGAATCGATCACGAACAGCGCAACGTCCGCGCCGACCAGCGAAGCTTCGGTCTGCTGGCGCATCCGGCCCGGCAGGCTGCTGGCGTCCAGATCCTCCCACCCGGCGGTATCGACGATAGTGAAATCGAGGCCCAGCAGATGCGCTTCGCCATACCGGCGGTCGCGGGTAACGCCGGGCTGATCGTCAACCAACGCCAGTTTCTTGCCGATCAGCCGGTTGAACAGCGTGCTTTTGCCCACGTTGGGGCGACCAATAATGATAACTTGGGGCAGGGCCATGGGCTGCAAGTGACCCCAGCGGGGCCAATTTGCAAGGTATTGCCGCCTGCGGGGCAAATTCTTGCCGGTTTGTTTACCACACCGCGCAGGTTGCCCCTAACCTTGACCTGCCATTTACCCTGTCCATGACGGGATGGATTCGAATTGCCCTGGCGGGGCTGGGACTGGTCGTTGCGGCCGGTTCGGTGCAGGCCAGAGGTATCGCACTGGATGAAAGCGCCTCGGTTTCGGGCGGGGGCAGCTCGATGCTGCCGCCCTACCTGCAATGCGTGCCTTATGCGCGGCAGGTCAGCGGGATCATGATCTTTGGCGATGCCCACACCTGGTGGGAACAGGCCGCGGGCCGCTATGCCCGGGGCACTGCGCCCAAGGTGGGGGCCGTGATGGCGTTTCGCCCGCACGGCGGCTCTTCGCTGGGCCATGTCGCAGCGGTCAGCCGGATCATCGATTCGCGCACCATCCTGATTCGCCATGCCAATTGGAGCCCGATCAACGGCCGCCGCGGCCAGATCGAGGACAATGTCCGCGCGGTGGATGTGTCTCCGGATAACGACTGGAGCGAAGTGCGCGTGTGGTACGCCCCGATCGGAGATCTGGGCGGCACGCACTGGCCGGTGCAGGGCTTCATCTATCGCGGCAAGGCACCCAAGGGCGAAGGCATTGCCCCGCCGCGCGGGCTGACCTTTGCCAAAGCGAACACGCCGAAAAGCGCCGATCCGATCGGCGAGATCATCCGGCAGAAACTGGGAATCTGACGAATCAGGCCTTGGCCACCGGGGGATTATCGCCCAGGTCTTCGAACCAGGCTTCGACCGGGCCGTTCAGCTTGATCGTCAGCGGCTGGCCCTTGCGGTCCATGGTCTTGCCGGCCTGAACCCGCACCCAGCCTTCGGAAATGCAGTATTCCTCGATATTGGTGCGGACCACGCCCTTGAACCGGATGCCCACGCCGCGCTGCAGCACATCGGCATCGAAATGCGGGCTTTTGGGGTGGATCGCCAGGTGATCGGGGGGCACGTCTGCGCCGCTGGTGGTTTCTTCGCTCATGAATGCGCCCTTAGATGCTCAACGCGGCTTGTCAATTCGCGCGGACCGCTCTAAGGGCGCGCTTCCGAACGGAATGGGCGCGTAGCTCAGCGGTAGAGCACACCCTTCACACGGGTGGGGTCACAGGTTCAATCCCTGTCGCGCCCACCATTCCTTCGGTATTTCCCTTTGCATCGGTTGAAAGCGCGGGCGTGAGCGGGCATAGGCCTGCGCACTATGCATGACATTCGCTTTATCCGTGAGAATCCCGAACTGTTTGACGCCGGTCTGGCCCGGCGCGGGCTGGACCCGCAATCGGCCGCGATCCTGGCGCTGGACAGTGAGCGGCGCGGTGTCGCCACCCGGATGCAGGAGGCGCAGGGACGCCGCAACGAGGCTTCGAAGCTGATCGGCGCGGCGATGGGCCGGGGTGACAAGGACGAGGCGGAGCGGCTCAAGGCCGAAGTCGCCGCGCTGAAGGACACGCTCCCCGCGTTGGAGGCCGAGGACCGCGACCTGCTCGCCGCGCTGACCGACATGCTCGCGCGCATTCCCAACCTGCCTGCCGACGATGCCCCGCTGGGCAAGGACGAGGCGGAAAACGTCGAGGTCAACCGCTGGGGCACCCCGCGCAGCTTCGCTTTCAAGCCGCTGGAACACGCCGACATCGGCCCCGCGCTTGGGCTGGACTTTGAAACCGCCGCCGCAATGAGCGGCGCCCGCTTTACCTTCCTGCGCGGCCAGATGGCGCGGCTGCACCGGGCGCTGGGGCAGTTCATGCTCGACATGCAGACCGCCAAGGCCGGTTACACCGAATGCAACCCGCCGGTGATGGTGCGGGACGAGGCGATGTACGGCACCGACAAGCTGCCGAAGTTCGCCGACGATCTGTTCAAGACCACCGATGACCGCTGGTTGATCCCCACCGCCGAAGTCAGCCTGACCAGCTCGGTCATGGGCCAGATCCTTGACGAGGCCGCCCTGCCGATCCGCATGACCGCCCTGACGCTGTGTTTCCGCAGCGAGGCCGGTGCGGCGGGCAAGGACACGCGCGGGTTCATCCGCCAGCACCAGTTCGAAAAGTGTGAACTGGTCAGCGTGGTCCGGCCCGAGGACAGCGCGGCGGAGCATGAGCGGATGACCCAATCGGCCGAGGCCGTGCTGCAGGCGCTGGATCTGCCGTATCGCAAGGTGCTGCTCTGCACCGGCGACATGGGCTTTGGTGCCAAGAAGACCTACGATCTCGAAGTCTGGCTGCCCGGACAGGACGCCTACCGCGAGATTTCGTCCTGCTCCAACTGCGGCGATTTTCAGGCGCGGCGGATGAATGCGCGGTATCGGCCAGAAGGGCAGAAAGGCACCGAATTCGTCCACACCCTCAACGGCTCGGGGCTCGCCGTGGGCCGCACGCTGGTGGCTGTGCTGGAGAACTATCAGCAAGAGGATGGCTCCGTTACCGTGCCCGAGGCGCTGAAACCGTACATGGGCGGCCTTGATGCGCTGGTGCCGGCCTGATGCGTATTCTCCTGACCAACGACGACGGCATTTTTGCTCCGGGTCTTGCCGTGCTGGAAAAGATCGCGCGGACCTTTTCGGACGACGTGTGGATCTGCGCGCCCGCAGAGGAACAGTCCGGGGCAGGGCACTCGCTCACGCTGGGCCGCCCGGTGCGGCTGCGCCAGCATGACGAGCGGCGTTTTTCCGTGTCCGGCACCCCCACCGATGCGGTGATGATGGCCCTGCGCAAGGTCATGCCAGGCAAGCCTGACCTGATCCTGTCGGGCGTCAACCGCGGGGCCAACCTGGGCGATGACGTGACCTATTCGGGCACCGTCTCCGCCGCGATCGAAGGCGCGCTGGCGGGGATCCGCTCGATCGCCTTGAGCCAGGTCTATGCCAAGGAAGGCATGGGCGACACGGTCCCCTTCGCCGCCGCCGAAGCCTGGGGCGCGAAAGTGATTGCGCCGCTGCTCGGCCTGCCGTTTGCCGAACGCACCCTTGTCAATGTCAACTTCCCGCCGGTTCTGGCCGGGGAAGTTCAGGGTATCCGCGTAGTCCGGCAGGGTTTTCATGACTATGCGCGCGGATCGGTGGTTGAAGGGACCGATCCAAGGGGTTACCAATACTTCTGGTTCGGGCTCCATGGGATCGAGCATACCCCGGGGCACCAGACTGACCTTGAAGCGATCCAGGACGGGTACATCGCCGTGACACCCTTGCAGCTTGATCTGACCCACAATGCCTCCCTTGCCGCGCTGGCGGAGCGGTTCGTCTGATGCGCCGCGCGGGCGTCCTGCTCGCCGCGGGGGCGCTGCTGCTGATGGCTGCCGGTGCGCCTGACCCCAAAACCGAGACCAGCCACACCGTCAAACCCGGTGAGACCCTGGGCGGGATCGCATCCCGCGCCGAAGTGCCCCGGATCCTGATCATCGAGGCCAATGGCCTCAAGGCACCCTATGCCGTCCGCGCCGGGCAGAAACTGGTCATCCCGCGCCGCCGGACCCACACGGTCAAGGACGGAGAAACCGGCTTTGCCATCGCCATGGACTATGGCGTGCCCTGGTCCGCCATCGCCGCCGCCAACGGGATGAAGACCGGCGATGCGGTCAAGCCCGGGCAGACCCTGGCCATCCCGACCCTGGCCAAAGGGACCGCTGCACCAGCCCCTGCCGCTGCCACCAAACCCGCCACCAAACCCGCCGCCATCACTGCGCCCAGCGTGGATGTGGACGATGCCAATCCGCCCGCCAAATTCGCCTGGCCTGTCACCGGCAAGGTCCGCCGGGGGTTCGTGGCGCGCAGCGGCAAGGCGGCGTTCCACGACGGGATCGACATCCTGGCCGACAAGGGCACAGCCGTCCGCGCCAGCGCTGCGGGGACCGTGATCTTTGCCGGGCCGGGGCCCAAGGAATACGGCAAGACCGTGATCCTCCACCACGGCAAGCGCTGGACCACGGTCTATTCCTACCTCGACAAGATCACCGTCAAACTGGGTGACAAGGTCAAGGCGGGCGAACGGATCGGCCTCAACGGGCAGGACGGCCTCGCCACCGAGCCGCAGTTGCACTTCGAAATCCGGCACAACCGCGGCGCGCTCAACCCCGCGCGGTATTTGCCGAAGGCCGACTAACCCAGCAGGCGAAACACGGCGCCCATGGCGAGGTAGGCCAGCAGGAATGCCGCGCTGTCCCGGCCGAGTTCGCGCGCCGGGGTCCCCGCCTTCAGCCCCGCCAGCCACAGCGCCGGGATCACGATCGCCAGTGCCAAGCCGCTCGACTGCATCCAGTACAGCTGCGGCTTCACGGCCAGCTTGTCTGCCCCGATCCGGGCGAGCGCGTGGCCCAGCATCGCAGCGGGCACCAGGCTGAGCCCCCAGGCCCAGACCGGCACTTTGCTGCCCCGCCAGAACAGCCACAGCACCGCGCTTGCCGCTGCGGCGGCCAGCAATACGGCCAGCCAGTTGATCGGACCCATCAGCGTCTCCTTTCCCGCACTGTAGCCTTTCCGGTGGCGAAGGTGTAGGGGCCGCCGCCATGGCCTCTACTATCCCCGATCAGAAGCGTGTCGGCATGGTCTCGCTCGGCTGCCCCAAGGCGCTGGTCGATTCCGAACGCATCCTCACCAAATTGCGCGCCGATGGCTACGCGATGAGCCCCGATTACGAAGGCGCCGACGTCGTGCTCGTCAACACCTGCGGCTTCCTCGATTCGGCCAAGGAGGAAAGCCTGTCCGCGATCGGCGAGGCGATCGCCGAGAACGGGCGGGTGATCGTGACCGGCTGCATGGGCAACGAAGCCGAGCTGATCCGCGCCAAGTTCCCGCAAGTGCTGGCCGTGACCGGCGCGCACCAGTACGAGGCCGTGGTCGAGGCGGTGCATCAGGCCGCGCCCCCGTCGCAAGGGCCGTTCGTCGACCTCACCCCGCAGGGCGATGTCAAACTCACGCCGCGCCACTACAGCTATCTCAAGATCAGCGAGGGCTGCAATCACGCCTGCTCCTTCTGCATCATCCCGCAGCTGCGCGGCAAACTCGCCAGCCGCCGGATCGATGCGGTGCTGCACGAGGCGGAAAAGCTGGTCGCGGCGGGCACCCGCGAACTGCTGGTGATCAGCCAGGACACTTCGGCCTATGGCGTCGATGTCCGGCATGAGGAGCGCGACTGGAAGGGCAGTCCGGTGCGCACTCACATGACCGATCTGGCCCGCGAACTGGGCCAGCTGCGCACTGCCGACGGCATGCCGCCATGGGTGCGGCTGCACTACGTCTACCCGTACCCGCATGTCGACGCGGTGATCCCGCTGATGGCCGAGGGGCTGCTGACCCCCTACCTCGACATTCCGTTCCAGCACGCTGCGCCAAGCGTGCTGAAGGCGATGAAGCGCCCGGCCAATGAGGCCAAGGTGCTGGAACGCCTGCGCGGCTGGCGCGAGGTCTGTCCCGATATTGCCGTCCGTTCCAGCTTCGTAGTCGGCTTTCCGGGCGAGACCGAGGCCGATTTCCAGTACCTGCTCGATTGGCTCGACGAAGCCCAGCTTGACCGGGTCGGCGCGTTCCGGTTCGAACCCGTTGCCGGGGCTGCGGCCAATGACCTGCCCGGGGCCGTGCCGGAAGAGGTCAAGGAAGAGCGTTTTCAGCGGATCATGGCCCGGACCGAGGCGATCAGCGCGGCCAAGTTGCAGGCCAAGGTGGGCCGCACGATCCCCGTGATCATCGACGAAGTGGGCGAGCCCGACGAGGACGGCGATCTTGGCGCGACCGGTCGCAGCCAGGCCGATGCGCCCGAAATCGACGGGGCGGTCTATCTGCGCAACGTGCCCGAGGGGCTGGAGGCCGGGCAGGTGGTGTCGGTGACGGTCGAGGATGCCGACGAACATGACCTGTTCGGGGTGATCGCGGGGGCCTGAATGCCCCGGAAAACCGGGTGACACTTCGTCCGGCGCTCCGCACCCGGCTTCAATCTTTTCAAGCACTTGGCCCGGACACCCCGGACAACAAGGTGACACTGTGTCCGGGTGATTTGTTTTATGATTTCAGCTATTTGTCGCAAATAAGGTGACACATGCGCTCTTTCCGAAAAAAAAGAGCCTGCGGGCCGGTGCTGGCGGTGGTTATTCAATTGTCAAAGAGCGGCCCCCTTATAGCAGGTTCGGGGCGTGTAGGAAAACGCTGAAGCGGCCAGCCGCGCAGGCAAGATCGCGCATCAGTCGGGTTCGGCTTTTTCCGGTTTACGGCGATCCGGCCGGTTGCGGCGGGAAAATCTCGGTGCCTGCGGCGTCATAGCATTTGTTCTGCGCATCGCAGCGCGCGGCATCGGGGAAGTTCAGGGGTTGGCCAGCCGGTCGGGGTTGCAGGTTCTGATAACCGTGGCTGTTGTTGATCGGGTTGACCAGAATGGTGTCGAAGCACCACTGATCGGGATTGTAGGCGATCGTCACGCTGCTGGACATGGGTTCGGTGACCGCCGGCGCACCGGCATTGCGATCTCCGCGCAGGGCGATGGTATAGCGAATGCCATCCGGTTTCCCATCGGGGCCCCGGCGAACCGACATGATCGCCGCGCCGCTTTCATGGCGCAGTTCGGCGGTGACGTTGTTGTCGCTGCGCGAACGGAAGCGGCTAATCAGATTGACCACCGAAATGGGGGATGCCCAATCGCCGCGCAGGACATAGGGAATCCAGGTCCTGCCGGTGGCCGGATCGACCAGCGCGATATAGCCATAGACATGCGATGGATCGGCCGCGCTGGGGCAATGCGGCACGGCTGTTTCCAGCACGGTTCTGGGGTTCAGCGCCTTTTTGACACTGTCGAGGATCGACTGCGCCTGGGCCGCGCCGCTGCCCAGGGCAAGCAGCGCGGTCAGCGCGGCGGCGGCCGGGCGGGGCCGGAATTTCAAAGGCGTCATGGCGTTCTCTCCGCAGAAAAATCGATCCGCCGGGGCGGTCCGTGGACATAGGGCGGCCGGGCAGTGGGCGGCTTGGGCGGGGCCAGCGGGGCCGCAAAATCGATCCGCCGCTGCGGGCCATGCTGATAGGGCGCGATCACCGGCGGCGGCGGGGGCATGGTCTGATCGGCTGCAAAATCGATCCGCCAAGGGGCTTGCGCTGCCGCCGCAACCGTCTGCGCCAGTGCCGCGCCAGGCACCAGCGCGGCCAGCACGGCAGCGCACAGCAGGGGCACGCAGGGGATGGGAACGGTCAAGCGGCAAGCCTCCTGTGCGGGCCCGCCGATTGATGCGCCTTGCCGCGCGGCGCGGCGCTACCCGTATGGGTAGCTGTCCGCTATTGCAGCAGGGCCCGGATCGCTCGCGCGGCATCGTGCATCAGTGCCGCAGCATCGAGTTCGGGTTCGTCCAGCACCAGCTCTATCGCCGCATAGCCCAGATCGACACACAGCCGCGCCTGCCGGGCCACGCGGGCCGGATCGGCGGCGGGATCCTGCGCCAGCGCGGCCCGCGCCAGTTCCGCCGCCAGCGCGCGGTGGCTGGCCAGTCGCACCTCGGCCAGTTGCGGCACCGCGCGCAGCATCCGCATTACCCAAGGGCCTCCGGGGCTGGCACGGGTCAGGGTGACATGATCGGACAGAACCTGCGCGATCCGGGCTTCATCCTGCATGGCATCCAAAGGCACCAGCGCGTTCTGCGCCGCCATCAGCCGTTCGCCCAGCACCCGCAGCAGCGCGTATTTGTCCGGGAAATAGTGGTACAGCGTCGGCGGCGAGACCCCGGCGCGTTCGGCCACCAGATTGGTCGAAAGCCGGTCCACCCCCAGTTCCGCGAGCACATGCCCGGCGCAGTCCAGCAGCCTTTCCCGCGTTGCCACACTGCGTTGCTGGCGCGGCTGGCGCAGGGCTGAGGGCGGGCTTGACATAAATATAGCGATAGCTAGGTTTTGTCGTGGGGAGAAGAGAAATGTTGCAGCGATTCCCGGTCTTGTTCCTCCTCGCGCTCGCCGCCTGCCAACCGGCGGCCAAGCCGCTGACCCCGGCGGAGAGCGCGGCGCTGAAGCCTGCGGATGCGCGGTTGGCGGGGCTTTACGAACAATCGTGCAAGGCGTGCCACACCGTGGCCGACTCGCGTGCTCCGCTGGCCGGGGACCGGACCCAGTGGGATCCGCGCTGGGCCAAGGGCGAAGAAGCGCTGCTGGCCGAAGCGCTGGTGGGGTTCGGATCGATGCCGGCCGGCGGGCAATGCTTTGAATGCACCCCCGATGATCTGCGCGCGCTGATCCGCTTCATGGCGGGGCGCGAATAATGGCAAACCGGCGCAAGGTGCTGTTGGGCGGCGCGGGGCTGCTGGCGGCGGGGGCGGGAGGGCTGACCGCGCGGCGGGTCTGGCTGGACCGCGAACCCGCGCCGCCACCCGCCACCGATGCGGCGGGGCATGGGGTGTGGAGCAACTGGTCGGGGCTGGAACACGCCTATCCTGCGCAGCGCGGTGCGCCAAAGGACGAGGCGGAGCTGGCCGCGCTGTTGCAGTCTGCCCCTGCGCCGGTGCGTCCGGTCGGTTCAGGGCACAGCTTTACCGCGCTGGTGCCGACCGAGGGGACTTTGCTGACGCTGGACCGGCTGTCCGGGCTGGTTTCGCACGATGCCGCCGCGCTGACCGCGCGGGTGCGGGCGGGGACGAAGCTGGCGGCGCTGGGGCCGCTGCTGGCCGGACTGGGGCAGGAAATGCCCAACCTGCCGGACATCAACAAGCAGACGCTGGCCGGGGCGATGTCCACCGCGACCCACGGCACCGGCAAGGGGCTGACCGCGCTGCACGGGCAGGTGCTGGCGCTGCGCATGGTGCTGCCTTCGGGCGAAGTGGTCGAATGCAGCCGCGACCAGCGGCCTGAACTGTTCCACGCCGCGCGGGTCGGGCTGGGGGCCTTTGGCGTGCTGAGCGAAGTGACCTTGCAGAACCGGCCGCTGGTACGGGTGAAGAAGGTGGTGCGGCTGGTCGATACCGAGTGGCTGCTGGGGCAATGGCCCGCGCTGGCCAGCCAGCACCGCAACGCCGAATTCCTGGTCCTGCCGTTCACCGGCAAGAGCGCGCTGATCACCCATGATTTGACGCAGGAGCCGGTCCGTCCGCGCGGCCCCGATGCCGATGCCGATGTGCTGATGCAGTTGAAAAGCCTGCGCGATCTATTTGAATTCACGCCCGATCTACGCAAATGGGTGGCGGGCAAACTGATGGCCGACATCCCGCCCGAAGTTGCGGTGGACGAGGGCTGGAAGCTGCTCTCCAACGAGCGTCCGGTGCGGTTCAAGGAAATGGAATACCACGTACCGATCGAACGCCAGGTCGAGGCCTTGCGCGAAGTGATCCGGCGGATCGAAAGCTGCGCGCGCGATGTGTTCTTCCCGATCGAGGCGCGGATCATCGCGCCCGACGATGCCTGGCTCAGCCCGTTTTACCAGCGGGAGAGCGGTTCGATTGCGGTTCATGCGTACTACAAGGAAGCGCATGACTGGATGGCACGGCTGATCGAACCGGTACTGCGCGATGCGGGCGGGCGGCCGCACTGGGGCAAGCTCCATTCGCTTGGCCGCGCGGAACTGGCCGCGCTGTACCCGATGTTTGCCGAGGCGGATGCGGTGCGGCGCTCGGTCGATCCGCAGGGGCGGATGGTCAACCCGTTCCTCAGGAAGCTGTTCGGATGAAGCGGCGCAGCGTGATGCTGGGCGGCGGGGCGCTCTTGCTTGCCGGGGTGGGCGGGGCCATGCTTCGGCCAGAGGAGAGGGGCGCGATGCATTCACCCTATTTTGCCGGACTGGCCGCAGCGCTGAAACGCGCCGGGCTGATGAAGCCGGTGCTGGTGGTGGACCGCCAGCGGCTGGCGGCGAATGTCGCGGCAGTGCGCAAAAGCGTGGACAAGGCGAAGCTGCCGTTGCGGGTGGTGGCCAAGAGCCTGCCTTCGCCGAAATTGCTCGATGCGGTGCTGGGCGGGATGGGCACCCAGCGGCTGATGGTGTTCAGCGCGGATATGCTGCTGCAACTGCTGCCGCAGCACCCTCAGGCCGATTACCTGATGGGCAAGCCGCTGCCCGCCAGCGAATTCGCGCGGGTGATCGATCGGGCCGGGGCCGAAGCGGCGGGCCGGGTGCAGTGGCTGGTCGATACGCCGCAGCGGCTGGCGCAGTATGGCGCAGTCGCCGCCGCGCGCGGGCTGAACTGGCGGGCGAATCTGGAAATCGATGTCGGACTTCACCGCGGCGGGTTCACCGATCCGGCCCATCTGGCGCAGGTCGCCACCGCCGCCCCCGCGCAGGGGGCTGCGATCAGCGGGCTGATGGGCTATGACCCGCATGTCCCCAAGATGCCAAGCCCGGACAAGGCCTTTGCCGCATCACAGGCCGTCTATGCAGCAATGCTGCAGGCACTGGGCGGGGACCACGCCGCGCTGACGCTCAATAGCGCGGGCAGCCCCACCTTCCGGCGCCACTGTGCGGGCACCCATGCCAATGAGGTTTCGGTCGGCTCCGCTTTCGTCAAGCCGGGGGACTTTGACCTTGGCGATCTGGGCGACCTGCAACCCGCCGCCTTCATCGCCACCCCGGTGATCAAGGCCAGCGCGGATCAGGCGCTGCCGGGGGTGGAGGCGCTGTCCGGCGCGCTGCACTGGTGGGACCGCAACACCCAGCGCGGGTTCTTCATCCACGGCGGGCACTGGCTGGCCAAACCGCTGTCGCCCGATGGCTTGCAATATTCCAAGCTGTTCGGCCGCTCGAGCAATCAGGAATTGCTGACCGGATCGAACCGGATCGACCTCAAGCCCGATGACACGGTGTTCCTCCGCCCCGATCAGAGCGAGGCGCTGTTCCTGCAATTCGGCGACATCGCGGTCTATGACGGCAAGGAAATCGCCGAACTGTGGCCGACGCTGCCGGTGAGTGCCTGAGCAGAGATCCTCCCCCCTTGGGGGAGGTGGCT
>CAZKAX010000021.1:0-38058 GCA_964550775.1 uncultured Novosphingobium sp. | reverse complement strand
AGCGAATGGGCGCTGGCGGTGTTGATGATCCGCCCCCATCCGGCAGCCTTCATGTGCGAGATCGCCAGACGGCAGGCATCGAACGCCGCCGTCAGGTTCAGCGCGATGATCGTATCCCACTTGTCGACCGGAAAATCCTCGACCGGGGCAACGTGCTGCATGCCGGCATTGTTGACCAGAATATCGATCGGCCCTGCTCCGGCCATCAGGGTTTCCACCCCGGCCCGGTTCGAAAGATCGGCGGCAACGTGCACGGCCTGCAATTCCTCACACAGCCGCGCGATGGTTGCTTCGTCGCCAAATCCGGACAGCACCACTTCCGCACCTTCCGCACGCAAGGCCTGAGCGATGGCCAGGCCAATGCCCGAAGTGGAACCCGTTACCAGCGCGCGCTTGCCCGAAAGAAACATTCCCGACTCCAACCTGTTGCAAAAGTGGCTATGGTGGGCCCATTGCCGCTGGGCACTTACTTGTCCAGCCATGACGGAGGGTTGCCGCATGCGTCTTGATGATTTCGATCCCAATGCAATCGATGTTGAGGATCAACGCGGCGGGGGCGGCGGTTTTTCGGTCGGTCGCGGGGGCCAGGTGGGCTGCGGCACGCTGGTGATCGCGCTGATCGCGGCGGTAGTGTTCGGGGTCGACCCGTCACAGATGCTGGGCGGACTGAGCCAGCCGGGACAAGTCGAGCAATTGCCCGGCGGTCAGGCCCAGGGCGGTTCAGGTGCGGCAGAGAGTTGCACCGTGGACGCCGCCAGCCGGGAAAGCTGCAATGCGCTCTCCTCGCTCAACAAGACCTGGGCGCCGCTGTTCCAGCAGGCCAATATCCAGTTCCAGCGGCCCAAGCTGGTGTTCTATTCGCAGCGCGGCAATTCCGGCTGCGGATCGGCGCAGAGTGCGATGGGGCCGTTCTATTGTCCCAGCGATCGGGGGATCTACCTCGACACCGATTTCTATCAGCAAATGGATCAGCAGATCGGCGCGACCGGCCAGTTTGCGCGCGATTACGTGATCGCGCATGAATATGGCCATCACATCCAGAACCTGCTGGGGATGTCGGATCAAGTGCATTCCTTGCAGGAACAGAACCCCCGGCAGGCCAACCAGCTGTCAGTGAGGCTTGAACTGCAGGCCGATTGCTATGCCGGGGTCTGGGCGGCGAAGAACCGGGACCGGCTTGAACCGGGCGACATGGAAAGCGGCCTGAACGCGGCGCACCAGATTGGCGATGATACGCTGATGAAGGCCGCTGGCCGCCGTCCGGTGGAGGCCGCCTTTACCCACGGCAGCAGCCAGCAGCGCATGCAGTGGCTGCGCAAGGGGATGGAAACCGGCAACGAGGATGACTGCGATACCTTTGCCGACATCCGCCGCAGCCGGTAAGCATATTGCCGGGGCCGCGCACCCGCGCTAGGCCCCGGTGATGCGCCTGACCGATTGCCACAACATCGACGATTTCCGTCTGCTCGCCAAGCAGCGGCTTCCCTGGCCGGTGTTCGATTACATCGACGGCGCTGCCGACGACGAGGCGACCAAGGCGCGTAACACCGCCGCCTTCGCCTCGGCCGATCTGGTGCCCGATGTGCTGGCGGGCGTTTCAGAGATCGATACCAGTTGCACAATCATGGGCCGCAAAAGCGCCCTGCCCCTGATCCTGTCCCCCACCGCGCTGCAACGGGTGTTCCACTGGCAGGGCGAACGCGCCGTGGCGCGGGCGGCGGAGAAGTTCGGGCTGTGGTGCGGGATTTCCAGCCTGGCGACGGTCTCGATCGAAGAGATCGGGGCGATGATCTCTACCCCCAAGCTGTTCCAGTTCTACTATCACAAGGACCGCGGCCTCAACCGCAGCATGATCGAGCGCTGCCAGGCGGCGAAATTCGATGCGATTGCGCTGACGGTGGACACCATCGTCGCGGGCAAGCGCGAACGCTGCGCCCGCAGCGGCTTTACCTCGCCGCCGAAGTTCACGGTCAGTTCGTTCCTGTCCTACGCGATGAAGCCCAAATGGGGGCTGGATTACCTGCTGCGCGAAAAGTTCGCCCTGCCCAACCTTGATACCCATGTGAAAGAGGGCACCGGCGAGGCCGTGTCGATCGCGGGCTATTTCAACACCATGCTCGACCAGACGCTCGATTGGAAAATGGCCGACCAGCTGCGTGAGGACTGGGGCGGCAAGTTCTGCCTGAAGGGCGTGATGAGCGTGGCCGACGCCCGCCGCGCGGTGGAGATCGGCGCGGACGCGATCATGATCAGCAACCACGGCGGCCGCCAACTCGACGGCAGCCGCGCCCCGTTCGACCAGCTGCGCGAGATTGTCGACGCGGTTGGCGGTAGAATCGAGATCATCTGCGATGGCGGCGTGCGGCGCGGCACCCATGCCCTCAAGGCCCTGTGCGCCGGGGCCACTGCTGCCTCGGGCGGACGGCTCTACCTCTATGCCCTTGCCGCTGCGGGTCAGGACGGCGTGGAACGCGCGATCGGCATCCTCAAGGACGAGGTCGAGCGCGGGATGAAGCTGATGGGCGTTCACAACACCGCCGAGCTGACCAGCGACCGGCTGCGCTGGCGCTGAACGCGGCAAACGGCGGACAGGATCGCTCAAAACCTGCCCGCCGCCGCTCCAGGAACCAGAGGGACTAACTCTTGCCTTGCCTGGAAAGCCGTTCGATTTCGCGGTCGAGGTCGCCGAGAATTTCCTTGCGGATTTCATCGGACAGCTTGCTGTCAGCCGCGATGCGATCCCGCGCCTTCTTCAGGCCATCGGCTGCCTGAGCAAGCGCGCGTTGCTCGATCTTGTCGACGCAGATCGCGATTGATTCAGCCTTGCCGTCGTCCGCGCGTTCAACCTTGCTGACCATCCGGTCACCGCCGCAGTCAATCTTGTGGCCTTCTAGGAAGCTGAGTTTGGCGAGATCGGCGGGGTGCTTGCTGTCCCGGTTCACGATCACCACGCGGGGTGATTTCGGGCTGGGCCAGTCAGCCATGGCGGGCGGTGCAGGCGGCGGGGGCACATCGGGAACATCGGGGATGCTGGCGATGGCCTGATCGATCCTGGTTTCGATTTCAGCGTCGGTCAGGGCCTTGTCGGTCTTGAAGACAATGGTCTTGCCGCCGCGCTTGATGATCCGGGTCTTGAGGCTGGGATCGTCTGGCAAGGCACCGCCGTCCTTTTCCACGATGACAATCCGGTGGTGGGCATCCTGCCACGGTCCTTCCGGCGCCAGGGGCGCGGCAGGCGGCGGCGGCGCGGACGGAGCCTCGGGCGCGGCAGGCGGCGCTGGCGGCGGCGGCGCCTGATCGGCAGCGGCATAGGTAACCGAAGCGGTCAGCGGCAGGGCGAGCAAGGCGGCGGCGATCATCGCGCGGCCGGCGCGGCGGCGGCGGGGACTCAGGTCTGACATGGTCAGGCTCCTCAAACGGTGGACCACGCTGGCTTCCCCCAGAACCGGACAGGCCATGGGTGCTGCGAGCGCAAGGCGGGGTGATTGAGCGAATGCGGCGATCAGGCGGCCATAGGCAGCCCGCAGTTCAGGTCCGGCCCCGGCCATGACGCGCGCATCGCAGGCCGCTTCCTGATCGCGGCGGAGCGCACGCCAGCCCAGCCAGGCCAGCGGATTAAACCAATGCAGCGCGAGCAGCGGCTGCATGGCAAGATTGACGGCCAGGTCCCGCGCGGCGTGGTGTTCCAGCTCGTGCGCGATGGCAAGATCGCGGCCAAGCTGGTCCCGGCGGTTCATGAAGCCGAGCGGCAGCGCGACCACCTTGTCCCGCACCCCAAAAGCCACAGGTGCCGCAGTCGCCGCGCTTTCAATCAGCCGGACCGGCCCGGCCTGTCCCACCGGCACCGCATCGGTCAACAGCAGGCGGCGCATCGCGAGATAGCCCCAGACCCGCCACAGCGCGAACACCGCCACGCCGGCCAGCCACAGGGTCAGCGCCAGCATGCCCCAGTCCGGCCCGCCCGGCACGGCTTCCACCGCCGGAAAAGCTGCTGGCAGGGCGACGTCCGCACTCAGTTCGACAACCTCCACCGCCGGAACCTCAGGCGCGGGCAGCAACAGCGGGGGCAGCACCATCCTCAGCAAGGGCAAGGCCCAAAGCGCATAGGCCATGCCCGGCCCGAACAGCCTGGCGACCGGGCGGCGCAGCACCAGAACGGCGGCGATCAGCACCCCGGTGGCGAACAAGGTGTCGATCAGCCAGCTCATTTGCGCAGTTCCTTCAGCAGCTGCTCGATCTCCGAAAGGTCAGCCTCCGACAGCGCTTCCGCCTCGGCCAGGTGGGCGAAAAGCCCGGCGGCGCTGCCACCGAACAGCCGGTCCACCAGTCGCCGCGATTCCCCGGCGGCATAGTCCGCCCGGGCTACCATGGGGCGATAGAGGAACCGCTTGCCCTGCGGCTCGGTCGCCACGGCCTGCTTGGCAACCAGGCGCGAAAGCAGGGTCTTGACCGTTGGCAAGGACCACCCCCGCGCCGGGCCGACCGCATCGGCGACCTCGTTCGCGGTCAGCGGATGGCGTGCCCACAGGGCTTCCATCACGGCCTGTTCGGCATCGGTAATCCGTTCCCCGGGCTGCGGCTCTATCGCCATGGCTCCGTCCCTCTCCAACTACGTGAGTAATCGACTACATCTGTAATCCTGTATCCCGGATGAACGCAAGGCCCAATCGACAAACCGGCCCCGAGGGGAGTTAGTTGATGAAACACATGCTGGATGCGGCCTGTCGGAAAAAAGTTTTCCGGCGGCACCCCATCAACTGCCAAAGCGGCGCGAATCCAACAATGACAAAGAGCGGGGGTGACTATGACAGATCGCAGCGATGTAGGAAAATACCCGCTTGCGCCCCTGCTCCGCTGCGGCCATCCTGCGCCGCAAAACAAAGAGGAGAGACCATGCGCATGATCCTGATCGCGGCGGCACTGCTCGCCGCTGCTCCGGCCGAGGCCAACAGCTGCACCGGACTGGAAAGCCGCGCCACACCCCTCAGCCGCAAGGCGGATGCGGCGCTGATCCGCCAGCTTGCCCGGCAAGGCGTGCGCGCCAGCGGGATCGGTCAGGCAATCACGGACGGTAAATGGCGGGTAATCTGGGCAACCCCGCAGGAAGCGGAAAACGGCATCTTCTTTTTCCAGCGTCAGGCCAAGGGCTGGCGGCTAAAGGGCACCTGGGGCGGCGTGGTTGCGCCGGGCGAGCAGGCCGATGTGCGCAGCTGGGCCAGGAATATCGGCGCGCCGCCGCGCATCGCCCGCTGCTTTGCCGATCGCGCCGCGGCCGAGGAATAGGTCCCGGCGCAATCAATCGGGCAAGCCGCCGGTCTGCCGCAGCGCTTCACCCAGCGCGAGCCCAGCGGTCATCGCCAGATTCATCGATCGCACCGCGCGGCGGATTGGCAGGCGCAGGTGAGCCGGGCTGGCATCCGCCACGGGCGCAGGCACGCCCGCGCTTTCCTTGCCGAACAGCAGCACATCGTCCGGACGAAAGGTGAAGTCATAGGGCGATTGCATGGCCTTGGTGGTGAACAGCACCAGCCGCGCGGTACCCAATTGCGCCTGGAACGCGGCAAAGCTGGCGTGGCGGGCTATTTCGACATGGTCGATATAATCCATCGCCGCGCGCCGCACGCGTTTGTCATCCCAGGTGAAGCCCAGCGGCTCAATCAGGTCCACCGCCACCCCCATGCAGGCCCCCAGCCGCAGCACGGCACCGACATTGCCGGCGATTTCGGGTTCATAAAGAGCGATCCGCATGGCACGTGATTGGCGCGCGGCGGCGGCGGATGCAAGAGGGTGGCATTTAAGTAAACGGTCCCCGTTTTGGGTCAGATCAGGCTGGTGCCGCCGATTCCGTTCATTCCTTGCGCGCCCAGCGTGGCGATCAGGCGTGGCAGGTCCAGCGCCTGTACCGGCACACCCTGCGCCAGCGCCTGCACGGCGGCGGTGCCCACCGCTTGCCCCATCGCCATGCATTGCGGCATGCCCCGGACCGATGCGAAAGCAACCGGATCGGCGCAGACCAGCCGCCCGGCAAACAGCAGGTTTTCCAGCCTGCGCGGCACCAGCGCACGGAACGGTATGGTATAGTAATCCCCCGGCCCAACGATCGCATCGTGGATCATCGCGCCCTGCCCGCGCATCACATCATCGATCGGATTGTCACAGGCGACCACGCCATCGGCAAATTTGGTGGCACTGGCCAGATCATCGGCGGTGATCCGGTACACTGCCTCAAGCCGCCGCGTTTCACGCACGCCCACTGTTGGGCCCAGATCGCCCATCCGCGCCTGTTCAAATCCAGGGACGGACTGGCGCAGGAAATCAGCCAGCTGGTGGCAGCGGCGGCGCCCTTCCTGGGTGGCGCGGCTGACTTGCCCCGGGTCAGTCCCGTCCACTCCCCGGATATGAACCGAATTGCAGAACACGCTGCCCGGATGCAGCCCGCGCATCAGATAGAGCTTGGCCAGATCGGGATGGAGCCGCCCCGCCGCAATTCCCTCGGCCGCCTCACGCTGGAAATAGGGATCGTCATGCGCAAACACCCGCGCCCAATCCGCCCCGGTCATCATGAATGACAGGGTTACCCCCATCATGTTGCCCTGCGCATCGCCCAGCGTATAGGGCACCCCGGCCTTGGCGGCGATATCGCCATCGCCCGAACAATCGATCACCATGGCGGCGCGGACCGTGAAGGGGCCGCGCCGGTCCGTGCATTCCACCGCCGCGATGCGCGCGCCGTCCATCACCGGGGCCGTGGCGATGGTGCCCAGATGCACTTCCACTCCGGCATCTTCCAGCATCTGGAACATGGTGAAGACCGCCGCTTCGTGATCGTAGATCACTTCGATCCCGAAATTCTCCAGCACACTCGGGCGCAGTTCCGCCGCGGGCGGCTCCATCGCGCGCAGCCGCGCGGTCAGTTCGGCAAAGATCCCGCCGATTGAGCGCCCCACCGGCAGCCCCGCCCCCCACGGCATGCCGGGGCAAAAGGCCATCACCCCGCCAATCTTGCTCCCCGCCTCGATCAACCGCACCCGCAGCCCCGCCCGTCCCGCCGCCAGCGCCGCCCCGAACCCGGCAGTCCCGCCGCCGATCACCAGTACGTCAGCTGTCAGTTCGCGGTTCATTTCTGGCCTGATTGGTGGACAATTGCGGGCCGTGGCTAACGCGAAAACCACCCGCCGGATAGCCGGTGCGGCGTGGCATTAGCAGGATTGATTCGGAGGATTGGCTGACCGCTGTGTGGGGGTGGTTGGCGAGGGAAAGAACCGTTAGAGCCCGGGTCAAGCCCGGAGTGACGGGGATTGGGGTTGGTGAATTTGGCGAGCCGGCTCCATATTCGCCAATCTCAATCCCCACTTCGTCACCCTGAACTTGTTTCAGGGTCCATCAAGCCGGTAGCCCGGCTGCCTTTCGGCAAAGCAAGCCGCTCGGCCTGACTTACCAACCACGCCTTGGGATGTGTCGGGAAATGGACCCTGAAACGAGTTCAGGGTGACGCGGTTTGGTGCAACTGTCACATCGGCCAATATTGAGCATTGTCTCCGGAAGCCTCGGAACCCCGGGAACCCCGGCCCCACAAGATCGGATGGAACTTTAATCCGACCGATGGTATTCAATCCCTATGCAACGTCAGGAAGCCATCGACCGCATCCGCGCCCACGAGGGTGAACTGCGTGCGCTTGGCATCGCGGGTTGCGCGCTGTTCGGATCGGTTGCGCGGGATGCGGCGGGGCCGGATTCGGACGTTGATGTGGTGGTGCGGCTTGATCCGGCACGGCGCGTAACCCTGTTCGATCTGGCCGAAGCCAGTCAGCGGCTTGAAGCCTTGCTTGGCCACAAGGTCGACCTCGTCAGCGAAGGCGGCCTGCGTCCGCGCTTCAGGGAGCGGATCGCAACGGACCGCACGCATGTCTTCTGACGATCCGCGCATGGCCGATTGGCTGCGCGACATCATCGACAATGCCCTTGCTGCTGAAAACTATGTCGGTTCAATGAGCGCAGAACAATTCAGCGCTGACCGCATGCGGATCGATGCCGTTGAACGCTGCCTGATGCGCCTGACCGAAGCCGCGATCAGACTGGGCGAAGAACGCCTGGCGCAAATCGTACCGGACACACCGATGCACCAGATCCGTGGGCTGGGGAACATGCTCCGCCACGCCTACGACGGGATTGATCCGGCGGTTGTGTGGGCGACGGTGGTGGAGGATTTGCCGAAGCTGCGCGCGGCGTGTGAAAGGGCGCTGACTGGCTGAGTCATGTCTTCGAGTGTTTTCACCATCCCCCACCCCTTGTCGTCGGCCCGGACTTGATCCGGGCCTGGGCTGCCTTTTTTCGCGACATTCCCGGTTTGCGGCGCGCGGCGCGAAGAAAAGCCAAGCCCCGGGTCAAGCCCGGGGTGACGGAGTGCGGGAGGGCAATTGTCACTGGAATCCCACTGGAACCCGCGGAACCTGATCTGGTTCTAAAATTTGTGCACAATCGTTCGAACGCGGATTGAAAACGTTCTCTCTTAGTTCCAGATTGCCATTCGCAAGCTAGGAGCAAATTGATGTCCAAGGGATATAACTTGGGAGATCTTCGCGCCGCTATCGAACAAGCGAATCGCGAGGTGATGAGCGAGTCCGGCAACGGTCAAGCATCGAATACCGCGGTTTTAGAGAGATTGAAGAAGCGAGATGTTCTAATTTCAAGCTTTACGCCACAACTAGTTGATATAGCCCTGATTAAGCTTTTGAATCAGGTTAGTCGACAAAGTGCAGCGAATAATATTGAGAATGATCAATACAGCTTGTTTGATGGCTATCGAAAAATTCCAAGACGAATCACTGTCGTGCGCGGCTTAAAGATGAAAACCGAGCAATTAAGTCTCGCAGAAGCAGAAGAATGGCTCGAAAATCGCTCAAGGCAAGTAGCAGTCGACGAATACGAAGATTTTCGAAAACTGATTAGTGAATGTAAACTATTTGCAAAATCGGACAATGAAACAATTGAGCAAATATTGATCCGTAAAAATCAACCTCCAAAACAAGAAAATTTTCTAGATTAATAGATCGGAATCTTGAGCACAAATCGACTTCCATTCTTCGATAAGATGGAGTTCATTGCTTGAACGATCCCAATACCCGGACCAGCCCCCTAAGGGGCTATAACGACGCTCGAATTCGGATTGCCTGCCAGCACCCAATCCGAAAAACAGTTGACGAAGTTCTTTGTTGAATTTCAGCGCATCGTCGATGTCTTGACTCGAAAACTGACTTCCAGCGGATATCGCTCGAATGAGAGACTCTGCATGAATCTCAGAAAGTCGATAGAAATCCCGAATTTCAGTCAGCCCTGAAATCGTACACCGGACGAACATTTCGGTGTCCGTCGATGCGCGAAAATTCTGATAAACAAGTTTGCGGCGTTCGCGAATTAACCTCCTTCGCAGCCAGCCAAACAAATCAATAAACCCGCTTCTTCGGCTTGATATATTCCACATCGTCCGTCAGCGTGAACTCATGCACCGGGCGGTAGTCGATCTTGACTTCGCCGCCCTTGCCGCCCCAGCCTTCGAACCAGGCGGCGGTGTGCTTCATCCAGGTCTTGTCGTCGCGATCGGGGAAATCCTCGTGCGCGTGGGCGCCGCGGCTTTCCTTGCGGTTGTGGGCGCCGTGGAGCGTGACGCTGGCCTGCGAAATCAGGTTGTCGAGCTCCATCGTCTCGATCAGGTCAGAGTTCCAGATCAGCGAGCTGTCCGAAACGTGGATGTCCTGCATCCGCTTGTAGGTTTCGGCGAGCTTGACCTTGCCTTCGGCCATCAGTTCATCGGTGCGGAACACGGCGGCGTGGAGGCTCATCGTGCGTTGCATTTCGACGCGGACTTCCGAGGTGGGCGAGCCGCCCTTGGCATTGCGGAAGTGATCGAGCCGGGTCAGCGCGAGGTCGGCGCTGTCCTTGGGCAGTTCGTTGTGCGCGCTGCCGGGCTTGATCAGTTCCTTGAGCCGCAGGCCGGTGGCGCGGCCGAACACGACCAGGTCGGTCAGCGAATTCGAGCCCAGGCGGTTGGCACCGTGGACCGAAACGCAGGCCGCCTCGCCCACCGCGAACAGGCCGGGGACGACCGTTTCGGGGTTGCCATCCTTGCCGATGGTCATCACTTCGCCGTGATAATTGGTCGGGATGCCGCCCATGTTATAGTGGACGGTCGGCACCACTGGCAGCGGCTGGCGGGTGAGGTCCACGCCGGCAAAGATCTTGCCGCTTTCGGTGATCCCCGGCAGGCGCTGGCCCAGCACCTTGGGATCGATGTGATCGAGGTGCAGGAAGATGTGGTCCTTGTGCGGGCCAACCCCGCGCCCTTCGCGGATTTCCAGCGCCATCGAGCGCGAGACCACGTCGCGGCTGGCCAGATCCTTGGCGCTGGGGGCATAGCGTTCCATGAACCGCTCGCCTTCGGAGTTGGTCAGGTAACCGCCCTCGCCCCGCGCGCCTTCGGTGATCAGCACGCCCGCGCCGTAGATCCCGGTGGGGTGGAACTGCACGAATTCCATGTCCTGCAGCGGCAGGCCCGCGCGCAGCACCATGCCGCCGCCGTCGCCGGTGCAGGTATGGGCCGAGGTGCAGGTGTAGTACGAACGGCCATAACCGCCCGTCGCCAGGACCACGGCGTGGCTCTTGAAGCGGTGGATCGAGCCATCGTCCATGCACATGGCGATCACGCCGCGGCACTGGCCGTCTTCCATGATCAGGTCGATCGCGAAGTATTCGATGAAGAAGTCCGCATCGTACTTCAGGCTCTGCTGGTAGAGCGTATGCAGCAGCGCGTGGCCGGTGCGGTCCGCAGCGGCGCAGGTGCGCTGCACCGGGGGGCCTTCGCCCATGTTCTGCATGTGCCCGCCGAACGGGCGCTGATAGATCGTGCCGTCATCGTTGCGGCTAAACGGCATCCCGGCATGTTCCAGCTCAAGGATCGCCTGCGGGGCTTCGCGCACAAGATATTCGATCGCGTCCTGATCGCCCAGCCAGTCCGACCCCTTGACGGTGTCGTACATGTGCCAGGTCCAGTGATCGGGCGTGTTGTTCTTCAGGCTCGCCGCGATCCCGCCCTGTGCGGCCACGGTGTGGCTGCGAGTGGGGAACACCTTGGTGATGCAGGCGGTCTTGAGCCCCGCCTCGGCGCTGCCCATCGTGGCGCGCAGGCCCGAACCGCCCGCGCCGACGACCACGGTGTCATAGGTGTGGTCGATGATCTTGTAAGGAGGGGCAGTCATCTCAATGGGCTCCCAGCGCGATGCGGATAATGCAGAACAGGCCGAACACGGATCCGGCAACAGTGGAAAGGTTGAGCAGGATCATCCCGCCGACCTTGTTGGCTTCGTCATGCAGATAGTCTTCAACCACCACCTGCAGCCCCATCCGGGCATGCCAGAAGCTGGAAATGACCAGCAAGGCCAGGCACGTGGCCGGCACCGGGCGCGCGGCCCAATCGTGCACCGTGGTGTAATCGTATTGCTTCAGCCCCAGCAGCGAGAAGACCAGCCACAGCCCCAGTACCAGGTTGCCGATCGCGGTATAGCGCTGCACCAGCCAGTGATGCGTGCCCGAATGCGCCGAACCCAGCGCGCGGACGCGGCCGATGGAAGTTCCGTTACCCATGTTCCCGTTCCCCTCAGCGCAGCAGGATCGTCGCCCAGACGGCGACGGTAAGTGCGATGGCGATCAGCGGCGCGGCCACCGACCAGAAGGCATTGACGTTCAGTTCAAACCCCGCGCCGATATCCAGCACGAAATGGCGCAGCCCGCTCATCATATGGGTGAAGAACGCCCAGGTCAGCCCGATCAGCACCACCTGGCCATACCATTCGCCCATG
Organism: uncultured Novosphingobium sp.; assembly: GCA_964550775.1. Lineage (GTDB taxonomy): Bacteria > Pseudomonadota > Alphaproteobacteria > Sphingomonadales > Sphingomonadaceae > Novosphingobium. Next base: position 26,206 of record CAZKAX010000021.1, on the reverse strand, counting down.
TGGCGGGTGAACGTGAGATAGCTGGCCTCTCCGCCAGCCAGCGCCCCCAGCCACCACAGCAGCACACCCAGACCCACCATGGCCAGTCCATCGCCCGTGATGCGGTGCAGGATCGAAACGGCCATGGCCGGACCCCAGCGCCAGATCTGCAGATGCGGTGAAAGCGGACGGTTCTTCGCTCCGGCCATGCGGCACTTCCCCTTTGTTGGTTCACACGCGGCAGGTGCCGCCTTGCCAAGACCCCTTACTCAAAACACGGGGCCTTGCAAGCGGGTGCTTGGGGAACCTTGCGATCTGGCTGCTTGCAGGCTCTGATCAGACCTGCTGATCGCGCGCCCTGCCGGTCAATGCAGCAATGCCAGGGCTTGCTGGTACAACTGGATTTCGGCGTCGATCTCCTTGATCTGCGTTGCCACCGACTGTGCATGATATTCACCGGCATTGATTTCATTCATGAATTGACTGCCGTTGACATAGTACCTGCGGGCCAGCTGCATCTCGCGCAGGGCTTGGGTGATTGAAGGCTTGTTCCGCGAAAGCCTGGCCTCCTGATACCTCAGTGCCGCGAGCGTGCGGTAGCTTGAGCCAATGATCGTTTGCACGTGATGCCAGGACGCCGGATCATCGACTTTGCTCCAGTAATGTTCAGCCCCGGTAATTTCGGCGACTGCTCCCTCCACCTGGCGAAGTTTCTGGAACGGGGCAGCGCAACACATTGCCATGCCGATACGGGCCAGCACCAGATTTATGCGCGTTCCCGATGATGGCTTGCCTGCTTGGGAACGGAAAGCGATGGAGGACTGGTAATCACGCAGGGATGCGGCATACCACGCACTCTGCAGCGGACTTCCGCCTTGCAGCTCCCGCGCTCTTTGACCCTCTGCCATGGCGCGCCAATGCAGCGCTGTCGCGATAAGGTCAGTATCCTGTTGCGCTTTCCCCAGCTCGATCATCTGATCCGCAGTGGCGATAGCTTGATCAAACCGATTGTAGATGTAGTGAAAGTCGGCACTTGTTTCCAGCAATTCCCGGTACGCTTCACGGTCATCGGTTTTTATGCCCGCGCGCGCGATGCCAAGTGCCGCATCCGCCTTTGCCCTTGCACTGTTGTCCCAAGACGTCAATTGATGCAAAAAGCGTGCTTTTTTGAGCTGTAAAGCGCTGAATTGCGACGGATACTTTGCCGAATCCAGCCGGGAAATTCCGTCATCGATCAGAGCCAGTGCCTTGTCCAGCGGAGCGCGAGTGCCTCGCTTCTGCTTCTCAGCCAGATAGACATCGGCCTGCTTCAGCAGCAATTGGGTATCGACCTGCACTGTATTGGACATCAACCCGGCGCGCGCCGAACCGAGCACGTCGACGGCGGCATCGGCGCCGCGCCGAATGAGAACCACATTGGATTGGGCCACCACCGATTGCATCCACAGCGCCAGTTCGCTGCCGCTATTGCCCCAGCGCAGGACCACCACTTGTCCCAGCTTGTCCTCTGCCGGGCCCAACCGTCCGGCCGCAAGATCGGCACTGGCCGCGGCAATCAGCAGTGCCGCGCTGGTCCGCGTCGGACCCGATGGCAATCGTTGGACCGATGAACGCATCGCAACCAGATCGAGCTGCAACTTGCCGGCCAGTTCGGCCCGTTCCTTGAGGTCTTGCAACAGATCGAGGAACTTGCCGGACTTATAGTCCGTACCGACAATTCGAGAGATCGCATCAAGCATCGAAGTGGACAGCTTGAGTCGCTTCTGCAAACCGGCGCGAACCGAATTGAAAGTGCTGACCTGTTGTGCCGTGGCACCTTTTGCCCAATCCGGCATAACCTGGGCCTGCACCACAGCAGCCCAGGAAAGGGCTAGAACGCCCGCGATCAGATGGATTTTACGCACGGCAGCGCTCCAGCTCGGTCGGTGGAACATCGTCGGACTGATCCTTCCAGGCAAGCGCTTCAAACTGCGCATTGCCAGTGTATGTAAAGGTTGAGGCGATGCCTTTCCCGTTTCCGGAAACGCCCCGGCTTTCCAGGATCTTGTCCTTGATGGCCGTTACGGTGGCAACGGCGCGATAGTGCGGCGCCTGATCAGGTTCCCCCACCCCTTCGATGGTCAGTGCATCGCCTGCCAGGGTGAATTTGAGCGTACGGGTGCACTTGCTGCCGACGAGCCCCCACAAGCCGCCGATGTGCCGGCGGATCAGCGCATCGGGTTCGTGCAATTTGCCGAGATCACGCTTCATGCCCGCGACGTCACGCTTCAGATCATCGACGCCGCGTTCGATCTTGAGCTTCTCGCTTTCAACCGATCCGCGCGGCGCATTCAGGGAAATCACCCCGGTCAGCAAGCCAAACGCGCCGAACATTGCCACAAACGTCATCGCGATCGGCCGTGGTCGCAACCATGCCTTGAAATCGGGTTCCTGCCATGGCGCGTCACCGGTCGCCACAAGACCGGAAAGGACTGCAACCACTCCCAACACGATCAGGCCTGATTTGTGGATGCCCGATATGTCTTTGTCCGCCGCCGCATCAACGATCAGGTTCGACAGAACTGCCGCAATTGCCGTGCAAAGCAATAATGCGATCCACGCAAACTGCTTTGACCAATTGCCTTTGAACATGAGATCGATCCCCCGAACTGACGCTGGAAATGTGCCACAGCGCCAAGTCCAGTCAACGATTAACCCCGCTTCGGATTTCGGATAAGACGGCTTGCTCGCAGCAGTCCGCTAAGCCAAAGGCAGAGCCATGACCCAGCCTGTTGCCCTCGTCACCGGATCATCGCGCGGGATTGGCGCGGCGATTGCCTTGCAGTTGCGTTCGCGCGGGGTGCGGGTGATCGGGCATGCGAGCCGTGCGCATGATGCCGATACCATCGGTGCAGACCTGACCGATCCGACCGCGCCGGGGCGGATCTGGGAAGCGGCGCTGGAACGCGGCGGCGGGCGGATCGACGTGCTGGTCAACAACGCCGGGCTGTTCGCGCCCAACCCGATTGCCCTGTCGGACATCGCCTGGCTGGACAACTGGGAAGACACACTGCGGATCAACCTGACGGCGGCGGCGGAGCTTTCGCGCTATGCGGTCAAGCATTGGCTGGAACGCAGTGCGGCGGGGCGGATTGTCCATATTGCCAGCCGAGCAGGCTATCGCGGCGATTCGCCCGATCACTGGCACTATGCCGCAGCGAAAGGCGGCATGATTGCAATGCATAAGACGATCGCGCGTCAATATGCCAAGAACGACGTGATGAGCTATGCGATCTGCCCCGGATTCACCGATACCGACATGGCCGGGGATTACCTGGCCAGCCGGGGCGGACCGGGGCTGCTCGCCGATATCCCGCTCGGCCGCGTCGCCACACCGGAAGAGATCGCGACCATGGCCACCTTCTGCGCGCTCGATGCGCCGGAAAGCATGACCGGCGCGGTGCTCGACGCCAACGGGGCAAGTTATGTCCGCTGAGCAGAGCTGGAAAGTCACTCTCCATGCCCCGCGCCCGGTGATCGAAGCCGCGCTGCTGGCGCATGAGGACGCGTGGGACTGGGATCCCGATCTGGTCCTGTCCGGCAGCGAAGTGGCCGAGGACCGGCACGATGACTGGCGGCTCGAAGTGTGGATGCCGCGCAAACCGGGCAAGGCCGAACAGGCGGCGATAAAGGCGCTGTTTGCTGGACCCGCCCCGAAGCTTGAGATTGAGCAACTGCCCGAAGTCGACTGGCTGACCCACAGCCAGCAGGGGCTGGAACCGATCCGCGCCGGGCGCTTCTACGTCCACACGCCCGAGCATCCGCCGCTGGCCCAGCCGGGGGTGCGCGATTTCGAGATCCCCGCCAGTCAGGCCTTTGGCACTGGCCAGCACGCCACCACCGCCGGGTGCCTCGCGATGCTCAGCCACATGAAGGCGCAGGGGCTGGTAATGCGCAATCTGGCCGACATCGGTACCGGCACCGGGCTGCTGGCCTTTGCCGCACTGGACCTGTGGCCGCGCTCGCTCGCCACGCTCAGCGATATCGATCAGGTCTGCGTGGACGTGGTGCTCGACAATGCCGCGCGCAACTGCGTGCCGGTCGGTGCGGGTGCGGGCCAGGTTACCATGCTGGTCGCCGACGGGATGGACCATCCCCTGCTGCAGGCGCGCGGCCCTTATGATCTAGTGATCGCCAATATCCTCGCCGGACCGCTGATCCACCTCGCCCCGCAGTTCGGCAAGAGCCTGGTGCCAGGTGGCCACCTGCTGCTGGCCGGACTGCTCGAAACGCAGGAAGCTCAGGTGCGCCGCGCCTGCCGCCGCGCGGGGCTGCGGCTGGCCGGGCGGCTGGTCAATGGGGACTGGTCGATCCTCTGGCTGAGAAAGCGGTCTGGCAAATGACCCTGCGCGATTTTCTGATCCTGGTCGCGGTCTGCCTGGTCTGGGCGGTCAACAATGTGGTCAGCAAGGTGGTGGTGGGCATGTGGCACGTGCCGCCGCTGTTCTATGCAGGGCTGCGCTTTGCGTTGGTGCTGCTGTTCACCCTGCCCTGGCTGCGTCCGGTGCCGCGGCCGGCCTGGCGGGTGATGCTGATCGGCGTGCTGCTGGGCGGTGGCAGCTTTGCCCTGATGTTCATCGGCCTGACCACGGTCTCGCCCTCTGCGGCTGCTGTGGTCAGCCAAAGCGGGATTCCGATCACCACATTGCTGTCGATCCTGTTGCTGGGTGAACGGATCCGCTGGCGACGTGCGCTGGGGATCGCGCTCAGCCTGATCGGTACGCTGCTGGTGGTGTGGAAGCCGGGCTTCGCCGTTTCGGCAGGGATGCTCTATGTGCTGGCCGCGTCCTGCGCGGGTGCACTGGGGGCGGTGCTGATGAAGCAGATGGACGTGATCGCCCCGCTGCGGTTTCAGGCCTGGGTCGGCATGATGGGTCTCGTCGTGCTCGCCCCGATCAGCGTGGCGACCGAACTCCCGCAATGGCACTATGCCGCCGCGGCAGGCTGGCCATTTGTGGCCGCAGTGCTGTTTTCGGCGCTGATCGTTTCGGTGGTGGCGCACACCGCCTATTTCGTGCTGGTTCAGCGTTATGAAGCCAATCTGCTGACCCCGCTGACGCTGATCACTCCGTTGGGGACCATCGCGCTGGGGGTGGTGTTTACCGGTGACCAGTTTGACACGCAGATGATTGTCGGCACAGCCATCGCCCTGCTCGGCGTGCTGATCGTCGCCATCCGGCGCACCAATGCGCCAACCTCGCTGGCACAGGAGCACAGCTGAGTTCGCAGTTACTCCCCCATCGGGGGAGGTGGCAGGGCGCAGCCCTGACGGAAGGGGGCAAACAAGGAATGCCGCGATAGCGGCAGCGCGCTCCCGCGCGCAAACTTTAACGCCCCCCTTCGCCCCTGCAGGGCACCTCCCCCAAGGGGGGAGCATCTCAGCTGTGGTTCAGCGCCTCCTCCAGCAAGCCCAGCGCCGCCCTGGTAAAGGCCAGCATGTTGCCGATCCGGTCGTCGCTGTCCGTTTCGGTCAAGCGGGTCAGTTCCACGCCCGGCCCCACGACCGCACAACAACTAATGCCCGAGGCAACCTGCATCGGATGCTTGCTGCCCCCGGCGCTGCCGGTTTCGGCGATCCCCCACTGCGCCCCGAAATTGTCCCGCACCGCTCGGGCCTGCAGCAGCGCATAGTCGGGCGTGGCTGAACGCATTCCCTCGTAAGCTTCCGCCGGCAGGTCAAACAACACGTCGCGCGCCCGCAGTGAATAGACGATCCCTCCACCGACATAAAACTTCAGCGCGCCGGGCACGGTCAGCAAGGCCGCCCCGATCAGCCCGCCCGTCGCCCCATCGGCCACCGCGATCTTTTCGCGCCGGGCCTTGAGCGCATCGGCGATGCGCAGCGCATGGGGGTGGAGCTCGTGGAGCATGGCCCTACCCCGCCGCCTGGACGATGGCTGCCCAGGCCGCCTCGTCGATCACCGGGATGCCGAGTTCCTGCGCCTTCTTGAGCTTGCTGCCCGCGCCGGGTCCGGCCACCACCAGATCAGTCTTGGCACTGACCGTCCCGGCCGCTCGCGCGCCGAGCCGTTCGGCCTGGGCCTTGGCCTCGTCGCGGCTCATCGTTTCGAGCGCGCCGGTGAACACCACGGTCTTGCCCGCGACTTCGCTGTCCTTCGTTTCTACCACGTAGGGTGGCGGGGTGACTTCGGAGAGCAGGTCGTCCCACACCGCGAGATTGTGGGGTTCGTGGAAGAAATCGCCGAGGGCCTCGACCACGGCCGGGCCGATGCCGTCGATTGTCCTTAGTTCCATGGTAGCGTCAAAGATGTCGGTTCCCAATGCGTCTGCTTCTGGTTTGTTGGCAGTCACCGCAACTTCCCGCAGCCGCTCCAACGTCACAAACCGCTTCAGCAAATCCCGCGCGGTCACCGCGCCGACGTGGCGGATGCCAAGCCCAAACAACAACCGTGCGGCGTCAGGCGAGCGCTTCGCCTCGATCGCCATCAACAGGTTGTCCACAGACTTGTCCTTCCAGCCCTCGCGGCCCAGAATCTCGTCGCGCCGCGCCTTCAGGCGGAATATATCGGCCGGGCTTTCCAGCCAGCCGAGCGCGAAGAATTCGTCGATGGTCTTCTCCCCCAGCCCCTCGATGTCGAGCGCCGCGCGGCTGACGAAGTGCTTCAGGCGTTCGGTGCGCTGCGCCGGACAGATCAGCCCGCCGGTGCAGCGCACATCGACCTCGCCCTCTTCGGCCACGGCCTCGCTCTCACATTCGGGGCAGTGATCGGGGAACTGATAGGGCGCGCGTTCGACTTCGCGGGTCAGGTTCTCGACCACTTGCGGGATCACATCCCCGGCGCGCTGCACCACCACCCGGTCGCCGATCCGCACGCCCAGCCGCGCGATTTCGTCGCGGTTGTGCAGCGTGACGTTGGACACCACCACCCCGCCCACGGTCACCGGAGTCAGCCGCCCGACCGGGGTCAGTTTGCCGGTGCGGCCAACCTGGATGTCGATCGCCTCCAGCACGGTTTCGGCGCGCTCGGCCGGAAACTTGTGCGCCATGCCCCAGCGCGGCGCCTTGGCGACAAAGCCCAGCCGCTCCTGCCAGTCGAGCCGGTCAACCTTGTAGACCACCCCGTCGATGTCATAGGGTAGGTCCGCCCGGTCATGCTCAATGCGGCGATAATGCTGCAGCATTTCGTCCAGCGAAGTGCAGCGCACCAGCAGCGGTGAAACCGGCACACCCCATGCCGCGATCCGCTGCATCATGGCAAATTGCGTCGCTTCCGGCACCGCGCTTGCCGCGCCCCAGCCATGCGCCCAGAACCGCAACGGCCGACTGGCGGTAACGCTCGCGTCCTTTTGCCGCAGTGAACCGGCCGCAGCATTGCGGGGGTTGGCAAACAGTTTGTCACCCCGTTCCTGCTGCGCCGCATTGAGTGCGGCAAAGTCCTGTTTGGACATGAAAACTTCGCCGCGGATCTCGAACAGTTCGGGCACTTCGCCGCGCAGCATTTGCGGGATGTCGGTGATGGTCGCGACGTTGGGGGTAACGTCCTCCCCCACTTGCCCATCCCCACGCGTCGCGGCCCGCACCAGCTTGCCCTGCTCATAGCGCAGCGAGCAGGACAACCCGTCGATCTTGTCCTCCGCCGTCATCGCCACTTCGGCGTCTTCCGGCAGTGCCAGAAAGCGGCGGACGCGGGCGACGAAGTCGGCCACGTCTTCATCGCTGAAGGCGTTGTCGAGGCTCATCATCCGCACGTCATGCGTCACCTTGGACAGCGGCGATGCTGCAACCTCATGCCCTACCATGCGGCTCGGGCTGTCATCCCGCACCAGCTGCGGAAATGCCGCCTCAAGCTCCGCATTGCGGCGCACCAGCGCATCGTACTCGGCGTCCGAAATCTCCGGCGCATCAAGGCCGTGGTACAGCCGATTATGCTTCGCGATCTCGCGCGCCAGCCGCATCAGCTCGTTGGCGGCGTCTGCTTCGTTCAGCTCGATTCCCATGTCCGCTTTCTAGACCCGTTCCAAGATTGTCACCACCATCGCCCGGCGCGCCGTGAAGCCCAGCGATTCATACAGGCCGATCGCCTTGGCATTCCCGGCGTAGGAATGGAGGAACGGCATTTCTCCGCGCGCGGTTATTCCAGCCATGACGCGGCGGATCAGCCGCCCGGCGAGGCCTTGGCCCTGGAATTGCGGCCAGGTGCAGACGCCCGACACTTCGCACAGTCCGGCGCCCGGCAGCATCCGTTCGCCCGCCATCGCCTTCAACTGACCGCCATCACGCAGGCCATAGAACGCGCCATAGCGCTGGGTCAGCTCGCCCCATGGTCCCGGTTCCGTGGCGCGCGCCAGCGCGGTCATCTCTGCCGCATCAGCATCGCCCAGCAGCACTGCGGCTTCATCCCCGGGTTGTATCGGCTGCGGCTGCGGGGCGATCATCTGCAGCAGGGGTGCGGTGCGGAGCAGGCGGAAGCCGGGGGGTATGGGGCATTCGTCGGGCTCGACCAGCCAGACCTGTTCACCCGGCCGCGCCAGACCGGCGAGCGCGGATTGCGCCTCGTCCGAGGAATCGCGCGCTGCCGCAAACGGCCCATAACGCGGGTCGATCCGGATCGCAGCCCCCTGCCCCACGGACAGGTGCGCCTGCCGTCCGGTCAGCATGTTCCAGACGGGGCGGGCAAGCAGATCGGCGGTCAATGCGTCCCCGCAACCGGCCTTACCTTGGCGCTGGTGCCGAACCCGGCAATCAGCGGGCGCCCCCTGGCAATCGCGGCCTGTACACCGGGCAGCGAGAGGCTGGCCTTGTGGCTTGCCTCGTCCTTCCACATCTCGACAATCCAGATCGAGTCCGGATCGTCGCGGTCCTCGTTGATCATATAGGCGAGGTTGCCAGGCATTTGCCCGGTCCCTTCCTTGAGGATCGCGATCAGCGCGGCGCGCTGGCCCGGCTGCGCTTTCATCTGCCCGATCAGGCCGAACAGATCGTCCGGGTTTTGTAGTTCTTCCATATGTTTACCGCATCCTTGCAACAGCAGGAGCGCCATGGCTCCGCCCAGAACTCCACGCCGTTCGAACATCATACTCCCTCCAGCAGCCGGTCGGCCTGCGCCCGTGCCTCTGCCGTCACTTCCGCGCCGGACAGCATCCGCGCGATTTCTTCCTGCCGTCCTGCGCTGTCGAGCAAGTGGACCGAAGTGCGCGTAACCGTACCCTCGCTGCTCTTGGCGATGACATAGTGCTGCTGGCCGCGCGCCGCTACTTGCGGGCTGTGGGTGACGGCGAGCAATTGCCCGCCACTCGCCAGCCGCGAAAGCCGTTCGCCGATCGCGCTGGCTACGGCCCCGCCAACCCCGCGATCGATTTCGTCAAAGATCACCGTCGCCGCCCCGCCCTGCTCCGCCAGCGCGACCTTGAGCGCGAGGATGAAGCGCGAGAGCTCTCCCCCCGACGCGATCTTGGCCAGCGGGCCGAACGGCGCGCCGGGATTGGTGCTGATCAGGAATTCGACTGCATCGATCCCCGCCGGGCCCCAGCGTTCATCGGGCAGGCGGGTGACCGAAGTCCGGAACTTTGCAGCATCAAGCTTGAGCGGGGCCAGTTCCCCCGCCACCGCCGCATCAAGCCGTACCGCAGCCTCGCTCCGCAAGACCGACAGCGCGCTGGCCGCAGCGCGATAGGCTTCGCCCGCCGCCCTGGCCGCCGCTTCCAACTCAGCCAGGCCAGCCTCCCCGCCCTCGATCATATCCAGCGCGGCGCGCATTTCGCGCATTTTCTCCGGCAGATCATCGACTTGGCAGTGATGCTTGCGGGCCATGGCGCGCAGTTCAAACAGGCGGGTTTCGATCCGGTCGAGCGCGGCGGGATCGTGGCTGAGTGCTTCGCCCGCGCGTTCCAGCCTTTCCTCGGCCTCACCCGCCTCGATCACCGCGCGGTCGAGTGCGGCCAGCGCCTCGGCCAGCAGGGGATGTTCGCCCGCGATCCGGTCGAGCCGACGCGCCGCGCCGCGCAAGCTCGCTAAGGCCGAATCCGATCCGGCCCAGAGATGCTGCAATTCGGCCAGATCGCCCGACAGCCGCTCTCCCTTCTGCATCGCGGCGCGGGCTTCGGCCAGTTGTTCTTCCTCGCCTTCGGCTGGTTCCAGCGCGGTCAGTTCGGCCAGATGGGCCAGCAGCAGATCGCGATCCTCGCCCGCCTTGGCCACGGCCGCGCGGGCTGCCTCCAGTGCATCCTCGGCGCTGCGCCAGCTCTTCCACGCCGCTTCCAGCCCGGCGCTGTCCGCCCCGGCATAGCGATCGAGCAGCAGCCGGTGCCCGCGCGGATTGACCAGCCCGCGATCGTCGTGCTGCCCGTGCAGTTCGACCAGACTGGAGGCCAGATCGCGCAGCAGGGCGGCGCTGACCGGCTGATCGTTGACGAAGGCCTTCGACCCGCCATCGGCCTTGACCCGGCGTTTGACGATCAGCGGCTCACCCGGTTCCACATCGACTTCGGCCTGGCCTAGCACTGCGCCGATCGCGGCAGGCAGCTCGGCAAATTCGAACGTCGCCGTAACGCTGGCCTGATCCGTCCCGCTGCGCACCAGCCCGCTATCCGCGCGATTGCCAAGCACCAGCCCCAGCGCATCGAGCAGGATTGACTTGCCCGCCCCGGTTTCCCCGGTGAGCACACCCAGCCCATGGCTGAAATCGAGGTCGAGCGCCTCGATCAGAACGACATTGCGGATGGAGAGTCGGGTCAGCATGTTCGCGTGGTGTTCTAGCGAACCAAAACGCGCAAGTCATCAGGACTTGCTCGAAATTCCCCCGCCCGCTTGCGGGAGGGGAGCGAGACTTGGTGAGCGGAGCGAGCCTAGTCGCAGCGGGGTGGGCCAGTTCCAGTGCCTAATCGCAGTGAGGCCTGCGGCCTCATGCCCACCCCTAACCCCTCCCGCAAGCGGGAGGGGGATTGATGGCTAAATGGCGAGACACCTGCCGATGCCCCGCCCCTACAGCCGATCCCCGGATGGAAGGGACCGCCGGATCAGAACTCCACCTTGATCGTCCCGCCCCAGGTGCGCGGATCGCCGACGCTGCCTGCGATCAGCCCGGTATTGCCGCTACCCACGGCAAGTTGCTCGAAATAGTTCACGTCAAAGGCATTGCGGACCCAGCCGAATACATCGAACCGGCCCTTGGCGCGAAAGCCCAGGCGGAAGTTGGTCAGGGCATAGCCATCGATCCAGGTATAGGCCGAAGGTGACGGGTTGGATGAAAACCGCGTGCGCGCGTTGCCATCGAACCCCAGATAGGCCTCGCCCTCTTGCGCGAACAGCTTGGCGGGCACTTTCGCTTCTGCGCCATAGCTGAGCGACCACTTCGAAACGCCGGGCAGCACTTGTCCCGAAATGTCGCAGCTCGCGGGGCTGAGCCCGCCCGGCGTACCGGAAGCGCTGGCAGTCTGGCCCGCGCCCACCGTGGTGCCGCCTGACAGTTCCGGCGGGCACGGCGCATCGACGAACTTGCGATAGGTCGCATCGGTGTACGCGCCGTTGACATAGGCATTGAACCGCTCGCTCGGGCGGATCGAGAAGTCCCATTCCAGCCCCTGCGAGCGGACCTTTTCCGCATTGGCCAGATAGCCGCGCAGCACGCCCAGCTGGCCGTTGCTGACCAGCGCCTGAAAGTCCGAAATCCCGGTGCGGAATGCGGCGAGGTTGAGCGTGACCTGGCGGTCGAGGAACTGGGTTTTCAGCCCCGCTTCCCAGTGATGCACCCGCTCTGGCCGCACGGTCGCGGCGGCGAGCAGCGGGTTGCCGGCATTGTCTGCTGGAACCCCGTTGAGGTTGATCCCGCCGGTCTTGAAGCTCTTGGCATAAGTGCCATAGGCGCGCACATCGGGAGCGATTTCATAGCTGGCAGTAAAGTCCCAGCTGAAATTCCACGCAGAAAAGCGTGGCTCGAACCGCTGCGGGGCGAGCACCCCGCGCTGGGCGACGATCCGGGGATCGGTGCTGGCAAAAGTCACCAGCTGCCCCGCCCCGTTGGTCACCACCGATTGGTAGAGCCCGGTCTTCTTGTCATAATTGACGCGCACACCGGGCTGCAACGACAGCCCCGGCGCGGGCTTCCAGCTGAGCTGGCCATAGAACGCCGCGCTGGTGTTATCGAGCCGGATGTCGTTGGCGGAGGTCAAGCCGTTGAGCACGCTGGGATCATTGGCCAATGCGCCCGACAGCAGGAACCGGCTGGCCGCTATGCCCTGCTGCTGAGTGCCCTGCGTGCGGACCTTTTGCTTGAAGCCGAACATGCCGACCACATAGTCCAGTTTGTCGCTGGAATGGTTGAAGCGCAGTTCCTGGGTGTACTGGTCCTGCTGGCTGGGGTTCTGGCTCTTGGTGGTGATGGGCAGGCCGATGAAGTCGCGATCGTTCGACGGCTTCCAGTCCCAGAACCGCCAGGCGGTAACCGCGGTCAGCGTGCCCCCGCCCAGTTCGGCCTTCACCCGCAGCGAAGCACCGCCGATCTTGTTCCCGGCGTTGAGGTCCGCATCGACATCGGTGACCCGGTCAAACGGATTGGTGCTGGGCACGGCATAGTTCTGCGCGGCGGTCAGCGCGGCATATTGCCGGGCCAGCGCGCGCTGGGTCAGGCCAGTGCGGACATAGACCTGCGCGCAGCATTCGGGATCCTGCACCGAATAGTCGCCCGCCAGAGTCACGTCGATCCCGTCCTTGGGCCGCCACAGCAGCTGCCCGCGCAGGCCCAGGTTGTCCTGCGCATTGACCAACGTGCTGGTCGCGCGGTTGAACAACGTGCCCTTGCGTCCCGTGGCCGAGATCGCGAAGCGCGCTGCGAGTGTGTCTGACAACGGGCCGGAGACCGCCGCCTTGGCCTGCTTGAACCCCAGGTTGCCGATGGTCACTTCGGCCCGGCCGGAAAAATCGAACGTCGGTTCGCGGCTGGTGATGTTGATCGCCCCGGCGGTGGTGTTCTTGCCATAGAGCGTGCCCTGCGGCCCGCGCAGCACTTCGATCTGCTTCACATCCAGAAAGTCGAACGTGGCAGAGGCAACGCGCGAATAATAGACGTCATCGACGTAGATCCCGACGCCCTGCTCGATCCCGTCGTTGGTCAGGCCGAACGGCACGCCCAGCCCGCGAATGTTGACCGTGCTGTTGCGCGGATTGCTGGTGTAGAACTGCACCGTAGGGGTCAGCGCCTGCAGGCGGCCGACGTTGAACGCCCCGGTGTTGTCAATGTGATCGCCCCCGACCACCGAGATCGCCAAGGGCACGGCCTGCGAACTTTCGGCGCGGTGGCGCGCGGTGACGACGATTTCTTCGCTATCATCAGTTGCGCCGGTGCCAACCGAGGTCTGGCCCTGATCGGCTGCGGCATCGGGTGCGCCATAGGCGGGAAGCGCGATCAGCGCGGCGGAAGCAAGCAGGGGTAGGCGGACGAACGGAGACATGTCCAAAATCCTTTGGAAAGGTGGTTTGGCCACATCCGGAGGTCCGGTCTGCAACGGGAATGGCTGCGAGAGCGAAGGGTGTCAGGCGGGACCGGCCACTCGCACACCGGCCCCGCCCGTTCGGAACGCTGCGTCAGGATGGGAAACGCTGGCGCTCCGTGACATCAAGCTGAACCACGCGACCGTCATGGACGGTCAGCTGCACCACGCCATAGCGCAGCCGCCCCACGGCATCGCTCAGGGCGGCCAGCACCGGGGCGGAAACGCCCGGCTGGCTGCTGGCGCGGCGCTCGTTAGGCTGGTTGGCGGGGTGAGTCATGGTTCGGCTCCTTCGTCCACCAAACTAACTCTACCGTTTAACTAGACAAGTGGAGATTCGCTTTGCGGCGACGAAGCGCAGCTTTTGCGAGGTGGGATGTTTCGACCGGATCCTCCCCCAACGGGGGAGGTGCCGTAGCGCAGCGGAGGCGGAGGGGGGCGAGTCAGAAAAGCCGCGTCAGCGGCTGCGCGCTTCCGCGCGCACTCTTGTTCGCCCCCCCTCCACCGGCTTCACCGGTTCCCCTCCCCCGTTGGGGGAGGATCTGAGCGAGGCTAGTCGACCGCCTCAACCCCCGCAAACGGCGGTTCCAGCGTGATCTTGTCGGCCAGACTGACCTTGTCGAGCATCGCCGCCATTTCATCGCGCAGGGTCAACATCAGGCCGCGCAGGCGGCATTCGGCCTCTGGCAGGCAGTTCTGGCAGTGTTCGTGGGCGTTGCGGCTGGCGCAGGGGACCAGCGCAAGGCTGCCCCGCGTCAGGCGGATGATGTCGCCATAGCGGATATCGACCGGCGGCAGCGCCAGTTCATATCCGCCGTCGCGCCCCCGGGTGGACAGCACCAGCCCTTCGCGGACCATTTCCGACAGGATCACGGTCAGGAACTTGCGCGGGATGTTCTGGGTTTCCGCGATCACATCCAGCCGCACCGGACCCTGACGCCAGGTGTCCGACAGGTGCTGCAGCGCACGGATGGTATAGCGGGTTTTTTGCGAAAGCATGGCAGGGGCATTACAGCCCTGCCCTGAACGAAATGTCAACTTGGGGAGTAGAAATCGCCTCCCCCTACCCGGCCTGCGCCGGAATCGCTCAGCTGGCGCTGGTGCCCGGCGCGTACTTCTGCATCAGCTGATAGGCCTTGTCGTACCATTCACTGCCGGGATAGTTCCGGCCCAGCACGGCAGCGCTTTTCTGCGCTTCTTCCGGGATCCCCAGCACCAGATTGGTTTCAACCATCCGGAACAGCGCCTCGGGTGCGTGGCTGGTGGTCTCATACCGCTCAATCACGTTGCGGAACCGCAATTGCGCCGCCAGCCACTTGCCCTGCCGTTCATAGGCGCGACCGATGGTCATTTCCTTGCCCGCAAGGTGATCGGCCACCAGGTCCAGCTTGAGCCGCGCATCGGCGGCATAGCGGGTGTTGGGATAGCGCCGGGTCACTTCGGTCAGCGCATCCTGCGCCAGCTTGGTGTTCTTCTGATCGCGGCTGACGTCGCTGATCTGCTCATAATAATTGAGCCCGATCAGGTAATAGGCATAGGGCGCATCGCGGTTGCCGGGGTGGATTTCCAGAAAGCGCTGCGCGGCCTGCGTGCTCTTGGTGTAATCCTTGGCGACGTAATAGCTGAACGCGCTCATCAACTGGGCGCGGCGGGCCCAGGGGGAATAGGGGTGTTGGCGCTCCACCTCGTCAAACAGGGCGGCGGCGACCTTGGTGTCACCGTTGTCCAGCTTGTCCTTGGCGGCGCGGTACAGCGTATCGACGTCGCGCGCGACGAAGGCCGTATCCTTGACCTTGCCACGTCCGCCGCAACCGGCAGTAAGCGAAATAGCCACGGTAGCAGTGGCGAGCAGGGCGAGTTTGATCGGCGAACGGGTCAACATGGTGACACGCCTATAGCCAGCCCCAGCCTGAACGCCAAGTGAAGTTGGCATGGCCATCGTGGACAGCCGCGTTGCGGCCACTGCTGCCCGCGCCGGACGGTTTAACCAAACTTTCAGCTCGAATGAGTACGTCCCGGTAATGACCGGCGCGGCCCAGGCATTCCGCACGTTTTTCGTGCCACACATTCCGGACGCGATCCGGGATGACTTTATGCTGATGTCAGCCGGACAGTTGCAGCGCCATGCCCGGTTGCTGTTCCTGGCCTTGTTGCTGACCACTCCCACTGCACTGCTGGCCATGTCACCCAAGGCCAGCTGGTGGGTCACGGTTGGAACGCCGCTGGCGATGAGCTTCTTCTGTCTGGCCGGTTTCCTCAACCTCAGCCGTGATTTGCGGATTGCCAACAGCGTCCGCCGCGCGACCCGCTTTGTCCGGGAAGCAACGGTCGGATCGTCCGCAATCGCTGTGATGTGCAGCGCCTGGTGCGTCTATTCATGGCTGGGTGCGCCGCCGCATGAGCGGATCTATTACCCGATCGTGATCGCGCTCGGCGCCTTTTCGACCGCATACTGCATGTCCAGCGCGCGCGGGGCGGCGATTGCCAATCTGGTAATCAACCTGGTGCCGATGCTGGTGCTGCTGTTCACTTCGGGCAACCGGATGGACCTGGCGATCGCGGTCAGTCTGGCCGTAGCTGCCGTGTTCCAGCTGCACATGATCGATACCCATCAGGCCAGCATCATCAACCTGCTGCAATTGCAGCGCCAGTCGCGCGAACTGGCGCGGACCGATCCGCTGACCGGCCTGCTCAACCGCCGCGCCCTGCTCGACAACGCGCTGGCCATCGCCGATGGCACCCCGCTGCGTCTGATGTTGATCGATATCGATCACTTCAAGGCGATCAACGATGCCCACGGCCATGACATGGGCGATGCCGTGCTGGCCCAGGTCGCCGCCCTGCTGGCCCAGCGCGCCGAAATCCGCGCCAGCGTGGCCCGGATCGGCGGCGAGGAATTTGCGATTATGGGCACCGCCGATGAACTGCCCGAAGCGCTGGCCCTGGCTCTGCTCACCGACATCCGTACCGCAGTAATGCCCCACGGCGCGCAAGTGACCGTCAGCATTGGCGTCGCCGAAGCTCCGATCGCCTGTGAGACAGACTGGCGTGACCTGTTCAACCGGGCCGACGCGGCACTCTATTGCGCCAAGCAATCGGGCCGCAACCAGCTGACCGTTGCCGGACCAGACGTTTCGCCCCAGAGCCGCGCCGCCGCGTAAATCCCGGCTTATGCCCGCCTCAGCACCGCCCCGGACCGGCGGGATCAGACCGGCTTAACCATCCAGCCTAAGCCGCGATTAGGGATATTCGGGCAAAAGGGTGCGATGATTTGCCGGGGGCGAGATCCTGCAACCAAGCTGCTGCGCGCCTTGCTGCGCGCGGTTGCGGCGCTGTGCCTCGCGTGCCTCCCGCTGGCCGCGCAGGCCTCTGCGCCAAACGGGCCAGCGGCAGAGCTGACCGCCTGTGTATCCCCGGTCCGGCCGGGAGACAGTGCCGCCGCGCTCTGGCGGGACGCGGCACGGTTCGATTGCACCACCCCGCAGTCCGCATTCGGGCCTGGCAGCTACTGGGTCCGCATCGTCCTGCCCGCTGCGCAGTGGCAGGCGCTCGACGGTCCGGCGCTGCTGACTTTCATGCCGGCCTGGCAACAGGATGCCCGGCTTTACATCCACCGCGGCGATGGCACGTTCGGGCAAGAGCGGCTCGATAACGTCAGCCTGTCGCGCTTTGGCCGGATCGGCGCGCATGTGGCAATTCCGCTGGCTGGTTCTGCCGCGCGGCCTGATGGCGTGTTGCTGCGGATCGACGGCGCGATCAATGCCAGCGGCCTGTTGCAAGTCCCGCGCTTGCAAAGCGAGCGGCAGGCTGATCGCCAGCACCTGACCGAAGCGGTGGTCTATGCCGCCTTCGCCGGCGTGGCGATTGCGCTGCTCGCCTATAACCTGTTGATGTGGCTGGCCATGCGCGAGCGGTTTCAGGTGTTCTATTGCCTGACCCTGGCGGCGATGCTGGCCTATGCCTTTTCGCATTCCGGCGCGCTGGACATGGCCTTTCCGCAGTTGGGGGCAGAAATGCGGTTCCGGTTCTCTTACTTCGCGCTGGCCGGAATCGCGGCGAGTGCGGTGGCCTTCCTGATCGACTGCATCGAGCCGGGCATCCTGTCGCGCCGCTTGCGCCGTTACGGGCATGCGGCCTGCTGGCTGGTGCTGCTGACAGGCCTGGCGGTGATGGTTGCTCCCGATCCTTGGGCGCATACGGCGGACCGGTTCTATGTTGCCTCGTTCGTGCCGATCCCGGCCATCGCGGTGCTGCTCGCTGCGCAGGCCTGGCGGCGAGGGAGCCGGATCGTTCGCCTGCTGGTGCTGGCCTGGTCCTTTCCGCTCGGCATGGCGCTGGTCCGGATTGCCCATGCCGGCAACCTGATCGGCTACAGCCTGTGGGTCGAGCATTCGGCGATCGTCGCGCTGGGGATCGAGGCGCTGCTTTCCGCCCTCGCCATGTCGTTCCGGATCAAGCGCATTGCGCGTGAGCGGGACGAGGCGCGCGCGGAAGAGCGGGTGGCGCGGCGGCTGGCCGATATCGATCCCCTCACCGGCCTGCTCAACCGCCGTGCCTTGCTTGCCGGCGTGCTCGGCTGGGGCTCGGACGAGGAACTGCGGCTGGTTCTGGTAGACATTGACCACTTCAAGGCCATCAACGACCGTGCCGGGCACGACACCGGCGACGAAGTGCTGCGCGAAGTCGCAACCGTGCTCGCCGCCACCGCCGAAATCCGCGCCACTGTCGCCCGGCTGGGGGGCGAGGAGTTCGCCCTGTTCGGCCCGGCGAGCGAACTGGACGATGCGCTGGCCCTCGCCCTGCTTGGCGCGGTGCGCGGGCACCAGATGCCGGAGGGCCTGCGCGTCACCGTCAGCGCGGGCAGCGCCTGCGGGCGGATCGGTTGCGAGGCCGACTGGCGCGAACTCTACCGCCGCGCCGACCAGGCCCTCTACCGCGCCAAACAAGGCGGCCGCGATCGGCTCGAACTTGCCGCCCCCGCCCCGGCCCGCGCCGCCGCGGCCTGAGGGTTATTCCCAGAACGCGACGCAGCGCACTTCGATCGATTCCCGCACCTGCGTGCCCGGCAGGCTGGCATCGTGAAACGCCGTGTGCGGGCAGCGCCAGGTGACCGAGTGGTCGCTGTCATAGAACTTGAACAGCAGCACGTCGCTGCGGTCCATGTTCGCAAAGTACCACCACCGATGCGCGTCCCGCTGGCGCAGGATCGTCGCCGCGATCATCTGGTCCTCGCCTTCGACCGGCTTGACCAGGTCTTCGCCGACCGGGAACTCGTCGACCACGAACAGCGTGTTGCTCGCCAGTTCGTCCCCCACGATCGAGCGCCCGTCCATCAGCGCCAGCGGCCAGTCCTGCGGCCCCGGGCTGAAGGTGCGCCAGAAGCTGAAGCAGCAGTGCCGCGAATAGCCCGGCCCGTCCGGCCGCTGCGCCGCATAGACCCTTGCCCCGGCCGCTTCCCCGGTGCGCGGGTTATAGTCAATATGCGCCTCACCCGCCTGGGGCTGGAG
Organism: uncultured Novosphingobium sp.; assembly: GCA_964550775.1. Taxonomy (GTDB): domain Bacteria; phylum Pseudomonadota; class Alphaproteobacteria; order Sphingomonadales; family Sphingomonadaceae; genus Novosphingobium. The sequence continues at coordinate 7,235 of CAZKAX010000021.1, read as the reverse complement.
CCCGCCGGAGTGCTGATAGCCCGCGACCTTCTCCTGCGCCCGCGCGGTCAGGTCCGCGCTGGTCCGCCGCATCCAGCCCTGCACCGCCACAAAGCTCGCCCCCGACAGCGCGCAGACCGCCGCGGCGACCTCGGCATTGTACTTCGCATCGACCTCGTCCCGGTCGGTAAAGTCCGCCACCCCTGACACGTGCCGCCCCAGCATGAAGCCGTGGGTATCAAGCGTGAAGTGATCCCGGATCGGCATCCCGTCGCGCATTGGCATCACGTGGTCGGTATAGACCCCGGTATTGATCTCTGCCCCCTGGCTGACATAGCGCCGGGTGACATAGTCCCCTTCCCCCAGGTACCGGATCAGCGCCTCGGACCGACGCGCCTGCCCTTCGATCCCGTCATCCACCATGGTCACCATCGGTCCTCTCCTGCCTTTGGACCAGACCGTAACATTTGTTAGCAACCAAACAAGCCCCCCGCATCCGCCATTCCCGAGTCGCGGGAGTTAGTTGATGAAACACATGCTGGGCGCCGCCGGTGCCGAAACCTTTTCGCCCCCAGGCCCGGAATCCCGGATGAAAGGAACCGACTCGACCATACCAGTGTGGGGGGATGTAGGAAAATGGTTTGGGTGGGGTGGAGCATAGACATGCGCCGTCGAGGCAAATTTTACCTCTCATAGAGTGTCGCCAACTCGACGCCGCCTCTCATTCGCACGACCCGCTTCACGAAATTCAAAATGTCTGGAACCGCGTAATCAAAGGCAAGCTCCACCACCCCCACCAACCAAGCAACTGTAATGCCGAGATAAAAGCGCACGGTTCCCGAAGGCGCTTACGCGCCCACTGTTAGTCCCCCCACACCCACCAACACCTCTCACTTCTTCCGCTTCTTCCGCGCGGCATAGCGCTCATCCCGCGCCGCTTTGCGCTCGGCTTCGGTCATGGTCGGGACGGCGCTTTTTTCGGCGGCGGCTTGGGCCTGGGCTTGCTTTTGCAGCTTGGCTTCAGCGAGGGCCGTTTTACGGGCGGCGCTTTTTTCGGCCTGGGCTTGTTCGCGCTCGAGCCGGGCGGCGGCCAGGCGGGCCAGTTCGGCCGGGTCGGGGGCAGGTTTGGCGGCTAGCTTTTGCAGCGCACGTTCGCGGGCTTGTTTGGACAGCGCGGCGCGCTCTTGAAAGCTGGGTTCCTTGTAGGATGCCATGATCTTGGGTGTTCTCTTGTCTGGGAGGTTGTCGGTGGGTTGCGGGAGGGCTTAGCACGCCTGCGGGTCTTCGTCGCCCGCATAGCGAGGTTGGTGGTTCGTAGCGGTTTGAGCTGGGGGTGGGGTTGGTGTTGCGGCGGGGTTGTGGGGTGCGGCGAGAGACCCCTCCACCACCCGCTGCGTGGGCGGTCCCACTCCCCATTTGCGCTTCGCGAAAATGGGAAGGATCTGGGAGGGCGTGACTTGGTTAGTGCCACTCCCCCCCTTCTGTGGGGCCTACTCTTCGCCCATCCGCAGGGCGGCGATGAAGGCTTCCTGCGGGATGCTGACGTTGCCGTATTCGCGCATGCGGGCTTTGCCCTTTTTCTGTTTTTCCAGCAGCTTCTTCTTGCGGGTGATGTCGCCGCCATAGCATTTGGCGGTGACGTCCTTGCGCATGGCGCTGATGGTTTCGCGGGCGACTACCTTGCCGCCGATCGCGGCCTGGATCGGGATCTTGAACAGGTGGCGGGGGATCAGGTCTTTCAGGCGTTCGCACATGTGGCGGCCGCGGACTTCGGCGGCGTCGCGGTGGACGATCATGCTGAGGGCGTCGACCGGTTCGTTGTTGACGAGGATGCTCATCTTGACGAGGTCGCCTTCACGCAGGCCGATCTGTTCGTAATCGAAGCTGGCATAGCCGCGGCTGATGCTTTTCAGGCGGTCATAGAAATCGAACACCACTTCGTTGAGCGGCAGTTCGTATTGCACCTGGGCGCGGCCGCCGACGTAGGTCAGGCCGGTCTGCACCCCGCGGCGGTCCTGGCAGAGTTTGAGGATCGAGCCGAGGTATTCGTCCGGCGTGTAGATCGTCGCCTTGATCCAGGGTTCGTCGATCTGTTCGATCCGGCTGGGATCGGGATAGTCGGCCGGGTTGTGGAGCAGGATCTCGCGCGCGTCGTCGGTCTTCGATTTGCGCAGCTGGATGCGATAGACCACCGAGGGCGCGGTGGTGATCAGATCGAGATCGTATTCGCGGGTGAGGCGTTCCTGGATGATTTCGAGGTGCAGCAGGCCGAGGAAGCCGCAGCGGAACCCGAAGCCCAATGCCGCGCTGCTCTCCATTTCGAAGCTGAAACTGGCATCGTTGAGCCGCAGGCGGGCGATACTCTCACGCAGCTTTTCAAAGTCTGCCGCGTCAACCGGGAACAGCCCGCAGAACACCACCGGCTGGACTTCCTTGAAGCCGGGCAAAGCCTCAACCGCGCCGTGCTTGACCGTGGTGATCGTGTCACCGACGCGGGCCTGGGCGACTTCCTTGATCTGCGCGGTGATGAAGCCGATTTCGCCGGGGCCGAGTTCGCTGAGCTGTTCGATCTTGGGGGTGAAGCAGCCGACCCGGTCAATCAGGTGCTCGGTTCCGCCGGCCATGAATTTGACCTGCAGGCCCTTGGCGATCACCCCGTCGATGATCCGCACAAGGATCACCACGCCGAGGTAGGGATCGTACCACGAATCGACCAGCATGGCCTTGAGCGGCGCGTTGCGGTCGCCCTTGGGCGGGGGGATCTTGGTGACCACGGCTTCGAGCACTTCGGCGATACCGATCCCGCTCTTGGCGCTGGTCAGCACCGCCTCTGAGGCATCGAGGCCGATGATTTCCTCGATCTCGGCCTTGACCTTGTCGGGTTCGGCGGCGGGGAGATCGATCTTGTTGATCACGGGCACGATTTCGTGGTCGTGCTCGATCGATTGATAGACGTTGGCGAGCGTCTGCGCCTCCACCCCTTGCGCCGCGTCCACCACCAGCAGCGCGCCTTCGCAAGCGGCGAGGGAGCGGCTGACTTCGTACGCAAAATCGACGTGGCCGGGGGTGTCCATGAGGTTGAGCTCATAGTCCTGGCCGTCCTTGGCGCGGTATTTCAGCCGGACGGTCTGGGCCTTGATGGTGATCCCGCGCTCTTTCTCGATATCCATGTTATCGAGCACCTGCGCGCTCATTTCGCGCTCGGTCAGGCCGCCGGTGAACTGGATCAGCCGGTCGGCAAGCGTGCTTTTGCCGTGGTCAATGTGCGCGATGATCGAGAAATTGCGGATGGAGGCCAGTTCAGTCATGGCGCGCCGTTAGCAGCGCGGGGCCAAGCTGTCACCGCAGAACGTTGCGGGCGGGCGCGGCGGGTCTAGGCGACCTTGCTCTTGGGCTTCATGTCGGCAGCGGAGCCGAATTTGGGCAGGCTCATCGCTCCGCCGGGTTGCTGCATCAGCTGCATCGGGTACTGGCCGGGCGGCAGTGCCTGCAGCGGCATGCCGGCCTGGGCCATGATATAGGGCGACACGCGGTGGCGGGTACACAGGCCGCCGGCGCCGTCATCGACCAGTTGCTGTTCGAATTCGAGCCCCTGCATCGATCCGGCCGAACGGCGGACCACGGCGACGGCGAGCTGGCCTTCGCCGAAATCGACCACGAACGGGGTGCCGATCGGCACGTCGAGCAGCCCTTCGACCATGCAGCCGGTGCGCGAAAGGTTGCGCATGGTGGCTTCATAGCGGTGGTCTTCGTGGATCAGCCCGACCTTGCGCAGCACGGTGCGGCGTTCCTGGCGGTACTTGCTGGGGCCGGCCGGTTCGATCACCCAGGTGCCGCTGAGCATGGCCTCGGTCACGTCTTCACAGCTGATCGCGGGGGCATAGATATAGCCCTGGATCTGCCCGACGCCGAGCTTCTGCATCGCCTGCAGTTCATCCAGCGCCTCGATCCCTTCGGCGGTGGTTTCCATCCCCAGGGCACTGGCCAGGCTGACGATCGCGGCGATGATCGCGCTGTTGCGGTTGCCCTGCTGGGTCACCCCGGCGATGAAGCCCTTGTCGATCTTGATCTTGTCAAACGGCGCGTGCTGGAGATAGCCGAGCGAGGAGTAGCCGGTGCCGAAATCGTCCAGCGCCAGGCGGACGCCCAGCAGTTTGAGCGAATTGAACATTTCGGATGTGCTCGATTCGTCCCCCAGGAAGATCGATTCGGTCAGTTCCAGTTCCAGCCGCTCGGGCGGCAGTTCGGCATGGGCCAGCGCCTGAGCCACCACCGATGTGAAGCCCGGGTTGGCGAATTGCGAGGCCGAGACGTTGACCGCCACGCGCACTTCGCCCGGCCAGCTGACCGCGTCCATGCAAGCCTGCTTCATCACCCAGTCGCCCAGCGCTCCGATCAGGTTCGCCTCTTCGGCCACGGGGATGAACACGCTGGGCGGGATCGGGCCCATTTCCGGGTGATCCCAGCGGCTGAAAGCTTCGAGCGTAACGACCTTGTTGGTCTTGGTATCGACAATCGGCTGATAGGCGACGCGCAGTTCGCCGTTGCTGAGCGCATCGCGCAGATCGTCCTCGATCCGCCTGCGGCGCTCGGCCTCGCTGTGGAGGTCGCTGGAATAGAACCGGAACTGCCCGCGCCCGCCGCCTTTCGAGGCATAGAGCGCAAGGTCCGCGCTGCGGATCAGTTCTTCGCTGTCGAGCCCGTCATAGGGCGCAATCGCGATCCCGATCGACGCACCGATCACGCAGCGGCTGCCTTCGATCTGATAGGGCTGCGAGACCATGGTGATGATCGTCTTGGCAATTTCGCCCAGCCGTCCGCGATCGTCGATATCGGGCAGCATGATCTGGAATTCGTCGCCGCCCAGACGGCCGATTTCGCAGCCCTTTTCGGTGACCACGCGCTGGAGCCGCTGTGCGACCTGCTTGAGCAGTTCGTCACCCGCCGGATGGCCCAGCGTGTCGTTGACCTGCTTGAACCGGTCAAGGTCGATCATCATCACCGCACAGGCGCGCTTGGCGGCCTTGTAGGCGGTGAGCGTCGCGGTCAGCCGCTTGCCCATGCGGTGGCGGTTGGCAAGGCTGGTGAGCGAATCGTACTGCGCCAGCCGCGATGCGTCCTTCTGGCTCTGGCGGGTCGCGGTCACATCGGTGCCGTTGCCGTTATAGCCGCAGAAGTCGCCATTGGCGTTGAACTGCGGGCGGCCGGAAATCGACCACCAGACCTCGGTCCCTTCCAGCGCGGCCCGCACTGCCAGCTCGACAAAGGTCTTGCGCGCCGAAAGCATCAGCGGAAGCGTGCGTTCAACCGTATCGTCTTCATCACGGTCAAGGATGAACAGCGACTGGATCGCCTGGCCCACCAGGTCGGCCTTGTCGCGCCCTAGGCTTTTGGCGACGCAATCGGAGATGTAGGTCAGGCGGCCTTCGCTGTCGCTGGCCCAGAACCAGCCGATGCCGCTCTGTTCATAGTCCCGCAGCAGGGAAATCGCGCGGTTCAGCTCTTCGCCTTTGGGCATCGGGCCGGTTTCAGGCACACGCGGTCCTGCATCGCCCTTGCTGTTGCCCAGCAGGTTGCGCAGCATTCCCAGACCTGAACCCTTTGCTTCAGCCATGCCGGTGTGTCCGCAGCGCTCCGTAAAATTGCCGATCAATCAGCAGGCTATAACCAAACGTAGTTGCCAAACCGCTAACGATAACGATTCCGTAAGTCCTTGAACTTTCCCGAATTGCCCCGGTCACGCGGCTTCTCCCGCGTGGCGCAGCAGGCCGCTGCGTGCTTTCGTTGGGCCAGTGCCCAGCACCGCGATGCGGCCCGATTCGTCAAGCAGCAGCGGCGCGGCGAATTCCACGCCCATGCGGTCTTCCTGGCACCAGCGCGCGGTGGCCGTCACCACCCCGCCTTCGGCCAGTATGATCCGGAAGATCGTGCCCGGCGGGACGTTCCACAACCCTTCGACCATCGCGCCGGTGGTGGAGATGTTGCGGATCGTTCCCTGATACTGCTGCGAACCATGTTCCAGCGTAACCTTGCGCAGCATGGTCTGGCGCACCGCACGGGCGGCGCGCGGACCCTTGGCAATCGCGGTCAGCCCGGTCATCAGGCGCTGGGTGGCGGCGACTACGTTGAGCGGCTTTTCATAGATATAGCCCTGCACGTGGCTGCATCCCAGCATTCGCACCAGATCCAGTTCGTCCAGCGTTTCCACGCCTTCTGCCGTGGTTTCCATCCCCAGCGCTTCGGCCAGGCTGACGATCGAGGAAATGATCGCGCCGTTGCGGCTGCCCACGATGGTCGCCCCGCGCACGAAGCTCTGGTCGATCTTGATCTTGTCGAACGGCGCTTTCTTGAGATAGCCGAGCGAGGAATAACCGGTGCCGAAATCGTCGAGCGACAGACGCACACCCACCCGCTTGAGCGCGGCGAACATCGCATCGGTTCCCTCATCATCGTTCAGGAATACGCTTTCGGTGATTTCCAGTTCCAGCCGCTGCGGGCTGATCTGGGCACTGGCCAGGGCATTGGTGATTATTGCCGGCAAAGCCGGGTTGGAAAATTGCAGCGGCGACACGTTGACCGCCACGCGCACGCTATCGGGCCACTGGCTCAGATCGCGGCAGGCCGTGCGCAGCGCCCATTCGCCGATCGGGGCGATCAGGCCGGTATCTTCGGCAATCGGGATGAATTTGGCGGGGGACATCATCCCCCGGGTCGGGTGGTTCCAGCGCAGCAAGGCTTCGAACCCGGTGATCCGTTCGGTCGAAGTGTGGACCACCGGCTGATAATAGAGTTCCAGCCCGTCATTGGCGAGCGCATCGCGCAGATCTTGTTCCAGCTGGCGGCGTTCCTCGGCATCGCTGTGCAGGTCCGCGGCATAGAAGTGGTGCCGTCCGCGCCCGCCATCCTTGGCAGCATAGAGCGCAAGGTCGGCATTGCGGATGATCGCTTCGGCAGTCACGCCATCGGCTGGAGACAGCGCGATCCCCACCGACGCGCCAATCACCACGCGGTGGCCTTCGATCGTATAGGGTTCGGACAGGTCATGGATCACCCGCCGAGCCAGTTCGGCCAGATCCTCACGCCGGTGGTGCCCGGCCAGCACGACCTGGAATTCATCGCCGCCCAGGCGCCCCACCCGGCCCGCTTCGCCCACGGTGCGTTCCAGACGGCTCGACACCATTTTAAGCAAGGCGTCCCCGGCGGGGTGGCCCATGGTATCGTTGACTTGCTTGAACCGGTCCAGATCGAGCAGAAAC
>CAZKAX010000020.1:0-38265 GCA_964550775.1 uncultured Novosphingobium sp. | reverse complement strand
AGGCCGGTATCCTCGACATATTTCATGTCGAACTGGGTCACCGGCATGTCCGAACGTGGATCGCGGTAGAGCGGGATCAGCTGTTCCAGCGGCCGGTCCCCGATCACCACCCCGGCGGCGTGGGTCGAACTGTTGCGCGGCAGGCCTTCGAGCTGGACCGCGAGGTCGATCAGGCGTTTGACCTCCGGCTCGTTGTCATACTCCCGCTTCAGTTCCATCACGCCGTTGAGCGCGCGCGGCAGGGTCCATGGGTCGGTCGGATGGTTGGGCACCATCTTGCACAGCCGGTCGACGTGGCCGTAGCTCATCTGCAGGATGCGGCCCGTATCGCGCAGCACCGCGCGGGCCTTCAGCTTGCCGAAGGTGATGATCTGCGCCACGTGGTCCGCGCCGTATTTCTGCTGGACGTAGCGGATCACCTCGCCGCGCCGGGTTTCGCAGAAGTCGATATCGAAGTCCGGCATCGACACGCGTTCGGGGTTGAGGAAGCGTTCGAACAGCAGCCCCAGCCGCAGCGGATCGAGATCGGTGATCTGCAGCGCCCAGGCCACCGCCGAACCCGCGCCCGAGCCGCGCCCCGGCCCGACCGGGATGTCATTGTGCTTGGCCCACTGGATGAAGTCGGCCACGATCAGGAAGTAGCCGCAGAACCCCATCCGGGTGATGATCCCGACCTCGAAATCGAGCCGGTCGAAATAGACCTGCCGTTCCTCCGTGGTCAGTTCACCATAAGGCGCGAGCCGCTCTTCCAGGCCTTTGCGCGCCAGCTCGGCCATCATCGCCGCCTCGCCTTCCTTGTCGCCGGCCAGGCTGGGCAGCAGCGCCTTGCGCTTGGGCGGAGAGAAGGCGCACCGCTGGGCGACGACCAGGGTGTTGGCCAGGGCTTCAGGCAGATCGGCGAAGATCTGCTCCATCACCTCGGCCGATTTGACCCACCCTTGCGCGCCGCTGCGGGGGCGGTCGGCGGCGTCGATGTGGGTCGAATTGGCGATGCACAGCATGGCGTCGTGCGCGGCGTGGAAGCCCGCCTCGGCAAACTGCGCGGGGTTGGTCGCCACCAGCGGCAGGTTGCGGGCATAGGCCAGCTCGATCAAGGCCGCTTCCGCCGCTTCCTCCACCGGGTCGTCGCGGCGGGCGATTTCGACATAGAGCCGCTCAGGAAACAGCGCCTCAAGCCGCTCACAGTAGGCCTCGGCGGCGTCCTGCTTGCCCTCTGCCAGCAAGCGCACCAGCGCGCCCTCGCCCGCCCCGGTCAGAGCGATCAACCCGTCGGTGTGGCCTTCCAGTTCCGCAAAGGTCACATGCGGATCCAGTTCCAGCGGACGATCAAGGTGCGCGCGGCTGACCAGGCGGCACAAATTGAGCCAACCCGCGTCATTCTGCACCAGCAACCCCAGCCAGTCGATCGGCCCGCTGCCATCGCGCCGCACCGCCAGGAACGTGCCGAGCAAGGGCTGGATCCCGCTGTCCTTGCAGGCCGATGCAAACGACATCGCGCCGTAGAGCCCGTTGCGATCGGTCATCGCAATGGCGGGAAACAGCCGTTCCTTGGCCAGTTTCGCCATGGCCTTGGGATCGATCGCCCCATCGAGCATCGTATAGCTCGAAAAAACGCGCAGCGGGACGAATTGGGCATGGGGCATGGCATTGAAACTAGGGATCGCGGCGGGATTCGGAAGGGGTCCGGGCGGCCTTTTCCACACAAGTGGACAATGGCGGAAATCTACTAGGCAAGACCCCCGCGATGTGGTCTGCTGCAAAGAAAATCGCCGGGTCGGACTCCGTTTGTACGAGGGGAATTTCGATGGACGTCAATAACAGCGCGAGCGGCCTGATCGACCGGATCAAGGCTCTGGTCACCAAGCCCGCCGATACCTGGCCGGCAATCGCGGCAGAGCCTGCCAGTCCGTCCGAACTGATCACCAAAGTGGCAGTGCCGCTGGCGGCGATCGGTCCGGTCGCCGGGTTCATCCACGGCCAGCTGTGGGGCTATGGCGCGCTGGGGTTCAGCTACAAGCCGGGGCTGATGGCCGGGCTGACCACCGCCGTGGTCGGCTATGTACTGGGCCTGATCGGGGTCTGCGTGCTGGCCCTGATCGCGGATTTCCTCGCCCCGAAATTCGGCGGTACGTCTGACCGGACCAATGCCTTCAAACTGGTGGTCTGGGGATCGACCGCGGCGTGGATCGTGGGGATTTTCCAGCTGATCCCGGGGCTTGGCATTCTGGGTCTGCTGGCGCTGTACAGCTTCTACCTGTTCTACACCGGCGCCGCGCCGCTGATGAAGGTCCCGCAGGACAAGGCGGCGGTCTATACCGTGGTCACCTTGGTGGCGGCGATGGTGCTCTATTTCGTGGTCGCCGCAGTGACGGCCCCGGTGGTCGCCCTGTTCGGCGGCGGCATGGCGGGCAGTGTCACTTCGTCGGCCGACGGCGGCACGCTGACCCTGCCGGGCGGCGGCACGATCGACACGGCCAAGATCGAGGAAGCCGGCAAGCAGGTCGAAGCCGCAGCCAATGGCAAGAAAGTGGCGGTCGAAGCGGCCAAGCTGCAGGCGCTGCTGCCCGGATCGATCGGCGGCTACACCCGCACCGCCACCGAAAGCCAGGCGCTGGGCGGCATGGGCAGCCAGGCCGAGGGAACCTATACCCAGGGCGAAAAATCCTTCCGGCTCAAGGTTGTGGACATGAGCGGCCTGGGCGCCATCGCCGGAATCGGCGCGGCCATGGGGGTTGAGGAAAGCAAGGAAGACGCCGACGGTTACAGCAAGACCACTACCGTAAACGGCCAGATGCAGACCGAGGAATGGAACAAGACCGACAGCCGCGGCAAATTCGGCACCATGATCGCCACCCGCTTCATGGTCGAGGCCGAGGGCGAGGCTGGCAGCATCGACGAACTGAAGGCCGCCGTCGCCGCGGTGGACCCCGGCGCGCTGGCCGGACTGGCGCAATAGGGCCGGACAACGGGCGGACAAGGTGACAACAAGGTTACACCCTGTCCGCCCTGTTTTCGCATGTTTTCCATGATGTTACCGCCAAAAAGGTGACACTTGTGCGTTTTTGGACGTTTTTGCCCGCATGCGGCCTGTCGCAAGGGGTGAAACGCGAACCGACAATGTCAAAGAGCAGGCTGAATCAGCGGCGTGCCTTATCGCAGATTCGGGGCGTGTAGGAAAACGGGAATTGGGGGTGTCACCACACTTCCACCATCCGGGCCTCGGCAACCTCAGGATAATCACCCAAACCCGTCACCCTGAACTTGGTTCAGGGTCCATCGTGGTTCCAGCCCGGTGGCCACAGGCGCAAGCAAACCGCCCAGTTGGCTCACGCGCTCAAACAACCGGGCAAACGGCGAAATGGGCCCTGAACCAAGTTCAGGGTGACGGGGATTGAGAGCGGGGTGCATGTCCCCCCTCGCCAATTCGGGCGGCCTACAGCAGCGCCTGAATATCCTTCTCCAGCCCCTCGGGCTTGTCCGTGGGGGCATAGCGCCGCACGACCTGGCCTTCGCGGTCGATCAGGAACTTGGTGAAATTCCATTTGACCGAGCGGGTGCCCATCAGGCCGGGCGCTTCGGCCTTCATCCATTCGTACAGCGGATCGGCCTTGTCGCCGTTGACGTCGATCTTGGCCATCAGGGGAAAGGTCACGTCATATTTCAGGCTGCAGAAATTGGCGATTTCCTCGGCATTGCCGGGTTCCTGTGCGCCGAACTGGTTGCAGGGAAAGGCAATCACTTCAAAGCCCTGATCGGCGTACTTCTTGTACAGCGCCTCCAGCCCTTCGTACTGCGGGGTAAAGCCGCACTTGCTGGCGGTGTTGACCACCAGCAGCACTTTGCCCAGCTTGTCCCCAAGGCTGATCGCTTCCCCGCCGGGGAGCTTCGCACTGAAATCGGCGATGGTCTTCATTGCAATACTCCCTCATGCAGCCGGACCACGCGGTCCATGGCCTTGGCCAGGCGTTCGTTGTGGGTGGCGATCAGCGCGGCGCTGCCCTCGCCGCGCACCAGTTCGAGCAGTTGGGTCAGCACCTTGTCCGCCGTCGCCTCGTCCAGATTGCCGGTCGGTTCATCCGCCAGCACCAGCGCGGGCTTGTTGGCCAGCGCGCGCGCCACGGCAACGCGTTGCTGTTCGCCGCCGGACAGCTGGCTGGGGCGATGGCTCAGCCGTTCGCCCAGCCCCAGCGCGCCCAGCAGATCGCGCGCCCGCGCATCGGCTTCGGCACGGGTCTTGCCCGCCACCAGTTGCGGCAGCATGACGTTTTCCAGCGCGCTGAAATCGGGCAGCAGGTGGTGGAACTGATAGACAAAGCCGATCCGGTCCCGCCGCAGCGTGGTGCGATCATCGGCGGACAGCGCGGTGGCATCGGTTCCGGCAATGTCGATCCGCCCGCCAAACCCGCCTTCCAGCAAGCCCACCGCCTGCAGCAAGGTCGATTTGCCCGATCCCGAAGGGCCAAGCAGCGCAACAATCTCTCCGGGCGCAACGGTCAGATTCACACCGCGCAGCACGTCGATCCGCACGCCGCCTTGTTCGAAACTGCGGGTCAGCCCGGTCAGCTGGACGATCGTGTCACTCATAACGCAGCACCTGCACTGGATCGGTGCTGGCCGCGCGCCAGGCCGGGTAGAGCGTGGCGAGGAAGCTGAACAGCATCGCCATGCCGCAAATCGCCAGAACTTCCAGCGGATCGGTGCGGCTGGGCAGTTCGGTCAGGAAGCGGATCTTGGGATCCCACAGGTTCTGCCCCGTGACGAATTCGATCGCCCGGACAATCCCGCCGCGAAAATACAGCACGATAAAACCCAGCACCAGGCCCGACAGCATCCCCGCCAGGCCAATCACCGATCCGGTGGTGACAAAGATCTTCAGGATCGAGCGCCGCGTGGCCCCCATGGTGCGCAGGATCGCGATGTCGCGGCTTTTGGAACGGACCAGCATGATCAGCGAGGACAGGATGTTGAACGCGGCCACCAGCACGATGATCGACAGGGCAAAGAACATCGCCACCCGTTCCACCTGCAAGGCTTCGAACAGGCTGGCGTTCATCTGCTTCCAGTCGGTCACCACCGCCTGCCCGGACAGTTTCTGCGCCAGCGGGCCCAGCAGTTCGGCGACATGATCGGGATCGGTCACCGATACCTCGATCATGCCCACGCTATCCCCCAGCAGCAGCAGGGTCTGCGCATCCTGCATCGGCATGACGACAAAGCGTTCGTCGAGATCATAGACCCCGATTTCGAAGATCGCGCTGACCGTGTAGCTGATCTGGCGCGGAACCGTGCCGAACGGGGTGCTTTGCCCCTGCGGGTTGATGATCGTGATCGTATCGCCCACCCGCGCGCCCAGATTGGCGGCGAGCTCGCTGCCCAGCGCGACATTGCCCGCCTCTGGCTGAAGGCTGGCGAGCGCCCCGGCCTGCACCTTTGGCCCCAGCCGCTGAATGTCCTCCTGAGTCTGCCCGCGCGCAAAGATCGCCTCGACCCGGCCGTTGAAGCTGGCCAGCAAGGGCTGTTCGATCAGCGGCGAAGCGCGGGTCACGCCGGGCACGGCGCGCACTTCCTTCAGCACATCGCGCCAGCTGTCCAGCCGTCCGCCATAGCCCTGGATGATGGCATGGCCGTTGAGCCCGACGATCTTGTCAAACAGTTCGGCGCGAAAGCCGTTCATCACGCTCATCACGATCACCAGCATGGCGACCGAGAGCATGACCACGCCCACCCCGATCCCGGCGACCACGGCAATCACCGCCTCGCCGCGCCCGGGCAGCATATAGCGCCTGGCGATGGTCCATTCGAAGGGGGAGAGGATCAAGCGGCTGGTCCGGCTGGGTGCGACATCACGCGCCGATGTAGGCCCCCGCCCGCCCAGTGGCAAGGCGGGGCTTGAGGTCTATTTCGGTGCTATCACGAAATCGATCGCGACGCCGACCGTCATGCTGCCCTGCTGGAAGAACGCCTCGCGGGTGGAACGCTTGTCCATCATCATGAACGTGCCGATGATGTCGGGCATATTGAGCGCGGGCTTGGCGTTGCTGACGCGTTCGATCCGCAGCACCTTGTAGCCGAGTGCCTTGGCATAGCGGTCAGCCTCTTCGCGGGCGTCGGCGATAGCCTCGGCAATGGCCTTGACGCGTGCCTGTTCCGGATCGGCATAGAACGTGCCCGGGCCTTCGACCGGGGTGACCCGGAATTGCGCCCCGTCCAGCGCCTTGAGCTGGAATATCGCCTCGGGCTTGCGCAGGGTGACTTGCCATTCCTCGTTCGCATCGAACACAGCGCGGGGCGGCGGCACTGCGGCGTCCTGCCCTTTGCGCCGCTTGCACTTGCTGCCATCGCACGGCGGGGCCACGGTGGCATAGGCTTCAGCCGATTCAACCATGCTGATATTCGCCGTTTCCGGCAGCTTCAGGCGGTCCTTTTCCTCTACCCCAAGCTTCGCCAACGTATCGATCATCGCCCCCCGCCGCACGTCGAGCGCGGCGCGGGCTTCATCCTGGGTGGCGCCTTCACCTTCGATTCGGATTACCACCATCGCCGCATCGGGGGCGGCGGTAGCGGTGGTTTCGATGTGCAGCGAAATTTCGCCCGGTCCAGGCGCGGCGGCCTGTGCGGTCGCGGCCATAAGCGCCAGCGGGAGCAGCGCGGCACCGGTCAGCAAACGAAGTGTCATCGGGGTCCTCCGTGGTGGAATTTGAAGGTGTTGCACCATTCGCGCTGCGGCGGGCAAGTGCTGCCCGGCGCTAAGCGTCGCAAAAGCCGCAGCACCCGCTTGCTTTCACACGCGACAGGGGCCAAAGGCGCGTCACCACGGCCCAGGTGAATCCATGAACATCACACATCCTTTCCTCGACGCGGACGGTGACAAGCTTCGCGAGGAATGCGGCATTTTCGGCGTAATCGGCACGCCAGAGGCGGCGGCGACGACCGCGCTGGGGCTGCACGCGCTGCAGCACCGCGGGCAGGAAGCCTGCGGGATCGTCAGCTGGGACGGGCAGGAATTCTACGCCCGGCGGGGCCTGGGCCATGTCGCGCAGGTCTTTTCCGAAGGGGCGATCCTGTCCGAACTGCCCGGGGCGATGGCATCGGGCCACGTGCGCTATTCCACCACTGGCGGCCAGGGGCTGCGCAACGTCCAGCCGCTGTTCGCCGATCTGGCGCGCGGCGGGTTCTCGATCGCGCACAACGGCAACATTTCCAACGCCATGCACCTCAAGCAGGAGCTGGTGAACAAGGGGGCGATTTTCCAGTCGACCTCTGACACCGAAGTGATCATCCACCTGATCGCGACCAGCCGCTATCCCACCCTGCTCGACCGGTTCGTCGATGCGCTGCGGATGGTCGAAGGGGCCTATTCGCTGATCTGCATGACGCCGAAGCGGATGATCGCCTGCCGCGATCCGCTCGGGATTCGCCCCTTGGTGATGGGCAAGATCGGCGATGCCACCGTGTTCGCCAGCGAAAGCGTGGCGCTTGACGTGGTCGGCGCGGAATTCGTGCGCGAGGTGGAGCCGGGTGAAATCGTCGAAGTGCGCCAGGACGGCCGGATCAGCAGCCACCGCCCGTTCGGTGACCACCCGCAGCGCCCGTGCATTTTCGAACACGTCTATTTCAGCCGCCCGGATTCGGTGATGGGCGGCCATTCGGTGTACGAAGTACGTCGCCGGATCGGGGCGGAACTGGCGCGCGAAGCCCCGGTAGAGGCCGATCTGGTCGTCCCCGTGCCGGACAGCGGCGTGCCGGCCGCAATCGGCTATGCCCAGGAAAGCGGCATTCCGTTCGGCCTGGGGATCATCCGGTCGCACTATGTCGGGCGGACCTTCATCCAGCCCAGCGACGGCGCGCGTCATGCCGATGTGAAGCGCAAGCACAACGCCAACCGCGCGCTGGTGGAAGGCAAGCGGATCGTGCTGATCGACGATTCGATCGTGCGCGGCACCACCAGCATGAAAATCGTGCAGATGATGCGCGATGCCGGAGCCAAGGAAGTCCACTTCCGCGTTGCCAGCCCGCCGACCAGCCATTCGTGTTTCTATGGCGTCGACACCCCCGAACGGCACAAGCTGCTCGCCGCGCGGATGGACATCCAGGAGATGACCAAATTCATCGTCGCGGACAGTCTGGCTTTCGTTTCGATCGACGGCCTGTACCGCGCCGTCGGTGAAAAGCAGCGCAACAACGCCTGCCCGCAGCATTGCGACGCCTGCTTCACCGGGGACTATCCCACCCGTCTGACCGACCTGGCCGAACGCGAAGCCGATGTCGATCAGCTGCCCTTCCCGGTCGGGAACGCCGCGGCGTGAGCCGGTTTGCCGGGCAAGTCGCGCTCGTCACCGGATCGAGCCGCGGGATCGGTGCCGCCATTGCCGAAGCGCTGGCCGCCGAGGGCGCGCATGTGATCCTGACCGGTCGCGATGTGAAAGCGCTGGAAGCGGTAGAGGAACGGATCTTTGCCAGCGGCGGCGCGGCCACCATCGCGCCGGTCGATCTGGGCGAAAGCGACGGCATCTCCCGCCTCGCCACGGCACTGGCCGGGCGCTGGAAGCAGCTCGACATGCTGATCCACTGCGCGGCGATTCTCCCGCAGCTCACGCCAGTCACCGATATTGACCAGCCGGCCTTTTCCAAGGCGCTGACCACCAACACGCTTGCCACCCAGGCGCTGATCGGGGCCTTCGATCCGCTGCTGCGGCAGAGCGCGGACGCACGGTTCGTTTACCTCACTACATCGGTCGCCACTGCCCCGCGCGCCTATTGGGGGGCCTATGCCGCCAGCAAGGCAGCGGGCGAAGTGCTGGTCGATTGCTATGCGCAGGAAGTGCGCAATATCAGCAAGGTACGCGTCGCAATCGTCGATCCCGGCGCCACCCGCACCGCGATGCGCGCCCGTGCCTATCCGGGCGAAGACCCCGCTACGGTCAAGCTGCCGGAAGTGGTCGCGGCCAGCGTGGTTTCGCTGCTTGGTGAACAATTCGCCTCTCCGCACCGGCTGCGGGTTAACCAGCCCTCATAATCCCCTCGCAACCAGCAACCGCCATTCTCTGCAAAGCCTGCCCGGCAACGATTTGGCAGGCACAGCAGGAGGGTTGCAGGCCATGAGTGACTATCTGATCCAGACGCGGGACCCCTATTTCGCGGCCGCGCAGGAAGATCGCAGTGCCCCGCGCACGCGCATATCGATCCCGGCCACGCTGCGCATTTCGGGCGGGCGGGGCTTTCAGACCGTGGTGCATGATCTGTCGCTGAGCGGGTTCTGCGCCGCGGCGGTGAACCGGCTGCAGCCGGGCATGATCTGCTGGCTGACCCTGCCCGGCCTGGAATCACTGCAAAGCGAAGTGGTGTGGTGGGACAACAGCCTGACCGGCTGTGCTTTCGAACAGCTGCTCAGCCCGGTGATCCACGACAACATCCTGACGCGTTACAGCAACGCACCGACGTTCCGCCCGCTGACCTGATTGGCCCCCATCCCCTGATCGGTTGCGGGGCCGCACGGCCCCCAATCGCAGTCCCCGTCCGGATGCAAGCTGCGGCCCCGCCCTGTGCCCCCCATAGCAGGTGCTCCGCCAACCGCGTCCGGGCGGGGGCTCAACCCTTGACCAGAGTTACCTGGGCCACGGTAATCCCGCCCCCGCGAAAGCCGCCTTCGCAATACATCAGATAGTATCGCCACAGATCGGCAAAGCGCTGGTCAAACCCCGCCGGCAAGCGACCATCGCCCACCGCCGCATCGAAGTTTTCGCGCCAGATCCGCAGCGTTTCGGCATAGTCGATCGGGAAATCGACCTGATCGGTCCAGTCCAGCCCGCGCTGCGCGGCCAGGGTGCGGAACTCCGCCTCGCTCACCAGCATGCCGCCGGGAAAGACATAAGCCTGGATGAAATCGGCGCTGGCGGCATAGGCCGGGAACAGCGCATCGCGGATCGCGATATACTGGATCGCGGCGCGCCCGCCGAGCTTCAGATTGCGCGCCAGGCAATCGAAATAGGCGCCCCAGTATTCCCGCCCGACCGCCTCGACCATTTCGACGCTGACGATCCCGTCATACTGGCCGCTGACATCGCGGTAATCCTGCTTGCGGAATTCGATCGCGCCGCGATGCTGCGCGCGGGCCCAGTCCAGTTGTTCGTCCGACAGGCTGATCGCGGTAACCGCCGCCCCGCGCGTTGCCAGATGCGCGGCAAGCGCGCCCCAGCCGCAGCCAATTTCCAGCACCCTCTCCGCGCCTGCCACCCGGTCGGCAATGCTGGCCAGCTTGGCCTGCTGCGCGGCGGCCAGATCCTGCGCCCCGCCATCGAACCGCGCGCTGGAATAGACCATCGCCGGATCAAGCCACTGGGCGTAGAAATCGTTGCCCAGATCATAGTGTGCATGGATGTTGCGGCGCGAGCCGGCCTTGCTGTTGCGGTGCAGCCAGTGCAGCCCCCGCGCCAGCAGCCGCCACGGCCCCCGCGCCCGCGCCGTGCCGCCCAGGCTTTCGGCATTGGCCATGAATAGTGCGAACAGCGGCACCGGATCGGGGCTGGACCATTCGCCAGCCTCCCAGGCCTGATACCAGCCGATCGAGCCGCCCGTGGCCAGCCGCAGCAGCGCCCGCCAATCGTGCAGATCAACCACCGGTTCGAACCCCGGCGCGCGGCCACCCAGCACCCGGCGGGTGCCATCGGGCAGCCGGGCATGGATCGCTCCGCTGGCCAGTCCCCGGTCAATCCGGTCCAGCAATTTGTGAAAGCCGCCCGCCCAGATCCGGGCGAGCCAGGGCAAGCCGATGCCGATCGGTTTCCCGCCCGCAACCAGCGCTGCGCCCCTGCCATTCTGCCCTTGTGCGGTCATGCGGGGGGCTTATGACGCCGCCCGCCTTAGGGGGCAATCCCGATCAGCGGATCCGGCGCATCAGGTTTTCAAGGATCACCGGATTAATCGGCTTCGCAAATTCGCAGCCGAATTCGAAATCGGTCACCCAGGCAACTCGCGCCTCGATTGATTCCAGGCCGGGAAGGGTCAGGAAGAAGCGATCATCGACATGGACCAGAAACACCCCGCCAATCCGCGCGCCCAATGTGGAAATGTCGCGCACGCGCACCGCAGCCTTGCGCGTTCCCGCGCGAAAGGTGACGCTGGCATCGAACGGCGCACGGTCGGTTCGCCGACCGCCTGTCGTTACGAATTGCTGCGGGTTTGGCATTTCCATCGGGTCGCATCCGGAAATCGCTGTTTCAATCGACTGCGAATCTGTCAGATCGGGGTAAATCACCCGTTAAGAACGAATTAGGCTTTGTTCACAGGTGCTTCCTCTGCAAATGGCGCAAAAAGGGGGCGTAGCCGCAACTACGCCCCCTGATTCGTTCGCCTGATTCGCAGGTCAGAACTTCACTTCAGCAGACACCTGGAAGCTGCGTCCGCGCGGATCGGCCACACGCGGTTCCCACGAGCTGCCAGCCCCGGTGTTGCCATCATAAGTGATGGCGAACGGCGGGTCCTTGTCGAACAGGTTCTTGACCCCGGCGGTCAGCTTGAAGCCCTGATCCATCAGCCCGAGATAGCTGACCGACAGGTTGTAGGTGACATAGTTGCTGACCCGCGGGTTGAAGTCAGGGCGGGTAATGGTCCCCGCCGCGATCCCCGGCAGCGCCTGGTTCTGGTAGCCGTTGCGGAAGATCTGGGTCAGCGTGGCCGAGACTTTGTCATTGCGATAGGTCAGCCAGGCATTGTGCTTCCACTTGAGGCCGAGGTCACCGGCAAAGCTGAAAATGCCGATTTGGCTGGCGCTCCATGCGGCAGTCGGGGTCAGCTTTTCCTTCTTGCGCAGCAGCATCGAACCGTCGAACCCGACGTCCAGCTTGGTCGCACCCCACAGGTCAAACCCGCCGCGCACGGTGAATTCCATCCCCTGCGTATCGCGTGCACCGGCATTGGCCCAGGTATCGTCGATCACGGTCACCGTGCCCGCCCCATCGCGGATGAAGCGATCGGGGAACAGGGAGGCATTGTCGATCAGCTGACGCAGCGACAACAGCTGGATGGTGTTTTCAACCTTGATCGACCACCAGTCTGCCGACAGCATCCAGCGCGGAGTGGGCCGCAGCACAACGCCAAGGCTGGCCATCTTCGACGTTTCCGGCCCCAGATCGCTCTTGCCGCCGGTCGCCACATCGGGCCGGATGAAGGCGCAAGCCGGATTGGTCAGGTTGGGAACCCCGCCCGGGCACTTGACCGGATCGGCAATATCGCTGCCCGAATAGGGCGAAATGGTCACCCCGTTGAAGATCTGGTTGAAGCTGGGCACGCGGAAGCCGGTGGAATAGGACCCGCGCAGCATGAAGAAATCAACCGGCTGGAACTTGGCCGTGACCTTGGGATTGGTGGTGGAACCAAACCCCGAATAGTCATCGATGCGGATCGCGCCGGTCAGTTCGAACATGTCGACCACCGGCAGGTTGATTTCCGCGTAGGCGGCCTTGACCGTGCGGTTCTTGGGCAGCAGCGCGTTGACGTTGTCAAACGCCGCGTTGAAAATCACCGGAGCAGTTGCCGCAGCGGCAGCCGATCCGTTGAAGGCATAGGTTTCGCGGCGATAGTCCACACCCACCGCCAGCTGCGCATCCCCGCCGGGCAGCGCGAACAGCGGGCCTGACAGCGAAGCATCGGCCTGCAGCGTCTTGTAGCTGCCGCCATACAGCGTCGTCCCGTCAGCCGAAATCGCGGACAGACCCGCCAGCGCCGCCTGGCTCTGGTTCAGGGTAAAGGGGTTGAGGATCCCGCTGTTGATCAGCCCGACAATCCCCGGCGCGGTTGCGCCCGGGGCAATCGGGGCGTTGGGATCATTGGCGCCGTTGCTCAGCGTGCCGCGGTAGAAATAGCCCGTGCCCAGCACCGAGCTCACCTCGCTGCGAGCCCAGGAAACCCCGGCGCGGTAATCCCAATTGGCCAGCGGCAGCGGGCCTTCGACTCCGGCGGCAGCGCGCAGGGTCTTGGAATCGGTCACATATTCGCGCACGCCGCAGGGGATGCAGCGCCAGCGGAAGGCAATCGGGCGACCATAGCGCGCCTGCAGCGCCGCCGCCTGGGCGGGGTTGCCGGCAAAGGCCGCCTTGATCGAATTGAACACCGAATTGTAGGTATCGGCAGTCAGGCTGTTGAGCGGATAGGCCAGCGGCAGGCTGGTGGCATTGGCCGAAAGCTGGTTGTGCGAAAAGCTCTTGGCCGAATGGGCATCCGAACCGGTGACTTCGGCGTAAAGCTCGCTCGCCCCCAGCTGCGCCGTGGCGCGGCCGTAATAGGTCAGTGTGCGGATCGGCTGCTGGATCACCGCCGCGCGGCCCGTGTCCCAGGCGCAGGCGTAATAGTTGTTCGGGGCGTTCCACAGCGCATAGTCATAGGGCAGCCCGCCATCCATGCTGGTGCAGCCAGCCTGCCCCGGCAGGGCCAGCGTGTTGATCCCGCCCGCCGCAGCATTGCCGCCGTTCGGCGCGGTCAGCGTCAGGCCCTGGGTCAGCGTGCCGGTGGGGGTCTGGAAAGAGTTGGCGCCGATGTTGAACACGGTGGCAATCGGAGTGCCGCGCGTATCGACCGACAGGCCGCGATTGGGCTGGTTGGTGTTAACGAAGCTGCGGTCATCGCCGCGCAGCCCTTCGTTCCAGCGCATCGAGACGGCGGCCATGATGTTGAAGCCCTGGCTCTTGAGATCGCCGTACCCGGCGATGCCCGATACGTTGTAGATGTTGCCGCCCGACTTTTCGGTGAAATCGGTGAAGGCCTGGGCCCCGATCCCGGTGTAATTCTTCTTGGTGATATAGTTGATCACCCCGCCGATCGCATCGGTACCATAGATCGCCGAGGCCCCGTCCTTGAGGATTTCGACCCGCTCGATCGCGGCGAAGGGGATCTGGTTGACGTCCACCGCGCTGCCCGAAAGCCCGTGCGCGGCGACCCGGCGGCCGTTGAGCAGCACCAGCGTGGCGGCGCTGCCCTGCCCGCGCAGGTTGGCCGCGGACAGACCGTTGGTGCCGCGCTGCGCGCCGGTGGTGACGTCGGAGTTGGAGGCCAGGTTGTCTGCCCCGGTGCCATTCGAAGGCAGGAACATGGTCAGCTGTTCGGGGCTGGAAATGGCGTTCTGCTTCAGATCGTCATTGGTGATGATCGTCAGCGGCAGCGCGCTCTTGCCCGGATCCTGCTTGATCCGCGAACCGGTTACGATGATCGCGCGGCCCGCATCGTCATCGCCGGCCGGTGCATTGGCCGAGGTGATGTCCGGCGCGCTTTGCGCCATGGCGGGCGAGGCAAAAGCGCCCAGCGCAACGCCGCTGGCCAGAATCGAAAGGGCAAGGCTGCGAGAATTCATGGATAGACCCCCAAACAAATGAGCCGGTCCCCCCAAGGACCGTCGGCGCAAGAGTAACGCAGATGCGCCGCCGCGCCAGAGTTGAACGCCGATTCAAGCGGGAGAACGGCACCGATTTTGCCGCGAAGCCGCGAATCTGTTGCCGCGCTGCAACAATCGCAATGGAAGCGGTTTCAATTGGCCCGGGCGATCACCGCCAAAGCCGCGTCGATCACCCCGGTCGCGCCGCTATCCGCGGGCACATCGTTGGCCAGCAAGGAAAAGGTCAGCTCGCGCCCGCTCGCCGCGATCATATATCCCGACAGGGTGTTGGTGGCGTTGAGCGTGCCGGTCTTGGCAAAGACCTTGCCCTGCAGCGGCGTCCCGGCGAACCGGCGCCGCAGCGTACCGTCCACCCCGCCCACCGGCAACGAAGCGCGCCATTGTCCGCCCCAGGCCTGCTTCGCCCCCCAGCGCAACAAGGCTACCGTGGCGCGCGGGGAAATGCGGTTATAGGTCGACATGCCCGAACCATCGGAAAAGTCATAACCGGTGCGCGGCACTCCAACCCGGTCCAGCATGGCTCTCATCGCCTGCAGACCAGCTTCCAGTGAACCCGCTTGAACCGGTTCGCCGGACGAAAAGATATCCTGTGCACCTGCTGCAAGTCCGGCCAGGCGCAGCAAGGCTTCGGCGTGGAGGTTCTGGCTGCGCTTGTTGATCGTGGTGACTTCTTCGGCCAACGGTGTTGGCGGCTCAATAAACGCGATCCGCGCCTTGCCCGCCGGATTGGCGACAGTGTCGGGCCTGCCCGGCAGCTGGACCGGGCGGTGGATCACCCGCACCTTGCCGCTCACCTTCACGCCGCGCGCCTGCAATGACTGTTGCAGCGCCCAGGCGGCATAGTGCGCGGGCTCGTCGATCCCCAGCAGGTCACGCCAGACCGGCGCCCCTGCCGCAATCGTGCCATGCAGCCGCACCTCACGGCTATTGACCGCGCGTTCGAAGGCCAGCCGCGTCTCTCCCGCCGCCACCGTCACCGCTTCGTTGCGCAAGGTAAAGTAGGGCGACACAGTCACCACCGGCGATTGGCCCGGCGCGGAGGGAGTGACGGTCAGCAGCGCTTCGTTGTCATCGACGATCAAGGCAGACGTGGCCGTGCCGGAATCGGTCTGGATGTTGTTCCAGCTCATCCCAGGGCTCCAGTGCTGATCGACGAACATCGTGTCATCGCCAACCACGTCACCGATCTTGCGGGTAACGGCAGCAAGCTTGTCAGCCAACCCGGCCAGGCAGCGCGACTTACAGTCCGGCGCGGTCGACAGGCTGACCCCGCCCCCGCCTTCGATCACCACATCGGGCGCACCCTTGCCCTTGTCGAGCACCCGCACGACCGTTCCGCCCCGTATCGCCGCAGCCGGATCCCGTGAGATGGCGTCAAGCGCCAACGCAGTGGTGAACAGCTTGGTATTGGAAGCCGGGATAAAGCGCTGGTCCGGATTGATTGCCAGCACCTCGCGCCCGGCATCGTCCACCACCAGCACGCCAAACCGCGTGCCCGCCGGGGCCTTGGCCAGTTCGGCCTCTACCTGCGCACGCAGGTCAGCCGGGGCGGGATTCTGGGCCTGGACCGGCGTGGCCAGCAACAGGACTAAGGCGGCAATCGGGAGTGAACGCATCGCCGCAGGGTGCCGGTTCGGCGCGGCTATCGCAAGTCCACAAGTTCAACCGCCGGCAAGGCCTGGCCACCGGGCTGTTCGGCCCAGTGCCGGTGGTTGAGCACACCCCCGTCGCGGCGCAGCTGGCGCACGCGTTCCGGATCGATTTCGGCAAAGGTCCAGCCCGGCTGGTCCAGCTGCCCAATTGCCACCACTCCGTCCGCCGGGAACGCGCCATCGGGCGGGCCATAGACCCCCGCCGCACCGCGATTGACATCGACCGCCGGGGACCAGTCTGCCAGACCGACCGTGGGTGACTGCGCGACATAGCACTGCCCCTCCAGCGCGCGGGCCTGCGCCCCCAGCCGCACGCGCCAGTATCCGTGGAGCGAATCGGTGCAGCTGGGCACCAGCAACAGCTCCATCCCGGCCTCACACTGGGCCCGGGCGAGCAGCGGGAATTCGCTGTCATAACAGATATTCACGCCAATAAGCCCAAGTGATGTCTGAAACAGCCGCAGCGGCGCACCGGCCGATACGTGCCACTCCTCGCGCTCAAACCGGGTCATCACCAGCTTGTCCTGCACACCGATCTGCCCGGTGGGCGTGAACAGCCGCGCACGGTTGACATAGCCGCCTTCGACGCGCGCCGGGATCGACGCGGCCAGAATGTGCAGGCCGAGCCGCTGCGCCAGCTGCGCATGCAGCGCATCCACTCGCTCCCCCAGCGCCGCGACGCTTTGCAGCGAGCCCGGCAGGCTGCCCATGCTGGCCGGTTCAAGCGCGGCCAGTTCCATCGATCCATATTCCGGAAACAGCGCCAGCGCCGCCCCGCCCGCCGCCGCCTGTTCGGTCCAGCGGGTCAGCTTGGCGGCATAGTCAGCCCAGCAGTCCAGCCGGTCGATCGGATATTGCGCCGCGGCCAGGGTAAAGCGGGTCACAGGCTGCGCATCCAGTATTGCATCGGCTTCAAGCTTTCCTCTGCCTCGCCATGCTCCTTCCAGGCCAGCTCGGTCACAAACCCCGCCACCGGGGCATAGCCGCGCCGCGTCCAGAAGGCATCGAGCGGAACATGATCCGCAGGCCGCGAGGGATGGTCATCCGGGCGGATCACTGCCGCGAAAGTTGCCGCTGTCGCCCCGCAGCGCCGGGCCTGCGCCTCGCGGGAATCGAAAAAGGCGTGGCCGATCCCCTGCCCGCGATAGCCCGGCAGCAGCACACTTTCCCCGAAATAGAACAGATGCGCCGTATCGATCCCGCGTGCTTCGAACGGGGCACGGAATTCGTCCTTCTGCGCCCACATTGGGCTGGCCGTCGCCGCGCCGACAATCCGCGCCCCGTCAAAGGCCGCCACCAGCACCGCATCGGGTGCGGCAATGAATTCCTTCAGATAGTCCGCCTCATAGGCCGGATCGCCATCATAGAGGTAGGGATAGGCCGCGAACACCGTGATCCGCAGCGCGGCCAGATCGTCGATCGCACCGTGCAGTTCCGCGCCGGTCAGGGGGCGGACAGCCAGGCTCACCCCACCACCTGCGCGGTCCAGTCAGCCAGGTTGTAATAGACCGTCACCCGCGTGATCCGGCCATCGGCCATGGCAAAGAATGCCCCGGCGGGCAGGACATAGGTTTGTCCGTTCGCCTCGGGCAGGCCTTCGTCGGTGGCCAGGTATTCACCGTGAACGGTAAATTCCGCCGCACCGCGCAGGCCATCGTCGCTCGCCATCAGCACCATGCCGTCCAGTCGCTCGCGATAGCAGCGCTCCATATGCGCCAGAAAGCTGCGGAACGCCTGCTTGCCGCGCTGGGTTTCGCCCTGATTGATGTCATGCGCCACGTTATCGTGCAGGCAATCGAGCATCCCTTCCCAATCGCCCGCGTTGAACGCGGCGTAATAGCGGGTCAGCAGGTCAAGGGCTTGGGTGCGGTCCATCGGGCTCTCCAGCGTGGCAATCCCGCGCCGACTACCGCGCAGAACGGCACGCGGCAACGCCCAGCTGCACCAGTTCGATATTTCTTATGCCCCGATCAGGCAGGGGCATGGCCGGTGCGGGTTCAGACCTTGCCGTTGGCCTTGCTCATCGCGCCTGATGCGGTGTTGAAAGTGGACTGGAACTGGTTGCCGAACCCGTTCATCGCCCCAATCGCAGCCACCGCGATCAGCGCCGCGATCAGGCCATATTCGATCGCGGTCGCCCCGACCTGATCCTGCCACAACCGCCAGACCCGCCGCACCCGTTTTCCCATGCCAACACCCTTATCAGATCGTGGAGATCCACACTTGATGCAGCATTGCGGCACGCGGTTTATGCGCGCTTGCCAAGCCCGGTTCAGGCGCAGGGTTAATCCGGAAAGCACCTTTGCGGGCGGGTTTGCACGCGCGGGCGAATTCGCGTAAGGGCCGCTTGTCCGCCCCGGCAGCGGGAGTCTTTATCCGACTCGCCAGCGCCGGGGCTTCATGTTTCGAGGAACCGCAATGTCCCGTCGCCGCCAGATCTACGAAGGCAAGGCCAAGATCCTGTTCGAAGGCCCCGAACCCGGCACCATCATCCAGTATTTCAAGGATGACGCCACCGCTTTCAACGGTGAGAAGAAAGCCACGATCAACGGCAAGGGCGTGATCAACAACCGCATCAGCGAATACATATTCACCCGCCTTAGCCACATCGGCATTCCCACGCACTTCATCAGGCGCCTCAACATGCGCGAGCAGTTGATTCGCCAGGTCGAAATCATCCCGATCGAAGTTTTGGTGCGCAATGTTGCGGCTGGGACACTGAGCAAGCGCCTTGGCATACCTGAGGGTGAGCCACTGCCGCACACGTTGATCCAGTATTGCTACAAGGATGACGCGCTAGGCGATCCGCTGATTTCTGAAGAAGAAATCGCCTGCTTCGGTTGGGCTTCAAACGAGGAGATGCAGGACATCTCCTCCATGGCGATCCGGGTGAACGATTTCATGTGCGGCATGTTCGCGGCGATCAACATCCGGCTGGTCGATTTCAAGCTGGAATTCGGGCGGATCTGGGACGGCGATTATAGCCGGGTGATCCTGGCCGACGAGATCAGCCCCGATGGCTGCCGCCTGTGGGACATGACCACCGGCGAAAAGCTCGACAAGGACCGCTTCCGGCGTGACCTCGGCGGCGAAGAAGAAGCCTACCAGGAAGTCGCCCGCCGCCTCGGCCTGCTCGAGGAAGACAACGGCCCGAGCGAAGTGTTCGACCTGTCGGCCCACCGCAAGCTGCGGGGTAAGTAGGTTCTGGGAAGACGAAAGCTTGCCGCTTTCGATGAGTCGCCAGTCAAGAATTCGATCATTCCGCTCGCAGGAAGGGATGGAGGGGCGATCGCGTCTACTAATCTGATGTGATCGTCACGATCTTGCCTTGGCGCGCGGCCCGCTCCACGATCCGGTCCAATTCCTGCCGGAATTCCGCCAGCATCGGCTGCATTTCCGCCAGTGTTCGCGGGCATTGCGACATCGGGCCGCTGGCCAGCGCCTGACGGCGGGCAACAGCGGCATTGAGCGCGGCGATCACCACCGCAAAGTCCGGATCGCTGGCAACTTTGGCAGACAGCAGCTTGGTCTGACGGTTGCGAAAGGTCCAGGCGATATCGGGCCAGGCCGACCAGACGCCGGGATGCGCGCTGCGGTTGAACATCAGCTTGCCGCTGCGCCCTGAGGCAAATTGCAGCACGCGCGGCAGGCGCTCGGCCGGATTGCGGGTATCCGCGTCCAGCAGATCGAACCCTTCGCCGCGCAGCACCTGCCAGACCCGCCCTAGGGTGGCGCGATCGACCGCGCCGCGCAGGTCCTCGGCCACCGCGCCGCGAAACTCGTCGTTACAATTGCGCAGGAAGGATGCGGCCTCCGAATGCTGACGGATCGGCAGGTCTTCAGGCAAGATTCCGTCAGGCGATTCCCCGATCAGCTTGATCAACTGGCGTGAAATGCCCCGCAGCGAGATGCTGCCCGCCGGATCTGGTTCCGCATAGGGCGCGATACCGCAATTGCCCTCGTCCATTTCCTGCACGGCCGGAACCATCGTCCGCGCGATTGCCGGGGCATAGTCGACCTGCCCGGCCCGCACCGCAGCAGCCGCCTCCCGGCGCTGCTGCTTGCGCGCATCGTGGAGCTGCAACCGTTCCTTGAAGCGCGCGTCCTCGACGTTGCCCGACGTGAGCACGGTGACAGGATTGAACGAACATGCCTGCGCCGTGCCGCCCAGCGACGCGGCCAGTACCAGCGTCACCCCCGCCATCCATCGCCGCCGTGCCTGCATGACCCTGCACTCCGTCTGTTGGCGCGATCCTAACACAGCGGGAATGGCCCGCAAGCTGTTACCGCGCTTGCACCTTCTGGCCATTTCCCGCACCTAGCGCGCATGCGCCGTTCTGCCCTGTTGTTCACCCTCTTCGCCCTCGCCCTGTCTGCCTGCGCCCCGCAGCAGCATCTGGCCAGCACCGCCGCGCCCACAGCCAAGCCCGTCTGGGCCTTCGAGCAAAGCGACGTCCCGCTCGATCCGGCCTGGCGCTTCGGGCGGCTGGACAACGGGATGCGCTATGCGATCCGGCCCAATGGGACGCCCAAGGGCACGGTGCTGGTGCGAATGCAGATCGAGGCCGGGTCGCTGGACGAAGGGGAAAGCGAACAGGGTTTTGCCCACTATGTCGAACATATGGCCTTCAACGGCAGCACCCGCGTGCCAGAAGGCGAAATGGTCAAGCTGCTGGAGCGGGACGGGCTGGCATTCGGCGCGGATACCAATGCCAGCACCAATTTCGACAAGACCACTTATATGCTGGACCTGCCGCGCAACGATCCGGCGCTGCTGGGAACGGCGCTGATGCTGATGCGCGAGACTGCCAGCGAGCTGAGCTTTGCGCCTGCCGCCGTCGAGCGCGAACGCGGGGTGATCCTGTCGGAAAAGCGCGATCGCAACAATTTCGGTTACCGCAATTACATCAATCAGGCGCAGTTCCTGTTCCCCGGCGCGCACTTTACCCGGCGCATGCCGATCGGCATCGACGAGACTCTGCACGCAGCCACGGCGCAGGCCTTGAAGGCATTCTGGAGCCGCGAATATGTGCCTGCTCAGACCAGTGTGATGGTGGTTGGCGATATCGATCCGGCGCTGGTCGAGGCGGAAATCAAGGCTCGTTTTGGCGATTGGCGGCCCGCCCCGGCAGAGCCTCAACCCGGCCCCGGCCCGATCCCCACCCGACTGGCCGACCGGCAGGACATCCATCTTGATCCCGCGCTGTCCGAACGGATCACCGCCAGTCGCCACGGCGCGTGGCAGCAAGAGCCGGATAGCGTGGCCGTGCGGCGTGAACACCTGTTGCGCCAGATTGGCTATGCGATCATCAACCGCCGCCTGCTGCGCCTGTCCCGCAGCGGCGACGCGCCGTTCCGCAGCGCTGGCCTGGGCACCAGCGATCTGTTCAAGGCCGGTCGTTCCACCACGCTGTCGGTCGATACGGTCGATGGCAAGTGGCGGCGCGGACTGATCGCGGCGGGCACCGAATATCGCCGCGCGATGCAGTTCGGCTTTACCCTGGCAGAGATCGAAGAACAGGTCGCCGCGATCCGCACCGCCGCCCGCAACGAAGCGCAGAGCGAGGACACCCGCCCCAATACTGCGCTGCTGGGCGCGGTCATGGCGCTGATCAACAATGGCATTGTTCCCGATACGCCCACCCGCTCGCTTGCCCGGCTGGAGGCGTTCATTCCGGAAATCACCCCGGACCGGGTCATGGCGGCGCTGCGGTTCGAACTCGTCCCGCTGGACCAGCCGCTGCTGCGCTTTCAGGGTCGCCGCGCGCCGCAGGGCGGTGCCCCGGCGATTGCCAGGGCCTGGACCGAGGCCCTGCGCACGCCGCTGAGCCCACCTGGCGCCAAGGCCGCCGCGACCTTTGGGTACGCACAATTCGGCCCCGCCGGCACCGTGATCAGCGACACGCGCGAACCGGTTCTGGGGATCCGCCAGCTGCGGTTTGCCAACGGGGTGCGGCTTAATCTCAAGCGCACCGATCTCGACAAGGGCAAGTTGCTGGTCCAGCTCTCGGTCGATGGCGGCGATATGCTGCTGACCCGGGCCAACCCCGATGCAACCAGGATGGTTTCCGTGCTGGCGCAGGGCGGCCTGGGCAAGCACAGCAAGGATGAGCTCGACACGCTGCTGGCCGGGCGGACCGTTTCGGCCAATCTGGCCGCTACCGACGAAAGCTTCGTCGCCCAGGCCTTTACCACCCCGGCCGATCTGGAACTGCAGCTGCAACTGCTGGCGGCGCAGATCACTGATCCGGGTTACCGCCCCGAAGGCGAAGTGCTGTTCCGGCAGACCATCAACAACATGTTCCAGGCCCTGCGCGCCACCCCCGGTTCGGCGCTGTCCGCCGAGCAAGGCCGGATCCTGTCGGGCGGCGATCCACGGTTCAGCCTGTCTCCTGTGGAGGAATGGCGCAAGCTGACTTTTGCCAAGCTGAAACAGGACATCGCCGATCGCCTGCAGAACGGCGCGATCGAGCTGGGGCTGGTCGGCGATCTTGACGAAGACCAGACCGTGGCCATCGCCGCGCGTACATTTGGCGCCCTGCCCGCGCGCGAACCGGAATTCCGCCCCTGGACCGAACAGCGCCAGCGCGGGTTCACGACTGACCGTAGCCCCCACGTGCTGCGGCATACCGGAGCGAAGGATCAGGCGCTGGTGACCATGACCTGGCCAACCCGCGACGGGGAAGATCCGGTGGAAGCGCTGGAGCTGCAACTGCTGGACCGGGTGCTCCAGATCGAGCTGACCGACAGCCTGCGCGAACAATTGGGCAAGGCCTATTCCCCCGGGGTGCAGAGCTATGTCGGGCGCAGCTGGCGCGGCTATGGCACGCTGATGCTGCGCGCCTCGGTGGATGTCCACGAAGTGGCGGCAACCCGCGCGGCAATGCTGGCCACGCTGGAGGAACTGCGCCGCCGCCCGGTTCCCGCAGACGTCCTGCTGCGCGCCCGCGCGCCGCTGCTCGAAAACTATGATAACGCGCTCAAGAACAATGCCGGCTGGCTCAGCTTCGTCGACCGCGCCCAGACTGAGCCGGACCGGATCGACCGCTTCTCCAAAGCCAAGGACCGCCTGAACGCGGTTACGCCGGAACGGTTGCAGGCGCTGGTCCGGCAATACCTTACCGCAACCGGCGGGGTGGAAATTACCGTGCTGCCCGAGGGGGTCGAGGCCGGGTAAGAGCTACTTCTTCTCCGCCGCCAGCCCGCTCGCGCACATCGCGGCGCTGCTGGCGGTGACTTGCAGAGCCTCGGCATCGCCCACCCGGCGCACGGCGCTGACATAGTCCATCAGCCCGCGCTTATCGCCCTTGAGCTGCTTGAGCTTGTTGAGCTGAACCAGACTGAGCCGGTCGGTCATTCGCGTGGCCATGCAAGCGGAATTGGCCTCACTCAGCCCCGCATCCATCATCGCGCTCTTGACCTGACCATAGGCCAGCTTGCTGGGCGAACAGGCGGCAAGCACGGCGAGCAACAGGACCGGGGTAAGTCGCGTCATCAGAGACCTCAGGTTAAATGGCGGCGAGCGATTAGGCTACGCCGCCTGAACGCTCAATGAGCCAGTGCCTTGACGATATCCTCGACCATCTTCTTCGCGTCGGCCAGTAGCATGGTGGTCTGCGGCATGTAGAACACATCGTTGTCCACGCCCGCATAACCGACCCCGCCCATGCTGCGCTTGATGAAGAACACCTGTTTGGCCTTGTCGACATCGAACACCGGCATGCCATAGATCGGGCTGCTCTTGTCGGTCTTGGCCGCAGGGTTGACCACGTCGTTCGCGCCGATGATGAAGGCGACGTCGGCGGTGGCGAATTCGGACTGGATGTCTTCCAGTTCAAACACCTCGTCATAGGGCACGTTGGCTTCGGCCAGCAGCACGTTCATGTGCCCCGGCATGCGCCCTGCGACCGGGTGGATCGCGTACTTCACGTTGACCCCGGCGGCCTTCAGCTGATCACCCATTTCGCGCAGCACATGCTGCGCCTGGGCCACGGCCATGCCGTAACCGGGGATAATGATGACGCTTTCGGCCTCTTTCAGCATATAGGCCGCGTCTTCGGCGCTGCCGCGCTTCCACGGGCGCTGTTCGCGCACTTCACCGCCGCCGGCCGCAGCCTCTGCCCCGAACCCGCCGGCGATCACCGAAAGGAACCCGCGGTTCATGGCCTTGCACATGATGTACGAGAGGATCGCGCCCGACGATCCGACCAGCGCCCCGGTAATGATCATCGCGGTGTTGTGCAGCGTAAACCCCATCGCCGCCGCCGCCCAGCCTGAGTAGGAGTTGAGCATCGAGACGACCACCGGCATGTCCGCCCCGCCGATCGGAATGATCAGCAGGAAGCCGATCAGGAACGACAGCGCGGTGATCGTGGCAATCACCCACAGCCCCTGATCCTGCGTGAACCAGCCGACCAGCCCCAGGATCGCGAGCAGCGTGCCGAGGTTGATCACGTGCCGCGCAGGCAGCAGGATCGGCGCGCCGCTCATCTTGCCCGCAAGCTTGAGGAAGGCGATGACCGAGCCACTGAAGGTGATCGCCCCGATGGCGATGCCCAGGCCCATTTCGACGCGGCTTTGCGCCTCGATGATCCCGTCAGCCCCGGCAATACCGAAGGCGACCGGATTAAGGTAAGCCGCCCAGCCAACCAGCACTGCAGCCAAGCCGACCAGCGAGTGGAACGCCGCGACCAGCTGCGGCATGTCAGTCATCGCAATGCGCTTGGCAATCACCCAACCGATCCCGCCGCCCAAGGCGATAGCCCCGACGATCTGGGCCAGGGTAACAAGGTCTTCGGGGCTTGGTTGCGGCAGAAATCCGCCGGCCGGCACCGGCGCCTTCAGCAGCAATGTGGTGATCACCGCAATCCCCATGCCGACCATGCCGAACCGGTTCCCGGTACGGCTGGTGCTGGGGCTCGACAGCCCGCGCAGCGCGAGGATGAACAGCACGCCCGATACCAGATAGGCCAGCATGGCCCAGGAAGGAGTAGCGACGTGTTCCATCACTTCTTCTCCTTCTTCTTGTACATCGCCAGCATTCTCGCCGTCACCGCGAACCCGCCGAAGATATTGACGCTGGCCAGCACCACCGCGAGCAGCCCCAGCCACTTCGAAGAGGCGCTCCCCGCCGCCGCCGCCGCAATCAGCGCGCCGACCACGATCACGCTTGAGATTGCATTGGTCACCGCCATCAACGGCGTGTGCAACGCCGGGGTGACCGACCACACCACGTAATAACCCACGAAGCAGGCCATCACGAAAATCGAGAGGATTGAGATGAAGTCCATTAGTTTCGCGGAACCTCTTGTTGCTACAGGGGCACGCCAGCAGGTGGCGGAATCATACGAACGGAAGCATTGGCGCCAGCACCTGCCAGGAACTCTACGGAACCACCAAGATACTGAAATGTCTTTGGATATTGATCGTCCCTAACCTCAACCTTCATCGGCGAGCACCGCGGCTCGGCTCGTTTGATGCCAAGTACGCTCTGATTGAGGCTGAAAACGCAAAAATGAAATACGTTCACTTTGGCCAGATCGGCCCGGCTCTCGAAGAATAGTTTCACATCGGCGGTGATGGAACTGTCGGATCCATTCCGGATCAGCGCTATCCCGGTCTTGCCCGGCTTCGGGCTTGGCCGCGCGATCGACATGAAGAAGTAATCGCTTACGCTGTAGAGCTTCATCCAGCTTTCGAAGCGTCCGTCGCGATCCCGGTCGACCAGGCAAAGATGGGATTCGTTGCCCTTCTGGCGTTCGATCGCACAAGCAGTCGGCAGCCCGATGTTCTTGCCCCAGACAATGTCCGCACCGACAAAACGGGTCCCGCCCGGGATCAATAGCTTGCCACCGGCATCGAGAAACGGCTCCGCCGAGACAAGGTCCTGTTCGGGCACAAGCGCGGAAAAGTTGACCGATTGCCCCTTGGCGAGCGAGACAGTCGTGCCACCGCCAGACGGTGCATTGGTGACCCACCTAGCGGTAACCGTTGGCGGAATAGCGATATATTGAGCAGCGGCCGGACTAGCTGCAATCAGCCCAAGTATGGCACTTACCAGGGCGCTTGCGGCCCTCACCCCAACAACCTCGGGTTCACAACCTTCCCGCCTTGCGTCAGCCGCACGGCATCGCCGATTTCCTCGTCCAGCACGGGCTTGCCCGCGTCCTTGTCCCAAAAGGCCGAGAGGAAGTTGTAGAGGTTGCGGGCGAATAGCGCCGAGGCGTCCGCAGCCAGATGCGTGGCGGTGTTGGAGAAGCCGATGATCTTGACGCCGTGCTTCACCACCAGTTCGTCCGGCTTTGAACCTTCCACGTTCCCGCCTTGCGCCACCGCAAGGTCAAAAATCACGCTGCCGGGCTTCATGGTGGCGATCTGCGCGTCCGAGATCAGGCGCGGAGCGGCGCGGCCGGGGATCAGGGCGGTGGTGATGACGATGTCCTGCTTGGCGATATGGCTGCTGACCAGTTCTGCCTGGGCCTTCTGGTATTCCTCGGACATTTCCGTGGCATAGCCGCCCGCGCCCTCACCCTCGATCCCGGCGACACTTTCGACGAAGATCGGCTTGGCCCCCAGCGACTGGATCTGTTCCCTGGTCGCGCTGCGCACGTCGGTGGCTGAAACCTGCGCACCCAGCCGCCTTGCAGTCGCGATGGCCTGCAGTCCCGCCACGCCCACGCCCATCACGAACGCCTTGGCCGCCGAAACGGTTCCCGCCGCGGTCATCATCATCGGAAAGGCACGGCCATAGGTGTTGGCGGCTTCGATCACCGCCTTGTAACCCGCCAGGTTCGATTGGCTGGACAGGATGTCCATGCTTTGCGCGCGGGTGATGCGCGGCATGAATTCCATCGCAAGCGATTCAAACCCGCCCTTGGCATAGGCATCGACCCGGGCCCGCTGGCCAAAAGGATCCAGCCCGGCGACGATCCATGCGCCGTCCGCCGCGCCTTTCAACGCTTTGGGGTCGGGGCCCTGCACGCCCAGGACGATCTGTGCGCCCTTGACCGCGTCCTTGGTCACATCCGCTCCGGCGGCGGCATAGTCTGCATCGCTGATCGACGCACCCAGCCCGGCGCCCGGCTGCACGGCCACGCTCGCGCCCAGGGCGATGAATTTCTTCACCGTTTCCGGTGTCGCCGCCACGCGGCTTTCCCCCTCCGCGGTTTCCAGCAGGACCGCGATCCGCATCGAAGCGCTCATCCGCCCGTCAGGCGATCAGATACATGACCAGCGCGGTGATCAGCACGCATCCGATCGTGCCCCACTTCGCCAGGCCGATGAAGCCTTCATAGGTCGCATTGTGTGCCTTCATGTCGTTGCCGCTGGCCATGGTCATTTCCCCAGGAATGGATGTGGAATGAAGTTTCGCGGTTCCTCTATCGGCTGAAACCGCCCCGCTCAAGCGGGAAACGGGGAATATCCGGAAATCCGCTGCGTCAGTTCAGCCTTAATCCCGTCTTTACCCAACCTCGCTATGCCGCTGTTCGAACCTGTGGGGGCCTTGAAAGCGACAATGGCGGAAATCGAACAGCGCCTGTTGATGCTGATCGACGATGAACCGGCGCAAAGCCGGCTGATTACTGCGCTTGCCGCGCGGGACGGCTGGCGCACGCTGGTGGTCCGCGATTCGGAAACCGCGATCGCCACGCTGGGGACGCGGCAGGGAATGCAGCTGAACGCCATCGTGCTCGATCAATGGGTGCCGGGTGATGATGCCTGCAACCTGATCGCTGAACTGAAGGCCCGCCGCCCGGCCCTGCCGATCCTGATGCTGACGCAAAGCGCTTCGCCCCTGTTGGCGGTGGAAGCCATGCGCGCCGGGGCGACCGATTATCTGGTCAAGCCCGTCGCGCCCGATCGGCTGATGCAGGCGCTGCGCATGGCCACGACCCGCGAGGCCCCGCGCGACGAGCTTCAGCAGCTCTCTGAAAAAATGCCCTCAACCCCTGATTTCGATGCGATGATCGGGGCCGCTCCCACTTTCCGCGCCGCGCTCGCCGTGGCCGCGAAAGCCGCGCGCGGGCATGGGCCGGTGCTGATCGAGGGTGAAAGCGGTACCGGCAAGGAAATGCTGGTTCGCGCGATGCAGGCCGCCAGCCCCCGCGCCAAGGCACCGTTCCGGATCCTCAATGTCGGCAGCATCCCGGCCAATTCGGTCGAAAGCGCACTGTTCGGTCACGAAAAGGGGGCCTTCCCCGGCGCATTCGATCGCCATATCGGCGCATTGCAGCACAGCGATGGCGGCACTCTGGCGCTCGACGAGATCGACCGCCTGCCGGTGAACGTCCAGCAGCGCCTGCTCGAATCGATCCAGCGCGGCGATGTCCGCCCGATTGGCGCGCGGCATTCGTTCCGGATTGACGTGCGGCTGATCGCGGCGAGCAACCTTCCGCTCAAGGACGTGGTCGCAAGCGGGCATTTCTTGCCCGAACTGTTGCAGGCGATTGCCGGGACGGTGGTTTCGGTTCCTCCCTTGCGCGAACGCGCGGGTGATATTTCGGCGCTGGCACGCCATTTTCTGGCCCGGATCGGCGAACAGCCGGGGCTGCGTGCTTTGGGCATCACCGATGGCGCGCTGGCCTTGCTCGCGGCCTATGACTGGCCGGGCAACGTCCGCCAGTTGCAAGCCGTGCTGTTCCGCGCGGCGGTGTTCTGCGACGGCGATGCGCTGACAGCGGACGATTTCCCGCAGCTGTCCGACATGCTGGGCAGCGAAGGCACCCAGCAGCAGCCGGTGCAGGAAGGCATGGGGGTGATGCTCTACACCCCCGATGGCAACCTGCGTCCGCTGGAAGACATCGAAGCCGACGTGATCCGACTGGCCATTGGCCATTACCGCGGCCGCATGACCGAAGTCGCCCGCCGTCTAGGAATCGGCCGCTCTACGCTTTACCGCAAGTTGGGCGAACTCGGGATCGGCGACGCGGCTTGAGCGAGGAACGGCGCAAACTATCCGGCGAGCAGATTGCCTTCATGACCGTAGCCTCCGTGGCAATGCTGGGCATTGGCCTGTGGAGAGAATCAAAGAAAACGCCTGCCCAGCGCGCAAAGGAATCTGCGGAACATCGCGCCCGCCACGCCGCGCGCGCCGAATTCGATCGCCGCGAACAGCGCGCCCGGAAACTCGACAAGGAACACTGGCGGGCGTTTGAAGCCGATGAACAGGCACAGGCTGCCTTCAATGCCGAACTTCTTGTTCCGGTCATGGCCAGCGCCAGTGCTGGCCAGGTCAGCAAAAGCAGCGGGGGCCAATTCTGGGATACTTCGCACACATACCGGGCCGAGAGCGACGAAGCCACGCTTGAATTGGTCCACTATCACGATGGCAACCGCCTGATTGTAAAACTGAAGTCTGCACAAGGGAGCTACCAGCTCGAAGGCGGTCTTAGTTTCGATCGGATCGTGATCGGGACCTACACCGACGCCATCTGCCCCGAACATCGCGTGACGGCATCGCTGGTTGCCCTGTTGCAGTCCAACGGGCATCTGCCGGGGCGCACAGCCATGGTTCGCTATGCGGACTACTGGCAACTGCGCCATCGCCATTTTGCCGCGTTCGCAACAGCCCGCGGCTGGCCGCCCGAACCCGACGGCGAAGTGCAACGCGTCTGGAACACCCGCCGCACGTGATCCCCGCGATCAGTGGTGCACGTGCTGGCGGCCCTTTTCCTTGACCTTGCGGAACTTCAGCAGGAACTGGTCAGTCTTGCCGCGTACCCCCGTTTCAAACACCTTTTGCGTGTGATCGTCAGAGGGGTGGGAAAGCAGTGCGCTTTTGGCTTCAAGCTTGAAGCCAGCCGCTTCCACTTCACGGATTACGGTGGCTTCATCGATCCGGTGCAGTGTTGAAGTAACATCGGCGGGCGCACCAACCGCGGCAGCGTGATCGTTGATCAGATAGACCCCGCCCGGCTTGAGCGCGGCATGAGCGAATGCGTTGGTCACGTCGGCCAGACTCTTTTCACCCACCTTGTTGTTTTTGAAATCGTGATAGTTGAGCGTGGTCCAGACCATATCAACCGCCTCGGTCACGGACAGGCCATCGGCACCCGATACGGCGGGGGACGTGTTACTGTGGGTCTTGGCCCATTCCTCTACCGCCGCAGAAATGCGCGGTCCGCGCGGATAGAGCTTGCCCTTTGGCCCCAGCGCCAGGCTGAGCAGGCGAGTGTAGTATCCACCGCCAGGGGCCAGTTCGACCACCTTGAGCCCCGGCTTGATCCCGGCGAAGGCCATCACTTCACCCGGCTTTCGATCGGCATCACGGGCCTTGTCAGCTTCCGGCCGATCGGCATTGGCGACTTGCGCAGCGAACGGTGCGGCCTGTTTGGCGCCGAGCGGAGCGAGCGCGGCCGTACCAATCAGGGCAGCCAGAACCAGCGGCATGGTGCGTTTCATGGATGCTCTCCCAAAATGGTTCGTGGTGCGCAGTCTAGACGTAGTTTCACCGCTGGCAACCGCACACAAACACGCGAACTGCGCGATGCCATGGTTAACGCGGCGATAACCACCTGTGCGGCATAAGGCCATCTCAACCGAGGAACAGGCTTATGCCCGACATGGTACAACTCATCGAACGCCGCGCCAGTGACCGCCATTCGCTGATGCTGCGCGCAGCCAAGGTGCTGACCCCGGCGGGCGAATGGGTCTGCAACGTGCGCGAGGTTTCGGACAGCGGACTGCGGCTGCGGTTCTTTCACGATCTGCCCGGGGACCGCTATCTGCTGGTCGAACTGACCAATGGCGATCGCTATCCGATCGAAGTGATGTGGCGCAAGGACGACCTGCTGGGCGGGCGTTTCGCTGCGCCGATCGATGTTGCGCAATTCATCGCCGAACCAAACCCCTACCCTCGCCGCCAATTGCGCGTGCGGTTGCGCGGATCGGCGCTGGTGACCACCGGCGGGCGCGATTACCGCGCGCAGCTGGTCGATCTGTCACAGCAAGGCGCGCGGATTGAACTGGGCAGCCAGTTGGACCCGCTGCAAGTGGTGCGGCTGGAAGTGCCGGGCCTGCCGCTGCGCTTTGGCCAGGTGCGCTGGCGCGATGGCTTTGCCCACGGGCTGTTTTTTGACCGGCCGATGCGGCTGGATGAATTTGCGCGACATATCCACGCGGTGCAGGCGCGCCCGGCACCGGCTCCGCAGATCGATACCGCGACCCGTTACGGCTGATCAGGCCAGCTGGCTGAAATCGGTCAGCGCCGCATCACGCAGCCCGCGCCAGACGTGCACCGCCTGCACCGTTTCAGGCACATCGTGCACCCGCAGCAGTTGCACCCCGGCGTCCATGCCCTTGGCCGCGAGCAGCAGTGAACCACCCAGCCGCTTGTGCGCAGGGACTTCGTTGCTGAGCGCGCCAATCATCCGCTTGCGGCTGGCCCCCAGCAACAGCGGCTGGCCCAGCGCATGGAACAGCGGCAAGGCATTGAGCAGCGCCAGATTGTCCGCCATCGATTTGCCAAAGCCGATGCCTGGATCAAGCACGATCCGGTCCCGCGCAATCCCCGCCGCCAGTGCCGCATCGCGGCGATCGGCCAGCCAGTCAAATACGTCGAGCACCACATCGGTGTAGGCGGCATTGCCGTGCAGGTCCTCACCTTCGCCGGGGGCATGCATCAGCACAACCGGCGCACCGCTGCGCGCCGCAAATTCCAGGCTGCGCGGATCGTGGCGCAGGGCCGAAACGTCATTGATCACGTGCGCCCCGGCCGCCAGCGCCGCTTCCATCACCGCCGGACGGCGCGTGTCGACGCTGATCGCCGCGCCCGATGCCACCAGGCGTTCGACCGCGGGGATCACGCGCTTCAGCTCATCGCCTTCCCACACCGCCGCCGCGCCGGGCCGGGTGCTTTCCCCGCCGACATCGATCAAAGCCGCGCCCGCTTCCAGCATGGCCGCAGCATGGGCATTGGCGACTTCGGGATCATCGAGAAATTGCCCGCCATCGGAAAAGCTGTCCGGCGTGACATTGAGAATGCCCATAACCTGCGGCTGATCGAGCCGCAGCGTCCGCGCTCCGCATTGCAGCGGGGCGTGAACCTTTTGCAGATTGTCCCACTGCTGCCGCACCGCATCGGGCAGATCGGGCAGCGTCGCGCGCAGTTTGGCCACGCCATAACGCGTGCGGTCCGTAACCACCGCGCCTTCGCGCGTGATCAGGGCAAAGCGGCTGGCATAGACCAGCCCGCCCGCTAACCGCACGGCCTCCCCATGCTCGCTCTGCGGGCTGTCGCACAGGGCGATCGGGCGGAGGTAGTGGGAGATGGTCAATTTCATTCCTCGTCATTGCGAGCGCAGCGAAGCAATCCAGGGCGATTGTGCGCTGCCTCTCTGGATTGCCTCGTCGCTACGCTCCTCGCAATGACGAATGCCAGATCAATCCTCGGTCGCGAGCAAATACAGCTGCCGGATCGCGTCGAGCGGTTTCAGTTCGCCCTCATGCTCGATGTGCCAGAAAGTCCAGCCGTTGCAGCTGGGAGCACCCTGCACTTTCGCGCCGAGGCCGTGGATC
Organism: uncultured Novosphingobium sp.; assembly: GCA_964550775.1. GTDB lineage: Bacteria > Pseudomonadota > Alphaproteobacteria > Sphingomonadales > Sphingomonadaceae > Novosphingobium. Next base: position 5,715 of record CAZKAX010000020.1, on the reverse strand, counting down.
GAGGCGCTGTCCGCGCCCAGCACCAGCGAGCCATCGGCCCGGACCGTGGCCTTGAACCGCCGTTTCTTGTCAAACACTTGCGCCCCCGGCGCGATCCAGCCGGTTTCGATCAGGGTCCCGAACGCCACCTTGGGGGCAGAGCGCGCGCTCTGCATCGTGGTCAGCGCGCTTTCATCGAGCGGCAGGGCCAGTTCGATCCGTTCCAGCGCGGCCTGGCGATAGACGCCTTCGCGCTCACACCCGATCCATTCGCGCCCTAACCGCTTGGCCACCGCGCCGGTGGTGCCGGTGCCGAAGAACGGGTCGAGCACCACATCGCCCTTGTTTGTGGTGGCGAGCATCACCCGGTAGAGCAGCGCCTCGGGCTTTTGCGTCGGGTGGACCTTGTGCCCGCCCTGCTTCAGCCGTTCCTGCCCGCCGCAGATCGGCAGCACCCAGTCGCTGCGCATCTGCAATTCGTCATTCAGCGTCTTCATCGCGCGGTAGTTGAAGGTGTACTTCGCCTTTTCCCCCATCGAACACCAGATCAGCGTTTCGTGCGCGTTGGTAAAGCGGGTGCCCTTGAAATTGGGCATCGGGTTGGCCTTGCGCCAGACGATGTCGTTGAGGATCCAGAACCCCATGTCCTGCAACATCGCGCCGAGCCGGAAGATGTTGTGATAGGATCCGATCACCCACAGCGAGCCATTGGGTTTCAGCACCCGGCGGGCCTCGGTCAGCCATTCGCGGCTGAACTTGTCATAGGCGGCAAAGCTGTCGAACTGGTCCCAGTGGTCGGTCACCGCGTCGACATGGCTGCCATCGGGGCGCGACAGGTCACCGCCCAGTTGCAGGTTGTACGGCGGATCGGCAAAAATCATGTCGACGCTGGCATCGGGGATCGTCCGCATCGCTTCGATGCAATCGCCATCAAGGATCGTGCCGAGCGGCAGATCGGGCCGCACGACTTCCTTCACAGCGCGCAGCCGCGCTTTCTCGCCCACCAGCATTTGGCCCATGATGTGTCTTCAAACCCCCTAAAAGTTATCCACAGGGTGAGTCATCCGGAGTCTCGCGTCAAGCAAAGACTCCGCGGGAATCCTAGGGATTCATGGTTAAGACGGTGTAAAGATCGGCGGAACAGAACGAGTCCCACACAGGATGTGGAGTCTCGGGATTCGCAGTGGACTCAAGATGTGGTGGTGTGGCCCTGAGGACTCTGGCCGAAAAAAAGATTCCTTCCCGCGCCGGTGCGGACTCAAATCAACACCAGCTGCGCCACCGGCGCGAAGCTGCGGCGGTGGATCGGGCTGGGGCCATGCTGCTGCAGGGCCGCTATGTGTTCCGCCGTGCCATAGCCCATGTTACGATCCCAGCCGTAGTGCGGCCAGCGCACGGCATGTTCCCGCATCACCCGGTCGCGGTGTTCCTTGGCCAGGATCGAGGCCGCAGAAATGCAGGGTTCCAGCGCATCGCCGCCAACAATCGCCTGCGCCGCCCAGCGCCATTCGGGCACGCGGCCATGTGGGGTCTTGTTGCCATCGATCAGCACCTCGTGGGGCTCTTCCCCCAGCGCGGCGGCCAGCTCGGCCACCGCACGGGTCATGGCCAGCATGGTCGCGGCAAAGATGTTGATCCGGTCGATCTCGTCCGCCTCGACCACACCCAGCGCCCAGTGGCAGCTGGCCTGGATCTGCGGTTCCAGCACCGCCCGGCGCTTGGCCGAAAGCTTCTTGGAATCATCCAGCCCCGCAGGAGCATCCGGCCCGAGCAGGCAAGCCGCCGCAACGACCGGCCCGGCCAGCGGTCCGCGTCCGGCTTCGTCCACGCCGATCACCAAGGGCGCACGCTCCCCCTTGGCAAGCAGGAACGGCTGGGCGATGGTTGCAGGCATGCGCAGAAAACTCCTGATCGCCCTATCCCCGCTTGGCCTGTTTGCGGCAAGCTGCAGCCCGTCCGCCGCTGGGGATAGCCCCGTTGCCCCGGTTACCGAAGCTTTTGCTGTTTCGGAAGTGGCGCGGATTGATGAACCCTGGGCCATGGCCATGCTGCCCGGCGATCGAGCAGCGCTAGTCACGCAGAAAAGTGGCACGCTATGGATGGTTTCGCTTACCGATGGCCAGAAAGTGGCTGTAACGGGTGTGCCACAAGTGGCCTATGGCGGCCAAGGTGGGCTTGGCGACATCGCGCTGGCTCCCGATTTTGCGCAGAGTGGCACGGTTTATCTGACCTGGGCCGAAGCCGGAGAGGGAGAGCTGCGCGGGGCGGCACTGGGCCGCGCGACCTTTGTACCTGGGCCCAAGCCGTTCCTGCGCGATCTGCAGGTGATCTGGCGGCAGTTCCCCAAGGTCAGCGGGCGCGGGCACTATTCGCATCGCATCGCCTTTGCACCGGACGGCAAGTTTCTCTTCCTGGCCTCTGGTGAGCGGCAGAAATTCACCCCGGCGCAGGACCTGACAGTCAACCTGGGCAAGGTTCTGCGACTGAATCTTGATGGCACCCCCGCCCCCGGCAATCCCTTTGCTGACAAAGGCGGGGTCAGCGCAGAGATCTGGTCCTTCGGCCACCGTAACGTGCTGGGCCTCGCCTTTGATGCCAGGGGGCGGCTGTGGGACCTGGAACATGGCCCGGCCGGCGGGGATGAAATCAACCTGGTCAAACCGGGGCAAAACTATGGCTGGCCGCTGGTTTCGAACGGTGACCACTATGACGGCCGGTCGATCCCGCGCCATGCCACGCGCCTCGATCTCACCGCCCCCGCTATCAGCTGGACCCCGGTGATCGCGCCCGGCAACATGCTGTTCTATTCGGGCAAGCTTTGGCCTGAATGGAAAGATCAGGCCTTGATCACGGGACTGGGCAGCGCCGGGCTCGTCCGCGTTTCAATTCAGGGGGAGACCATGCGCGAGGAAGCCCGCTACCCCCTCGGTAACCGCATTCGCGAAATCCGCGAGGCACCCGATGGCTCGCTCTATGTGCTGGAAGACGGCAAGGGCGCGCGATTGCTGCGCCTGACACGCAAATAGCATCGACAAGGCCGCCCCCCTGCCCTAACGGGCGCGGCCTATGTCTCAGGCCACACTCATCCCGCTCGACAATGTCGATCCCGCGCTGACCGAAGCGCTGCTCGACCGCGCGTTCGAGCCGGGTCGGCAGAGCCGCACCGCCTACAAGGTGCGCGAGGGGATGGACTGGCTGCCCGCCCTGTCCTTTGCCGCGCTGGACGCGGCTGAACATCTGGTCGGCACAATTCAGTGCTGGCCGGTCGCGCTGACCGATCCGTCCGGGCGGCGGCATCCGATGATCATGGTCGGCCCGGTTGCGGTTGAGCCGGCGGCGCAAGGCATGGGCTATGGCCAGGCCTTGATGACCGCAGCCCTGTCCGCACTCAGCCCGCAAGCGCCACTGCCACAGGTGATGATCGGCGATCCGGAATACTACGGGCGGTTCTGGCAGTTCACCAATGACTGGACCGGCCAATGGGACCTGCCCGGCCCGTTCGAGCAGCGCCGCCTGCTGGTTCGTACCGACAATCCCGCCGTGCTGCCCCGCGAAGGCATGCTGGGGCCTTGGAAAGCCTGAACCGATCTGGCATCGCGCTGTGGTGCCTTATGATGTCCCCCCCGATCTTGCCGCGCTGAGCCTGGCCGAAATTGCCGAGCTGGTGGCCGCGCGCAAATTGCCGCCGGTGGAACAGTGGCGGCCCGCATCGATCAGCGACAGTCTGATGACGATCCGCGCCAATGGGCGCTGGTTCCATGACGGCGGAGAGATCAGACGCCCGGCGATGATCCGCGCCTTTGCCAGCCTGTTGTGGCGCGATGCGGCGGGGCAGCACTGGCTCGTCACTCCGCATGAAAAGCAATCGATCGCGGTGGAGGATGCCGCCTTCATCGCCACTGATGTAGTCCGGCAGGATGGCGAACTCGCATTCCGGCTCAATACCGACGAGCTGGTCATGGCAGGCGCGCAGCACCCGCTGATCGCGCGCGGAGATCCGGAGCTGCCTGCGCTTTATCTGGCGGTCCGCCACGGCACCGAAGCGCGGATCAACCGCAGCACCTGGCTGCAACTGGTCGATCTGGCCGATACCGATCTGGTCGTAACCAGCCAGGGGCAGCGCTTTTCGCTGGTTCCGGCATGAGCCTGGTCAAGCGCCTCACCCGGCTGCACACCGAAGGCCACGCGCGCGAAATCGAGCACCGCGACGAAGTGGACTTTGCCACCAAGGATCTGCGCCCCGCCGCCGTGCTCGCCGCCGTTACCGAACGCGAACGGCCAGGCTTTTTGCTGATCCACCGCCCCTCCAACATGCGTTCTCACCCCGGGCAAGTAGCCTTCCCCGGCGGCAAGATCGATCCCGGCGAAACCCCGGTCGAAGCCGCCCTGCGCGAAGCCTGGGAGGAGCTGGGTATCCACGAACGCGACGTCCAGGTGATTGGTACCAGCGACATCTATCGCACCGGCAGCGGCTATGAAATTACCCCGGTAGTCGCCGTGGTTCCGCCCGATCTTACCTTGAACCCCAACCCCACCGAAGTAGCCCAGTGGTTCGAAGCCCCGGTCGATTTCGTATTCGATGCCGATAACCACACTGTGCATTCGGGCATTTGGCAAGGGCGCGAAAGGCGCTACATCGAAATCCTATGGCAGCAACATCGTATCTGGGGTGTAACCGCGGGGATCATCAGCAATCTGGCGCGGCGGATTGCCTGGCATGACTGACCGCCTGTCAGCCCCATGGATGGAGCGCGACGATCTGCGCGCGCTGAATGTTGCGTTAGGGGCGGGTAACGCGCGTTACGTCGGCGGAGCGGTGCGCGACACCCTGCTGGGGATCGAGGTCAAGGACGTCGATATTGCCACGCCGCTGCTGCCAGATCAGGTGATTGCGCGCCTGAATGCCGCGCAGATCCGGTCGATCCCCACCGGAATTGAGCACGGGACAATTACCGCGCTGCTGGCAGGCGGTCCGGTGGAAATCACCACCTTGCGTCATGACGTATCGACCGATGGCCGCCGCGCCACGGTGGCTTTCGCCAGCGAGTGGCAGGACGATGCCGCGCGGCGCGATTTCACGATCAACGCGCTCTATGCCGATCCTGCCAGCGGCGAGATTTTTGACTGGTTCGGCGGCCGCGACGACCTCACCGCGCGGCGTCTGCGCTTCATCGGTGATGCCCGCCAACGCATCCGCGAGGATCACTTGCGGATCCTGCGCTATTTCCGCTTTCAGGCGAGGTTTGGCAGCCAACCCGCGGATCCCGAAGCCGAAGCAGCCTGCACCGAACTGGCCGCAACGCTGAAAGGCCTCTCGCGTGAGCGGGTGGGGATGGAGATGATGAACCTCCTGGGCCTGCCCGATCCGGCACCGACCGTGGCGCGGATGGCAGAGCTGGGCGTGCTGGCGGTGGTCCTGCCCGAGGCGGACGTCGCCGCGCTGTCCCGGCTGGTCGCGGAAGAACGCTGCCAGGCGGCAACGCCGGATGCCCTGCGCCGCCTCGCCGCGCTGCTCCCCGCTGACGTGCCGCTGGCCGAAAGTGTGGCGAGCCGGTTCCGCCTGTCCGGCGCGCAAAAAAAGCGGCTAGCCACGGCGGCGGGGCGTACCCCAAATCCTCCCCCTTTGGGGGAGGTGGCTGCCGGAACGGTTGACGGAGGGGGCTCACCGGCCAGCGAGGGGGGGGCGCGCGGCGCGAGATCGGAAGAGCCACCCCCCCCCCCAGAGGGGCCTTCCAG